>CBFHLW010000025.1:0-17793 GCA_965656805.1 Alphaproteobacteria bacterium
TTCACAGGGGATGCTCCATAGAATATATCTTACGTAAGTTCGAACATACAATAAAGCATTGATGCTCAAATTTCTCGGAATAGTTAAAGGTGCAGATTAATTTAATAAGCAGACTGAAAAAGGTTCAGGAAGCATAACGCTCTAAATTTATATTAGTTATGTAATATATTTTTTCATAAAAAAAAGGCGCCTAAAGGCGCCTTATTAAATAGGTTAATCAAACCTTATTTAATTTTTGTTTCTTTAAACTCTACATGCTTGCGTAATACTGGGTCATATTTTTTGACAACCATTTTTTCAGTCATGGTGCGTGCATTTTTCTTAGTCACATAAAAAGCGCCTGTTCCAGCTGTGCTTTCAAGTTTAATTTTGATTGTGGTTGGCTTCGCCATGATAATACCCTTTTGCCCAAAGGCTTGAATGTGTGTCTTGAGGTCTAGCCACAATATGGCTTTATATGAGCCGCAATCTAGCCAAATGCAGCGTTAAGTCAAGCATATTTGCTTCAAATTTCGGCGTAACTGGGTTTCCCACGATTGAATTTGAAAAACATAGAGGGGGCCTGGAAGCGTTTCTCAGGTGGTAAGGTCAGGCGTTTGGATACAATCTTCATGACTTGTTGGGTAATGATTGGTAAATCGAGATTTTCTGTTTCTTTTGGCGTGATCCAGTGAAGGTCAGTTAACTCACCCGACGCGCGATCTAGCTCTTCGGGCGGCGTATGCAGATAATCTGCCGAAATCATAAAAAACCGAGTGTCGAAGCGACGCACGCGTTGCGGCGGAGTAATGGCGCGGGCAATAAAGTCCATCGCTTGCAATGGAGGTTCAACATTATAATCAAAGTAAGCCTGCCAGTCAGGGTGATTGATTTTGATAGGTTTTTTGCTTGGTGAGCCAACAACCACGCCTGTTTCTTCAAACGTTTCGCGGATCGCTGCAAGCGCCATAGCCCGCAAACGTGCAGGGCTCGTGCGGATGGGGACCTGCTTTTGCAGTCGATTTGTGACCGATTTATTTAATTTGGGCGTCACAGCAATACGCGAATCGACTGGATCTACGCGACCACCTGGAAACACGAACATATTGGGCATGAATTTATGTGTTGATGCCCGCTTTCCCATTAGGATTTTTGGTTCGCCTTGACCTTCCCGAACAATGATAAGTGTTGCGGCGTCCTTTGGGCGCACTGTCCCCGTATTGCCTTTGCGAAATTCGTTCGCTGAACCTGGTGTAATGCCATCGGGAATTTTTTCTGTCATAATGTTACCCTCACGTAGTATCTTCTTGCGGTATTTCTGAATTGGCAAAACCATGCATTTTGAGCGCCCATTGCCAACCAATAATCGCGCCTTTGACCCGCGGGAGCGTCCATAGGGTCAGCAGGACAGATAAGATTAAAAACAGAGTTGCGTGCATCCATAATTCAGGTGCATAGGCTCGTTCCACGATCAAAACTAAGGGCACAATAATGTGGCCGACTATCATGATAGTGAAATAAGGCGGCGCATCATCGGCCTCGTGGCCAGAAAGGTTTAGTCCACAATGAGCGCAATTCTCATTGGTTTTCAAAAAAGCCTGGTAAATAGGCCCTTGCCCACATTGTGGACAATGACTTAGCCATCCACGCCCTATAGAGCGACCAAGTGGGCGTTTGGTTGATTTGATAGGAAATTCTATGTCGCTATTTTGATCGGTCATGTGCGTTTATCTCGCTTTGTATTCTCAGGCTTTGATTTATTTCTAGCTTGAGTCTTTGTCTTTACTTTCGCCTTGGATCCTTTTGGGGGTTTTTTCCTCCCTTTTTTGCGCAATGCATGGGGTGCTATTTCCCCGCCCTCGCGTAAGGAAAAGAGTAACCCACCTTTTAACGGCATTGTTTCTTTAAGCGCAACTTGAACCGGTGCGCCGAGTTGGAACATGAGACCCGTTTGCAAACCACGCATTGTAAAGCCATTTTCATCAACGTCAAAACGTTCGCTCCCTAAATTAGACGCCGGTACCAGCCCCTCGGCACCCGTTTCGTTTAAACGAACAAAAATCCCAGCGCGTGACATGCCTGTGATTTGACCATCAAACACTTCACCAGTGCGGTGTGACATGTAGGAAGAGAGGTAGCGCTCACTCGCTGTCCGTTCGGCTATCATGGAACGCCGTTCCGACATTGAGATTGACTCTGCAGTCTCGCGCATTCTGTCAATATCGGCTGGGCTTAAACCATCGGGTCCAAAGCCAAGCGCAGAAATTAAGGCTCTGTGAACAATCAAATCGGCATAGCGGCGAATAGGGGACGTGAAATGAGCATAATGCGCAAGACTGAGGCCGAAATGACCGATATTATCTATATTATAAGAAGCTTGCGCTTGTGTGCGTAAAACTGCTTCGCTGACCATTTCGGTTTTATCACCGCTAATATCTTGTGTAAGGACGCTGTTAAACATACGCGGAAGTACAGGTTGCCCAAGGTCGAACTTAATGCCAAAAGGGCGCACAAAACTTGCAAAATTATTGACGCGTTCAAGCGACGGCGAGTCGTGGATACGAAAAATAACAGGAACTTTTTTCTGAATGAGAGTAGCTGCCGCGCAGACATTTGCCGCAACCATCATTTCTTCAATAAGGCGATGGGCCTCTAAACGTGGGGGCATATAGATCTCGGCAACCTTGCCTTGGTCATCGAGACGGACTTTGCGTTCGGGTCTATTAAGGTCAAGCGGGCCGCGATCATCGCGCGCTACTGCCATTGCTTTATAAGCTTGCCATAATGTAACGAGGGGGGCGTCGTCTTCACTTATTATGCTTGAATCGGGACTGTCTGCTTTATTAAATACGTCCTGTGCTTGTTCATAGCTGTAGCCTTGAGCGATGCATATATTGGCCCTGTAAAATTTGTGGACACCTCGGCGGCCATGAGCATCTATATAAAAAGTCACAACCAGCGCTGGCCTCTTTTCTCCGCTTTTTAAAGAACAGAGATCAGTCGATAATTTCTCGGGCAACATAGGGACAACGCGGTCCGGCATATATGTCGAGTTGCCGCGTTGGCGGGCATCAGCGTCGAGCGATGAACCAGGTTGAACATAAGCGGCAACATCAGCAATAGCGACCCAGACGTTAAATCCGTCGCCCTCACTTTGCACAAAAACGGCATCATCGTGGTCACGCGCGTCGGCCGGATCGATGGTTGCAAAGGGTATATGCGTGAGGTCTGTCCTATTTGTGATATCTGGTTCTTTTATATTTTCGATTTCAGCGATTGTTTCGGGTGAGAAATCAATGGGTATATCTTGTTCAGCAATAGCCAGTAATGAGAATGCGTGTGGATCATCTGCAGAACCAATGGTTTCAATCCATTTTGCTTTTTGGGGTCCGTAGCGTTTGCTTTCAATTTTTTCTGCGATGATGAGGTCGTTATGATTTAGAGACACGTTATGCTCAAGCGTATAGTCATATCTCTCACGGCGGTTGGCTGGAATAAGCATAGTACCCCGCGCGTTAATCGTGACGCGGCCAATAATACGTTTGCTACTTTCGCTTTCAAATCGTTTGATTATCCGCGCGCTATAGCTTCCGTCATGCCCTTTGGTTAGGCGTGCGAGGGCACGGTCTCCGATGTTAAGGCGGGGTAAACGCGTTCCTTTTTTGTTAACCTCACGCACATGAATAGAGGGAGGGTCTGAACTTATCGCGGTCGGGCTTTCGATATGAGGCGGTTTTGAGAGGGGCGTTATTGTGGCTTCTGATTGAATTGGGCGTGCGAGAAATCCGCCTTCGCGGTCGCGCCCATAGATGCTTATCATGCATACGGCCGGTAAGTCTCCCGCAAGACGCATGCCACTCAATTTGTCACTTGCAATAATGCCTTCAGAAGCTAGATCCCTTAACGTTTTCTTTAGGCCAACCCTGTCACTGCCTTTGATGTTAAAGTGTTTGGCAATTTCTCGTTTTCCGATTTTTCCATCCGTTGATTTTATAAACGCAAGAATGTCGTCTTTGCTTGGATCATTCGACACGTGATACATGCTTTCTTAAAAACATATTATGCTTTCTTTTTACGAGTCGCTGCCCGCTTTTTTGTTGGACCTTTGGCGCGACGCGCTTCGATCAGCTCTAGGGCGCGTTCCATTGTGAGCGTTGCAGGATCCTCATCTTTTGGAATTGTTGCATTGATTTTATCATGCTTCACATAGGGCCCAAAACGTCCGTCCATAACGCGCACAGGTTTGCTGTCATCTGGGTGCTCTCCGAGTTCCTGAATAACACTTTGATTTGTGCGACCAGGCCCCTTCGCTTTCTTCTCAGCAAGAACGGTTACAGCTCTGTTCAAACCGATTTCAAATACCTCATCCGCATTTGCCAATGTGGCTGACTGTTTGCCAGATCGAATATAAGGTCCATATCGTCCAATATCCGCCATAATATCGTCATTTGTCTCAGGGTGCTGACCGACTAAACGGGGCAGAGAAAGGAGTTTGAGCGCATAGTCTAGTGTCATGTCCTGGGGCGTTTTACCCTTGGGTATGCCTGCACGTTTTGGCTTCTCATTGTCTTCTGACTTTTCACCTAATTGAATATATGCGCCAAATCGACCATCCTTAACATGTATATCGATACCTGTTTCTGGGTCTTGTCCGAGAATGCGTTCAATATCACCTTGTTCTGCCTGTTCGCCGGCAAAGGGGCGTGTGAATTTGCACTCAGGGTAAAGTGTACAGCCAACAAAAGCACCAAAGCGCCCTGTTTTTAAGCTTAATTGGCCTTCGTTACATTTTGGACAAACCCTTGGGTCGCCATTGCCTGTATCTTTAAAGATATGTTGTCCAAGCACTTCATTCATGCGGTCTAGAACATCTGTGTTCCGCAGCTCAAGTGTTTGATCAACGGTTGGTTTAAAATCATCCCAAAACCGTCTTAAGAGATCACGATAGCTCACGGTACCGTTAGAAACCTGGTCTAAGTCGCCTTCGAGGGCGGCCGTAAAGTCATACTCAACATATTTTTCGAAAAAGTTTTCTAAAAAAGCTGTAACCAACCGGCCTTTGTCCTGAGGAATAAAGCGGTTTCTATCCATAGTCACATAGTCGCGCTCGCGAAGGACCGAGCAGACACTTGCATACGTTGATGGACGTCCAATCCCCAACTCTTCCATCTTTTTGATGAGTGTCGCTTCGCTATAGCGTGGTGGCGGCTCAGTAAAGTGTTGTTCAGGAGAGACTTTCTCAACCGATAATTTTTGCCCCTCGCGCAGATCGGGTAAGCGGGCATCGTCTTTTTCATCTGAAGGTTCGTCACTACCTTCTTCGTAAACGCTTAAAAAGCCAGGAAAAGTAATAACCGTTCCGCTTGTGCGTAATCCCGTTTGACGGTCTGCAGATAGAATATCGACAGTGGTTCGTTCAACCTGTGCAGGTGTCATTTGGCTCGCAATTGTGCGTTTCCAAATAAGTTCATAGAGTTTTTGCTCATCAGCAGCAAGCAAGCGCGAAACTTGGCTTGGGTCCCGATATATAGAAGTTGGACGAATTGCCTCATGGGCTTCTTGAGCGTTGGCAGCTGTTTTTGTGTAACGGCGTGCTTCTTTGGGTAAATAGTCAGGGCCGTAATCTTTCCCTATGGCTTCACGGATTTCGGTAAGTGCCTCGGCCGCAAGGTCGAGACCGTCAGTCCGCATATAGGTTATCAGTCCAGTTGTTTCGCCATCAATGGATACGCCTTCATATAGCTTTTGCGCGACCTGCATTGTACGGCTGGCAGAAAAGCCAAGCTTACGTGAGGCTTCTTGCTGAAGAGTTGAGGTTGTAAAGGGAGGAGATGGATTTCGATTACCAGGCTTGCGCTCGACTTTGTCGACTGTAAAGGCAGAAGCAGCAATAGTAGCTTCAGCGCGTTTAGCGTGAGCTTCATCTGTTATGGTGAATTTTTCGACTTTATTTCCATCGAGCAAAGATAAGCGTGTGGGCACATTATCGCCATTATCACTCTTTAACTTTGTATCTACCGTCCAATATTCACGCGGTATAAATTGATCTATCTCGATCTCGCGTTGACATATGATGCGTAAGGCCACTGATTGAACTCGTCCAGCAGAGCGCGAACCAGGCAGTTTGCGCCATAATACTGGAGAGAGATTAAACCCAACAAGATAATCAAGAGCGCGCCGCGCCAAATAGGCATCAACCAACTGGGCGTCAATCTCCCGAGGGTTTTCCATTGCTTCTTTAACGGCATTTCGTGTGATCGCATTAAAGGCAACGCGTGTGACAGACTTGCCCTTGAGCACTTTTTTCTTCTTTAATACTTCTAAGACATGCCATGAAATTGCTTCCCCTTCACGATCAGGGTCAGTTGCGAGCACGACGCGGTCAGCACTTTTAACAGCTTCGGCAATCTCATTCATGCGCGTTGCATCAGTGCCGCGCACTTCCCATTTCATCAAAAAATCATTGTCAGGGTCGACAGATCCATCTTTTTGCGGAAGGTCGCGAACATGACCATAGGACGCGAAGACGCGAGCGCCTGAGCCTAAATATTTATTGATAGTAGTCGCTTTAGAAGGCGATTCTACGATGACAACGTCCATGATCCACCTGTGAAATCCGTCATTATGTAATGTGTCGTTCAGACAATACATGGTCAAAATCTAACCAACTGTCAAATGCCGCGTCATGATTTTTTTATTTTTTTAAATTTTAACGGCTCGATCTCGACTGAGCTTTAACCATTATCAAGGCTTACTTGGCCTAGAGCATTGCGGATTAAACGTCCTGAGAGCTCGAGCTCAATCAAGGTTTGATAGATCAGAGGAAGAGGGATTTGACTTAAGGATACAATGTCGTTGATATCCATTGGTGTTGGGCCCAGCAATTCGATGATCTGGTGCCGTTCTCGGTCAGTCAGGTTATATTCGGTTTCGATTGGTGCAAAGAGAGGAGACTGGCGTTCGGTTTCATTTGTCTCAATAGACCCCACATGGCTTGAAAGCGCCTCGATCACGTCATCAGCTGTTTCGACCAAAATAGCACCTGTGCGCAACAGATTATTTGAGCCATGGCAGCGCGGGTCAAGCGGGGAGCCAGGGCTTGCCATTACATCTCTTCCAAATTCATTGGCAAGTCGTGCCGTAATGAGAGAGCCAGAACGCCTCGCAGCTTCAATGACCAGTGTGGCTTGGGTTATCCCAGCAATAATTTTATTGCGGCGTGGAAAAAGCGTTGCCTGTGGTTTTGTATCGGGAGGGTTCTCGCAAATCAAAAGTCCTGCGGCTTCAATCTCCGCCTTCAGGGGTTGGTTTTCAGGTGGATAATCCGAGAGGATACCATTGGCAATGACAGCAATGGTTCCTCCTTCAAGACTTGATTTATGTACGATTGTATCTACACCGCGGGCTAATCCCGAAACCGTCACAAAACTCCGACGGCTGAGTTCTGCAGAAATATTCTTCGCTAAAGTTAAGCCTGCTGCCGATGCATTTCGTCCCCCAACAATGGCAATAGATGGGCGCGTGGCCAGCGCTATATGACCAAAAGCAGCAAGAATAGGTGGTGCCGCTGGAATTTGTGATAATAGTTTAGGGTAATCTTTCGAGCCCCAAACCAGTATTTGACCACCGCGTGCATGGGTGATGGAAACTTCTTCCTCACATTTTTTGCGCGAGGCCAATTTGAAGGCTTTGCCCCGTCGCGATGTTTCGGCCATTTTGGGCAGAGCGGCAATGGCTTGAGCGGGTGATACATAACTTTGCATCAGCCATTGGAAGGTTACAGGTCCAATATTTTCACTTCGTGCCAATTGAACACAGTCGCAAATAGCTTCTTTTTTATGCCAGCTATTCAAGTAAATTTGATCGGACGGATGTGTTTTTTTTGTGGCCATTTTGGTCGATATTTTGTGCAGAGATTTTGTGCAGAGATTTTGTGCAGAGATTATAGTTCGCGAATAAGAGGCGATGATTGGAGTCGTTGCGCCATTTTTATTATTAAGAAACTATTATGGCGAGAAAAGAGAGATCGTCTAGTGGTTGAATTTCTATTATTGCTTTCCGATTTTGGGTTCGGTACCTTTTATTATTCTGTTAATATTTTCTCGGTGTGCCCAAAACGCGATTATTGTAAGAGAGAGAGCTACGCCAGCCAATTGGTTTTGGCCTGTCACAAAAAGAAAGCATGGGGTAGCAAGACATGCCACTAAGGCCGAAAGCGAGGACATTTTAGAGAGATAGGCTGTTACGCCCCAAGTGAGAATAAATACAATCCCAGAAGGCCAATATAACGCGAATAGAACACCAATAAAAACTGCGATGCCTTTGCCGCCCTTAAATTTTAACCAGACTGGAAAAACATGACCTAAAAACGCGCCAATAGCGGTAATGGCTGCCGCTTCTTGCGATGCGTAAAGATTGAATATAATAACCGGCACGGCACCTTTGAGTCCGTCGGCAATTAAAGTGGCTACCGCAATTTTTTTATTACCCGTGCGCAAGACATTGGTGGCGCCAATATTGCCAGAGCCAATTTGGCGAATATCACCTAGGCCAGATATTTTGGTTAGAATAAGACCAAACGGGATTGCGCCGCAGAAATAACCAATAACCGCTGATAAAATAGGAATATAATATGTCTGTTCCATTAGTGGGAATCCGAACGGGAAAAGACTGTTTTTCCGGCGACATAACAAGCTTCAACACGTCCTTGAACGCGACGGCCATCAAGGGCAGCATTCTTGGATTTTGAAGCGAGGTTATCAGCATCAATCACCCATGGTGCACCAATGTCGACGAGGGTCATATCGGCTTGAGCGCCAATTGAAAGCGTCCCGGCGTTAAGTCCCAAAATTTCAGCTGGCCGTTGTGTTACAGCGCGCAAAACTGTGATGAGATCAATGCCTTCAGCATGGTGCAGGCTAATCAAGGCCGTTAACAATGTTTCAACACCAATGGAGCCAAATGCAGCCTGACTAAAGGGTTGGCGTTTTGCATCAGCATCTTGCGGGTTATGGGCTGAGACAACCACATCTATAATCCCATCTTCTAGCGCGCGAACCAAAGCGAGGCGGTCAGTTTCTCCGCGCAAAGGCGGGTTGAGTTTGGCAAAGCTACGATAATTTTCAACATCATTTTCGTTTAAAAGCAAATGATTGGCTGAAACACCGCAACTGACATTAAGTCCATCTGCGCGTGCATTTTCAATTGCTGGTAAACTCATCGCTGATGAAACTTGCGCCAGATGGTAACGTGCACCTGTGAGTTCAACGAGCCTTAGGTCGCGGTCTATCATGACGGTTTCTGCAGCCGCAGGAATGCCAGAAAGGCCAAGACGTGTTGAAAGTTCACCTTCATTCATGACGCCAACGCTAAATAAATGTTCGTCTATGGCATGATGCACGATGAGCGCGTCGAAATTAGAGGCGTAAGACAATGCGCGGCGCATAGTCAGCGCGTTCATAATAGATTGGTCGCCATTGGTGAAAGCGATGGCACCCGCTTCAGACAATAAGGCGAACTCGCTAAGCTGATCCGAGTTACATCCTTTGGTAATGGCCGCCATAGGAATGACATTGACATCTGCCGTATCCCGCGCGCGCCGACTGATAAAATCGACCAATGCAGCATCGTCAATCACTGGTTGGGTGTTGGGCATAATGATCATTGTGGTGACGCCACCCCGTGCCGCAGCAAGGGAGGCGGAAGCCAGTGTCTCTTTATGTTCAAATCCCGGCTCACCTGTTAAGACCTGCATGTCAATCAAGCCTGGGATGAGGGCACAGCCATTACCATCAATAGTCTGTTCATTATCGTTTGGAGTTAGGGGGCCGATCTCGGCGATAAGCCCGTCTACGACGCGCAAATTGGTCATAGCATCAATATTATTCTTGGGGTCTATGACACGCACATTTTGAAAGAGTAAGGCGCTCATCTGGGTGTTCCGTCTATATTCGTTGCGAGTAACTCAAGGGCTGCCATGCGAACAGCCACGCCCATTTCAACTTGCTCGCGAATAAGGCTTTTTTCGGGATGATCAGCGATCGAACTATCAATCTCGACGCCGCGATTCATTGGACCAGGGTGCATAACAAAAGCATTTGGTTTTGCGTAATTAAGTTTTTCTTGGTCAAGGCCATAGAGATGATAATATTCCCGCGTTGATGGAATGAGGTTGCCGCTCATACGTTCGTTTTGGACGCGCAACATCATGACGATATCGCAGCCTGCCAATCCCTCGCGCATTGAATGAAATACACGCGCGCCAAGCCGATCAACATCTTTTGGAATGAGTGTTTTGGGCCCAATTAGATTGACTTGACTGCCCATAATGTTGAGCAAAGCAATATTAGAGCGCGCTACACGAGAATGCGTGATGTCACCACAAATGGCAACCTTAAGACCGTCAAGGCGTCCGAGGCGATTGCGAATAGTGAGGGCGTCTAGAAGCGCTTGTGTTGGGTGTTCATGCGCGCCGTCCCCTGCATTTAGAACGGCGCAGGTGACTTTTTGGGCAAGCAATGCAACCGCACCACTAGAAGCATGACGCACGACAATTAGGTCAGGGTTCATTGCGTTAAGCGTCACCGCTGTATCGATTAAGGTTTCGCCTTTATTCATTGCCGAAGAGGCGACACTCATATTCATCACGTCAGCGCCAAGTCGTTTTCCGGCAAGTTCAAATGAGCTTTGTGTGCGGGTAGAGCTCTCAAAAAATAAATTAATTTGCGTCCGTCCGCGAAGGACATCGCCTTTTTTATTTTGCTGCCGATTAAGAACAACATAATGATCAGCGCGATCAAGCAGAGCGATTATATCTTGTTGAGAAAGACCATGTATACCGAGAAGGTGTCGGTGCGGAAACTGAAGATACTTTGTGCTACTGGTCATTGAAAACACATTCTATACGTATTCAGGAAAGATCAGGCAAGTCAAAAATCGTTGATTGATGATTTCTATCTCCTTTTCGATTTTTCTTCGATTTTTTAAGGCTCTGGATGATGGGCTAAATAGTCTAAAAAACCTTGTAAAATAAAAGAGGCCGCCATCTTGTCGACCACTTCCGCACGCCGCGAGCGCCTAGTGTCGGCATCTATGAGTGTGCGGGTGACAGCCACGGTACTTAAGCGTTCGTCCCAAAATATCACAGGGAGATTGGGCATGATTGGTGTTTTGTCCAAGTTGCGAATGAACGCGCGGGTTGCTTGGACGCGCGGTCCCTCACTACCATCCATATTAAGCGGCAGTCCAATAACAAATCCAGCAACCTTACTCTCCAATACGATATTTGCTAAAGCCTGCGCGTCATCATTAAATTTCTGGCGCTTAATCGTATGGTAGGGGCTAGCAATTGAAAATTCTGTATCGGAAACACTCAGGCCTATCGTTTTGGTGCCGAGATCTATACCGCATAAGACATGCTTTGGGAGCATGTGAGACATTAATTCATGAGCGGTGGTGGTCATTATCATGCTTAATGCTTAACCTCTTATAAGCGGAAGTAAAAGCGGTTTAGCGTTCTAAGAGCTTTCATTCCCCCAGGAAAATCATGAAAACGTCTTCAAAGCTGTAAAATAAGGGTGAATAGGTACGCGGACAGTTGCTTCACGTCTTGCTGTTTGCTAGTTTGCAGACATCTAAAGAATTCTAATTTTAAGATAAAAGGTTTCATTATGTCCGTAGACGAAGCGACCGTAAGACGCATCGCTGGCCTTGCACGTATTGGTGTTAAGGAAGAGCAGATCCCTGAATTTGCACGTGAGTTGTCACAAATTATAGCTTTTGTGGAACGTTTAGATGCGGTGAATACAGATGGCGTTATGCCGCTCACCTCGGCTGTTGAACGTCAAATAAAGCGGCGTGATGATGTCGTGTCTGATGGTAATAAAAGCGCAGAAATTCTTGCTAATGCACCTATTCGCGATGATGACTATTTTGCAGTGCCAAAGGTGGTTGAATAATGTCTGACCTTATTAAATTAAGCTTAAGCGATGCGCGTCAGGCATTGCGTGATAAAGAAATTACGGCCGTCGAATTAACTCAGGCTCATATTGCACATATGGAAGCAAGCCGTCAGCTCAATGCCGTGGTTATGGAAACGCCTGAACGCGCTATTGAAATGGCAAAGGCCTCCGACCAGCGTATTCAAAACGGTACGGCCGGTATCTTGGAAGGTTTGCCCATTGGGGTGAAAGATTTATTCTGCACCAAGGATGTGCGCACAACTGCCTGCTCGAATATTTTAGGCGATTTCACACCTTCTTATGAGTCCACAGTAACGCAACAGCTCTGGGATGCTGGAGCGGTTATGCTTGGCAAGCTCAATAATGATGAGTTTGCCATGGGTTCATCCAATGAAACGTCACGATTTGGCCCGGTCATAAATCCATGGCGTGCCAAAGATAGCGATGACAATTTGGTGCCTGGTGGGTCCTCGGGTGGATCGTCATCTGCCGTTTCTGCTCACATTGGTGTCGCGGCAACTGCGACAGATACAGGTGGTTCGATCCGCCAGCCCGCTGCCTTTACGGGCACGGTTGGTGTTAAACCAACTTACGGGCGTTGCTCGCGTTGGGGTATTGTTGCTTTTGCCTCATCGCTTGATCAGGCAGGTCCGATTACGCGAAACGTTCGCGATGCGGCGATTATGACAGGTGCAATGGCGGGTCATGACATTAAAGATACAACAAGTATTGATATTCCTGTGCCTGATTATGAAGCTGCTCTTACAGGTGATATTCGTGGGCTCAAAATCGGTATTCCGAAGGAATATCGTGTTGATGGTATGCCGCGCGAAATCGAGGACTTGTGGCAACAGGGGATGGATTGGTTAAAAGGCGCCGGTGCTGAAATTGTTGATGTGAGTTTGCCTCATACACAATATGCTTTGCCAGCCTATTATATTATTGCTCCTGCAGAGGCTTCATCAAACCTTGCGCGCTATGATGGAGTTCGTTATGGAAATCGGGTCATGACGGATGGTGATATTACATCAATGTATGAGGCAACCCGCGCAGCTGGCTTTGGTGATGAGGTTAAGCGCCGAGTTATGATTGGCACTTATGTGTTGTCAGCAGGTTACTACGATGCCTATTACATGAAGGCGCTTAAGGTGCGCCGCTTAATCGCGGATGATTTCACCCAAGCATTTAAGTCATGCGATGTTTTGCTTACGCCAACAACACCATCAGCAGCCTTTCCACTTGGGCAAAACCAAGATGATCCACTGACAATGTATCTCAATGATGTCTTTACAGTTACCGCAAATTTAGCGGGTCTGCCTGCGATGTCTTTGCCGACGGGGCTAGATGCACACGGCTTGCCACTAAGTCTTCAACTCATTGGTCCTGCTTTTGGTGAGGAGATCATTTTGAAAACGGCACATGTAATTGAGGGTGCTGCGCAATTTACGGCACAGCCTCATAAGTGGTGGATGTGATATGACAGAGAAAAATAATTTAATTACTGGTGCGACTGGCGACTGGGAAGTCGTTCTTGGTTTAGAGGTTCACGCGCAAGTTACGTCAAATTCGAAATTGTTTTCCGGGTCTTCAACTGCGTTTGGTGCTGAGCCTAATGCGCAAGTTTCACTTGTCGATGCGGCCATGCCTGGCATGCTGCCTGTGATCAATTGGAAATGTGTCGAACAAGCCGTTCGTACCGGGCTTGGCTTAAAGGCTCAGATTAATTGTTATTCTGTGTTTGATCGCAAAAACTATTTTTATCCAGACTTGCCCCAAGGCTACCAAATTTCTCAGTTTAAAGATCCAATCGTTGGCGAAGGTAAGATTGAGATTGACCTTGAAGATGGTGAAGTCAAAGTTATTGGAATTGAACGGCTGCATTTAGAACAAGATGCTGGTAAGTCATTACATGACCAACATCCAAATTTAAGCTTCGTTGATCTTAATCGCTCGGGTGTTGCATTAATGGAAATTGTCTCGCATCCCGATATGCGTTCATCAGCTCAAGCTCAGGCATATGTTAAAAAATTACGTACTATTTTACGTTACCTTGGAACATGCGATGGCAATATGGAGCAGGGTAGTCTGCGCGCAGATGTAAACGTCTCTGTTCGAAAGCCTGGAGATCCTCTTGGAACACGGTGCGAGATTAAGAATGTTAACTCTATTCGATTTATTGGTCAGGCGATTGAATATGAAGCGCGGCGTCAGATTGCTGTGATTGAAGATGGTGGTGTTATTGAGCAACAAACCCGTCTTTTCGACCCCAAGACAGGCGAAACGCGGTCGATGCGCTCAAAGGAAGAGGCACACGATTATCGCTATTTTCCAGACCCTGACCTTGTGCCTTTAACCTTTGAGCAATCTTGGGTCGATAGTTTAGCAAAAGATTTACCCGAGTTGCCCGACGATAAGAAGCAGCGCTTTATGAGCGATTATAACTTATCAGGTTATGATGCTGGTGTGCTTGTTTCCGAAGCGGAAAGAGCTAATTTTTTTGAAAACGTAGCTCGCGGCCGCGATGCAAAAATGGCTGCAAATATGGTTATTGGCAGTGTTTTTGCCGGTCTGAATAAGTCAGGTCTAACACTTGCGCAAAGCCCGGTAACGGCTGAGCAAGTTGGTGCGTTAGTCGATCTTATTGCTGATCAAACTGTATCAACACGCATTGCAAAAGATATATTTGATTTGATGTTTGATGAGGGCCCCGATCAAGGAAAAGATCCAGCACTTATTGTTGAAGAAAAAGGTTTGCGCCAGGTAACAGACACTGGTGAAATTGAAGCAGTTGTTGATGCGGTTATTGCCGAAAATCCAGATAAGGTCGAGCAAGCCAAAGCGAAACCCAAAATGGCGGGTTGGTTTGTTGGTCAGGTCATGCAGAAGTCTGGTGGTAAGGCAAATCCGCAAGCCGTTAACGCGATGGTTCTTGAAAAACTTGGCATCGAAGAGAACGAGTAAAGGTGCGATAAAGTATGCCGCATCTGGTTATTTTCTTTGCGTTAGGGTTCGCTGGTCTGATCGTATCCTGCGTCGCAGGTTAGACTTCATATAAGTATAGCTTGTATAAAGCCAGTTTGATTTATGGACTCACGTTGTCATAACGCCAGATAATATGACGCAAAGAAACGGTTTATTTGCGGCAAGAGCGACGATGTAAAGACACAAAGATTTCGTGTTTCATTGACCCGTGAACTTGGTTGGACGTTTTTCGATAAATGCACGAACACCTTCACTGAAATCTTTACTTTGTCCGGCGCGGAGTTGATATTGACGCTCCATATTCAGCTGTTCTTCATAAGTATGATCAATGCTGGCTGTCATGAGGTCGCGGATAAGCCCAAGCGCCATCGGCCCTTGAGCTAAATCAGTAGCTAAAGTAAGCGCGTCGTTCATAAGCTCATCATCTTCACAGACACGGTTAATAAGCCCCCATTCGAGTGCTTTCTCTGCGGGAAGCCGATCACCCATTATCGCGAGCTCTTTGGCGCGTGCCATGCCAATAAGGCGGGGCAGAAGCCAGGTTGCGCCACCATCTGGCACAAGGCCGATGCGCCGAAAAGCTTGAAGAAAAAATGAAGATTTTGAGGCAAGCACCATGTCGCCCATAAGCGCAAAACTCATCCCCACCCCTGCGGCAGCACCATTAACGGCGGTCACAATTGGGCAATGTAAATTTCTTAAACGACGCATTAAAGGATGATAATGTGTTTCTAAGACAGCGCCTGCGTCAATGGGGGCTTTAGGGTCTCGCTGTGTCGCATTATCGTCGCCGCCTGCAATATTGGCACCTGCGCTAAAGCCGCGTCCTGCCCCCGTTAGAATGATGCACCTCACATTGTTCTCAGGATTTTCAACAATATCTAATGCTGCCTTAAATGCCGTTAATATTTTCATGGAAATCGCATTTAATGTTGCTGGATCATTAAATGTGAGCGTTGCAACGGAATTGTTAATGCTTAAAAGCATGCCGTCTAGATCTTTTTCCATGTCCTGAATCCTTTGAAAATTCCATAAGTGAAATAATAGCATATCTTTTTTTGTATAAAGATAAAGAGCTATTGGCATCCATCGAAAGATTTGATTAACTATAGATTGTTGTAATAGGGAGTACCGAATGAGTGTTCAACGTAAAATAGCAGAGACCAAAGATACACCAGAAAAAGAAATTCGTCGTTTGGTTGAGCTACAAAAACAAGCCCATATTAATGATGGCCCAATGCCAGCTGAACGTCGTATTGAGTTGATTAATAAATGCATTGCGCTTTTAATTGAAAACAAAGATGCCATTGTTCAAGCCTTAAATGATGACTTTGGAAGTCGTTCACCTGAAGGTTCATTGGCAACTGATGTTGGTGGCACATTGGGAGCCCTCAAATATGCGCGTAAAAATGTAAAAAAATGGATGCGGGCATCAAAGCGTCACTCCATGTTTCCGCTTGGTGTTTTTGGAGCACGTACACGTGTTGAATATCAAGCTCTTGGATGCGTTGGCAATGTGGTGCCATGGAATTTCCCATTTAATTTGGCCTTTGGTCCGATGGGTAGCATTTTCGCCGCTGGTAACCGCACGATCTTAAAGCCTTCTGAGTTCACACCGCATTGTTCTCTGCTTATGAAAGATTTGATTTCTAAGTATTTCAAAGAAGATGAAGCTGTGGTTGTTTTGGGTGGACCAGAAACGGGAGCCATTTTCTCGCGTATGCCGTTTGACCACCTCTTGTTTACAGGTGCTACTGGTATTGCCAGCCATATTATGCGGGCAGCAGCGGAAAACCTTGTGCCCGTAACGCTTGAACTGGGTGGCAAGTCACCGGTTATTGTATCCGATTCCGCGGATATGAAGAAAACAGCTGCACGCGTTATGACAGGGAAAACATTGAACGCTGGTCAAATTTGTTTGGCACCTGATTATGTGATGGTACCAAAAGGAAAATTAGAGAGCTTTGTCAGTGAAGCCACCGCATCTGTTGAGACAATGTTCCCGACGTTAAAAGATAATACAGATTACACATCTATTATTAATCAACGTCACTTTGACCGTTTAACGGGTTACATTGATGATGCACGTGCCAAGGGTGCGAGAGTCATTGAGATCAACCCAGCAAATGAAGACTTTTCTCAGCAGCCTTATTTTAAAGTGCCACCGACAATTATTGTTGATCCAACAGAAGATATGAAAGTGATGCAGGAAGAAATTTTTGGTCCAATTCTACCTGTTAAGTCATATGAAAATGTTAATGATGCAATTAAATATGTGAACGATCATGATCGTCCTTTGGGGCTTTACTATTTTGGTGAAGACGCACAGGAAGAAAATAAAGTCGTTACGCGGACGACCTCAGGTGGTGTTGCTGTAAATGATGTGATTACGCACATCATGCAAGATGACGCCCCCTTTGGAGGCGTTGGTCCATCTGGCACCGGTGCTTATCATGGACGTGAAGGTTTTGTGAATTTCTCACATGCAAAAACAGTTTTCCGCCAAACATCGTTCGAAAAAGTTGCAGGCATGTTGCGCCCACCTTATGGCGCTCAGATACGCAAAATGCTGAACGGTATGTTAAAAGCTTAATGCTATAGTCTTTAGAGATAATCTTTCTTGAAATGAAAAGGGCAGCTCTAGAGCTGCCCTTTTTTTGTAAGTTAACTATTTTTTTGGCTTAAGATGATTGCCTTATGCAAACCAGAGTACTTTTATGATCTGGGATCAATTTTGAGAAATGCGGGCATTGCCCCGTCAAAGGCATCATTGCCTATATCATTTGAGCTATCTTCATTCGTTATGCTGGTTTTTTCAGCTGAATGACTATCATCGCTCGGGGTTTCATCTATTGGAGGCTTCACGACTTTT
>CBFHLW010000026.1:0-17541 GCA_965656805.1 Alphaproteobacteria bacterium
TGAGGTTACGCTAACCAAAGTGCGTCGAGAGCGTATGGGCCATATTGAGCTTGCCGCGCCTGTTGCTCATATTTGGTTCTTAAAGTCACTGCCTAGTCGCATTGGTTTGCTTTTAGACATGACCCTTAAAGATCTTGAGCGTGTACTTTACTTTGAGCAATTCATTGTCCTTGATCCAATGCTGTCACCGTTGAAAAAAGGCCAGCTATTGTCTGAAGAAGACTATATGCAAGCCCAAGACGATTATGGCGAAGATACATTCATTGCTAGCATTGGTGCTGAAGCTGTTCGTATTCTCCTTGAGGAACTTAATCTTGAAGAGCTGCGCGACAGTTTGCGTGTTGAAATTGCGGAAGCAACAACAGAGCTAAAGCCGAAAAAACTTGCAAAACGTTTGAAAGTTGTTGAGGCCTTTTTGCGTTCGGGTGGTCGTCCTGAATGGATGATTATGACGATCGTTCCAGTTATTCCCCCTGAACTTCGTCCGCTCGTGCCGCTTGATGGTGGTCGTTTTGCGACGTCAGATCTAAACGACCTATATCGTCGTGTAATTAATCGTAATAATCGCTTGAAGCGTTTGATTGAGTTGCGTGCGCCAGATATTATTGTTCGTAACGAGAAGCGCATGTTGCAAGAATCTGTGGATGCGCTTTTTGACAATGGTCGTAGAGGTCGTATTATTACGGGCGGTAATAAGCGTCCTCTAAAATCTCTTTCTGACATGCTAAAAGGTAAGCAGGGGCGTTTCCGTCAAAACTTGCTTGGTAAGCGCGTTGACTATTCAGGTCGTTCAGTCATCGTTGTCGGTCCTGAACTGAAGTTGCATCAGTGTGGATTACCGAAAAAGATGGCTCTGGAGCTATTTAAACCCTTTATTTATTCGCGACTTGAAGCGAAGGGATTGTCCGCGACTGTCAAACAATCCAAGAAAATGGTCGAAAAAGCGCGGCCAGAGGTTTGGGATATTCTTGATGAAGTTATACGTGAGCATCCTGTCCTTCTCAATCGCGCGCCAACACTTCACCGTTTGGGTGTGCAGGCATTCGAACCAGTTTTGATTGAAGGTAAGGCAATCCAGCTTCATCCATTGGTTTGTGCTGCGTTTAATGCTGACTTTGATGGTGACCAGATGGCCGTTCACGTGCCATTATCACTTGAAGCGCAGCTTGAAGCTCGCGTTTTGATGATGTCTACTAACAATATTCTTCACCCCGCCAATGGTGCCCCAATTATCGTTCCATCGCAGGATATTATCTTGGGTCTTTATTATGTGACGCTTGAGCGCGAGGGTATGCCCGGAGAAGGTCATTTAATTGGTTCAATCGCTGAGCTAGAACATGCGCTTGATTCAAAAACCTTAACAATGCACACCAAAATTCGTGCACGAGTTGAAGAAATGAATGACGAAGGTGAGCTTATCTCGCGTATTGTTGATACAACGCCTGGACGCTTATTGCTGGGACAAGAATTACCTAAGCACCCGCAATTACCTTTCGATACCGTTAATCGTTTAATGACGAAAAAAGAAGTTTCACGCGTGATTGATGCTGTCTATCGTCATTGTGGTCAAAAAGAGACGGTTCTCTTCTGTGACCACATTATGCGCTTGGGCTTCCGTCAAGCTGCTCGTGCAGGCATTTCTTTCGGTAAAGACGATATGGTTATCCCAGAGCAAAAAGATCAGTTGCTCGAGGAGACATCTACGCGCGTAAAGGAATATGAGCAGCAGTATATTGATGGTCTTATTACACAAGGTGAGAAATATAATAAGGTTGTTGATGAGTGGGCGCGTTGTACTGATCGTGTTGCCGATGCCATGATGAATAAAATTTCATCTGTCAGTCCAGAAGATGCAAAAGATGATAACCGATTTATTAACTCAATTTATATGATGTCTCATTCAGGTGCTCGTGGTTCACCAGCGCAGATGAAACAGCTTGCAGGAATGCGTGGCTTGATGGCGAAACCGTCTGGCGAAATTATTGAGACACCGATTATTTCAAACTTTAAAGAAGGTTTGACGGTTCTTGAATATTTTAACTCGACTCACGGTGCTCGTAAGGGCCTTGCAGATACGGCGCTTAAAACAGCGAACTCAGGTTATTTGACCCGTCGTTTGGTTGATGTGGCACAAGATAGCATCATTAATGAGCCTGATTGCGGCACCAAAAACGGTATCACTGTTGCCTCCGTGATTGAGGCAGGTGAGGTCATTACGTCTATTTCTGATCGTGTTCTTGGGCGTTATCCTGTTGATGATGTTGTTAATCCAGCATCTGGTCAGGTTATTGTGCGTCATGATGAAATGATTGAAGAGAAGCACATGGCTGCGATCGAAGAGGCGAATTTGATCGGGATCAAGATACGTTCTGTTTTGACGTGTGAGAGCAAAACGGGTGTTTGTGGCACATGTTATGGACGTGACTTGGCACGTGGGACGACAGTGAATATTGGTGAAGCTGTCGGTGTGATTGCGGCTCAGTCTATTGGTGAGCCTGGAACACAGCTGACAATGCGGACATTCCACATTGGCGGAACAGCTCAAGTTGTTGACCAATCATTCATCGAATCTAATGCCGAAGGTACTATTCGATTTGAGAATAAGAATTTGGTTGAAGACAGCAGTGGACGCCTGATTGTTATGGGTCGTAATGTCCAAATCAAGGTGATTGATGCCAATGGTCTTGAGCGTGCTAGCCATAAATTATCCTATGGCTCACGTTTGCGTGTCAAAGAGGGTGATAAGGTTGAGCGCGGAGAGCGTTTGGCCGAGTGGGAGCCCTATGCGGTTCCAATCTTGACAGAGGTTAATGGTGTCGTCGATTTTGAAGATGTTGTTGATGGTGTCACAGTTGCTGAGAATTCAGATGAGGCAACAGGTATCTCACAGCGGGTCGTTGTTGATCATGTATCAGGAACACGTGGGTCAGATCTTAAACCAGCACTCATTATTCGTGGTGACGATGGTCATATCCTTAAGCTAGCTAATGGTTCGGAGGCGCGTTATGTGCTCTCTCCAGGTGCGATTTTATCTGTTGATAATGGCGTTAAAATCCACGCGGGTGACATTCTGGCGCGTATTCCAACAGAGGGTGCGACCTCAAGTGATATTACAGGTGGTTTGCCACGTGTTGCTGAATTGTTTGAAGCGCGCCGTCCGAAAGATCATGCAATTATTGCTGAAATCACCGGTAAGGTTGAGTTTGGTCGCGACTTTAAGAACAAGCGTCGTGTTATTGTTCAGCCACTATCTGCTGATGAGGAGCCAAGAGAATATATGGTTCCGCGTAGCAAGCATTTGTCTGTTCAAGAGGGCGACATTATCGAGAAGGGCGAATATCTTGTCGATGGCAACCCTGCACCTCATGATATTCTTGCGATTTCAGGTGTTGAAGAACTAGCCGCCTATTTGGTTAATGAAATTCAGGACGTTTATCGCCTTCAAGGTGTGACAATCAATGATAAACACATTGAGGTGATTGTTCGCCAAATGCTTCAGAAAATCGAAATTGAGACAATTGGTGACAGTGACCTCTTAGCTGCCGAACAGGTTGATAAGTCTGAGTTTGATGAGATTGTTGCTAGACTTCAGGCGGAAGGCAAAACGCCGCCTACAGGTAAACCAATCTTATTGGGCATTACAAAAGCGTCCTTGCAAACGCGCTCCTTTATTTCAGCAGCATCATTCCAGGAAACAACGCGTGTTCTTACAGAAGCGGCGATTAATGGTAAATATGACCAGTTGATCGGCCTTAAAGAGAATGTGATCGTTGGTCGCCTGATCCCTGCTGGTACGGGTGGCTTAATGCAACGCCTTAAAGCAGAGGCTGCGAATCGGGACGAGCTTTTGGCGGAAGAGGCGCGCGCGGCCTCTATCCAAACAGCTGTTGAGGTTGATTCTGAGGGTGTAGAAGCCTAGATTGTTTTGAATAGAAGAAAAGGCTGGTTTAACCAGCCTTTTTTTATGGCATTTGCGGTTTGTGGCTTGACGAGGGGCCCTCAATCTCGTATCTATCACGCACTTTGGTAGCAGGACTGTGGGCCTCAACTTAATCATAACATCTAAGTTATTGATTTTATTGGTTCAAACGCTGTTGTTAAATCTGGAGTGAATTATTAGACGCATGATCCCTTATTTGGATCCTCTGCTTAACGGGAAATTGACCAGTTTTGGTTGATTTTTCATGGCTCTGATTTGGTGGAAGCATCAAATTTGAAGGGCCTTTTTATATTTGATGGAGAGTTGGCTCAATGCCTACGATTAACCAATTAATCCGCAAGCCGCGGGTAAAACAAGTCAAGCGTAACAAGGTTCCAGCAATGGAGGCTTGTCCTCAAAAGCGGGGCGTTTGCACGCGCGTTTATACAACGACCCCAAAAAAGCCTAACTCTGCTTTACGTAAAGTGGCTCGGGTTCGACTGACCAATGGATATGAAGTTACCAGTTATATTCCAGGTGAGGGACATAACCTCCAGGAACACTCCGTGGTCATGATCCGCGGCGGTCGCGTTAAAGACTTGCCAGGGGTTCGTTATCATATCATTCGTGGCACCTTGGATACACAGGGTGTTAAAGACCGTAAACAGCGCCGTTCAAAATATGGCGCGAAGCGTCCTAAGTAAGGGGATTTTGATATGTCTCGTCGTCACCGCGCAGAAAAACGTGAGATTAACCCTGATGCCAAATATGGGGATCAGATCTTAACAAAATTTATGAATAGCCTGATGCTTCATGGCAAAAAATCAACGGCGGAAGGTATCTTGTACAGTGCCCTTACACGTGTTGAGGATAAATTGAAGCGTGAGCCGCTATCTGTTTTCCATGAGGCGCTTGAAAATGTCATGCCAGCCACTGAGGTTCGTTCGCGACGTGTAGGTGGTGCAACATATCAGGTACCTGTTGATGTGCGTCCTGATCGTAAGCAGGCGCTCGCGATACGTTGGCTTATTGCTGCTGCACGGGCGCGCAATGAGAATACAATGGAAGAGCGTCTTGCTGGTGAATTCTTGGATGCTGCGAGCAATCGCGGAAACGCAGTTAAGAAACGCGAAGACACGCACCGTATGGCTGAAGCAAACCGCGCATTCTCACATTATCGTTGGTAGAAACGGAAAGTTTAAACTATGTCACGTAAAACCTCTCTCTCTGATTATCGTAATATTGGTATTATGGCGCATATTGATGCGGGTAAAACCACGACGACTGAGCGTATCTTGTTTTATACAGGTGTGAGTTATAAAATTGGCGAGGTTCATGATGGCGCGGCCACGATGGACTGGATGGAGCAAGAGCAGGAGCGTGGCATTACGATTACGTCTGCTGCCACAACTTGTTTCTGGAATGACAAACGCATTAATATTATCGACACGCCTGGCCACGTTGACTTCACAATTGAGGTTGAGCGTTCTTTGCGCGTGCTTGATGGAGCGGTTGCAGTGTTTGACTCCGTTGCTGGTGTTGAGCCGCAATCTGAGACTGTTTGGCGCCAGGCTGACAAATATAATGTCCCGCGGATGTGCTTTATTAACAAGATGGATCGCACGGGTGCGAATTTTTACCGTTGTGTAGACATGATTAAGACACGTCTTGGTTCGCGTGCGCTATTGTTGCAGTTACCAATTGGTGCAGAGTCTGACTTTGAGGGCTGTATTGACTTGGTTCGCATGAAAGAGATTGTCTGGACTGATGAAAGCATGGGTGCCGCATACGAAGCTAGGGACATTCGCGAATCGCTCATGGCCGATGCGGAGAAATATCGTGCTGAGTTGGTTGAGATGGCGGTTGAAGTCGACGACGCTGTCATGGAGGCTTATCTTGAAGGTACTGAGCCTGATGAGGCGACATTGAAGCGCTGTATTCGTCAGGGTACAATTGGCCAAAATTTTGTGCCAGTTCTTTGTGGTACGGCTTTTAAAAACAAAGGTGTTCAAACACTTCTTGATGCTGTTGTTGACTTTATGCCATCTCCTTTAGATGTTGCAGCTATTCAAGGTATTGACGCAAAAACTGAAACTGAGATTGTGCGTAAATCTTCTGATGATGAGCCGCTTTCTATGTTGGCGTTTAAAATTGCCAATGATCCATTTGTGGGTTCACTGACCTTTGCGCGTATTTATTCAGGTAAGCTTGAAAGCGGTATGACCGTTCTTAATACGGTTAAAGATAAGCGCGAACGTATTGGTCGTATGCTTCAAATGCACGCTAATTCTCGTGAAGAAATTAAATTTGCTTGTGCAGGCGACATTGTTGCCTTGGTTGGCATGAAAGACACAACAACAGGTGATACGCTTTGTGCTGTTGATAGCCCTGTTATCCTTGAGCGTATGGAATTCCCTGAGCCTGTTATTCAGGTTGCTGTGGAGCCTAAAACAAAGGGCGACCAGGAGAAAATGGGTCTTGCGCTTAATCGTTTGGCGCAGGAAGATCCGTCTTTCCGCGTATCGAGTGATGAGGAAAGTGGTCAGACCATTATTGCGGGTATGGGCGAGCTTCACCTTGATATTATCGTTGATCGTATGCGCCGCGAATTTAAAGTAGAGGCCAATGTTGGTGCGCCGCAGGTTGCGTATCGTGAAACATTTACGAAGCGTACTGAAATCGATTATACGCATAAAAAACAAACTGGTGGTTCTGGTCAGTTTGCGCGGGTGAAAATGATCATTGAACCGGTAGAGCCTGGTGTTGGTTATGAGTTTGATAATAAGATTGTCGGTGGTTCTATTCCGCGTGAATATATTCCGGGTGTAGAAAAAGGTATTGAGAGCGTCCGTGAAAATGGTGTTCTTGCTGGCTTCCCAATGATTGACTTTAAAGTGCAGCTTATTGATGGGGCCTATCATGATGTTGACTCAAGCGTCATGGCTTTTGAGATTGCGGCACGTGCAGCCTTCCGTGAAGCGTCACGTGAGGCCGGTGCCAAGCTTCTAGAGCCCATTATGGCTGTTGAGGTTGTTACGCCTGAGGAACATATGGGTGATGTGATCGGTGACCTAAACAGTCGTCGTGGGCAAGTCCGTGGTACGGAGACGCGTGGTATTGCTGCTGTTGTGAATGCAATGGTGCCACTTGCTAATATGTTTGGTTATGTAAATACGTTGCGTTCTATGTCACAAGGGCGCGCGCAATATTCAATGCAGTTTGATCACTACGAACCTGTGCCGCAAGCGGTTGCAGACGATGTGATCGCGAAAATGGCTTAATCGCCTTAGGGCATAGACGGAGAAAAGAGCATGTCGAAAGAGAAATTTGAGCGTAATAAACCTCACTGTAACATTGGGACTGTTGGTCACGTTGACCATGGTAAGACGACGCTAACAGCGGCGATTACGAAGGTTTTGTCTGAGTCTGGTGGTGCGTCGTTTTCTGATTACGCTGATATTGATAAGGCTCCTGAAGAGAAGGCTCGTGGGATTACGATTTCGACAGCCCACGTTGAGTATGAGACTGCGAACCGTCACTATGCTCACGTTGATTGCCCAGGTCACGCTGACTATGTGAAGAATATGATTACGGGAGCGGCACAGATGGATGGTGGTATTCTTGTTGTGAATGCTGCTGATGGTCCTATGCCACAGACACGCGAGCATATTTTGCTTGCTCGTCAGGTTGGTGTTCCTGCGCTTGTTGTATATTTGAACAAGGTTGATCAGGTTGATGATGATGAGCTTTTAGAGCTTGTTGAGATGGAAGTTCGTGATTTGCTTTCTTCTTATGAATTCCCTGGCGATGATATTCCGATTGTTAAGGGTTCAGCTTTGGCGGCGCTTGAGGGTCGTGATGATGCGATTGGCAAAGAGTCTATTTTGAAATTGATGGAAGCTGTTGATGCTTACATTCCACAGCCTGAGCGTCCTGTTGATCAACCATTTTTGATGCCGATTGAGGATGTGTTCTCGATTTCTGGTCGTGGTACGGTTGTGACTGGCCGTGTTGAGCGTGGCATTGTTAAGGTTGGCGACGAGATTGAGATTGTTGGTGTTCGTGATACGCAGAAGACGACTTGCACTGGCGTTGAGATGTTCCGCAAGCTTCTTGATAGTGGTGAGGCTGGTGACAATGTTGGTGTTCTTCTTCGTGGTACGAAGCGTGAGGATGTTGAGCGTGGTCAAGTTTTGTGTGCGCCAGGTTCGATTACGCCGCATACGAAGTTTAAGGCTGAGGCTTATATTTTGACGAAAGAAGAGGGTGGTCGTCATACGCCATTCTTTACGAATTATCGTCCACAGTTTTACTTCCGTACGACGGATGTTACGGGTGTATGTCAGCTTGCTGCAGGTGTTGAGATGGTTATGCCTGGGGACAATGTTGAGATGGAAGTTGAGTTGATTGTACCGATTGCGATGGAAGAGAAACTCCGTTTTGCGATCCGCGAAGGCGGACGTACGGTTGGTGCTGGCATCGTGTCATCAATCATCGCTTAATTAGATCTTAAACCGTCGGGTTGGGAATAGAAATATGGTACAAAGCCAAAATATACGCATTCGCTTAAAAGCATTCGATCACCGTGTTCTGGATAGTTCAGCGCGTGAGATATTGAATACAGCTAAGCGCACTGGAGCCGCGGTTCGTGGACCTATTCCGCTCCCGACACATATTGAGAAATATACTGTCTTGCGGGGTCCGCATATTGATAAGAAAAGCCGTGATCAGTTTGAAATCCGTACACATAAGCGGATGCTGGACATAGTAGACCCGACACCACAAACTGTAGATGCCCTAATGAAACTCGATTTGCCTGCCGGCGTCGATGTTCAGATTAAGCTTTAATTAGGGGATATGAGGAGACGTATGATGCGTTCCGGATTAATATTACAAAAACTAGGTATGACCCGCATCTTTACTGATGAAGGTGTGCATGTGCCTGTGACTGTGCTTCGGCTTGAGAATTGTCAGGTCGTTGCTCAGAAAACGATCGACAAAGATGGCTATTCGGCTGTTCAGCTTGGTTCTGGTTTTGCAAAAGTGAAACGCACAACACGTGCTATGCGTGGACATTTTGCAAAAGCATCTGTTGAGCCTAAGCGCCGGATGGCAGAGTTTCGTGTATCACCTGACAACTTGATTGAAGTTGGGGCGGAATTATTAGCTGATCACTTTTTAGAAGGTCAGCGTGTTGATGCCACGGGCGTTAGCATTGGTAAAGGTTTTGCAGGTGCGATGAAACGTCATAATTTCGGTGGTATGCGTGCGTCTCATGGTGTGTCTATTTCTCACCGTGCGCATGGCTCTACTGGTCAATGTCAAGACCCTGGTAAAGTGTTTAAAGGCAAGAAAATGGCCGGGCACATGGGTGATGTTCGAGTGACGATGCAAAACCTGACTGTTGTTAAGACTGATACTGAGCGTGGTCTTATTTTAGTTAAAGGCGCTGTTCCTGGTTCGAAGGGCGGTTGGGTCTTGTTGCGCGATGCAACTAAGAAAGCTGTACCTGAGGGTTTACCATTGCCGGCTTCTATTCGCCTTCCTGCGAATGACCAAGTGCCTACAACTGATGAAATTTCTGATGATGTGGCACCTGCTGGAGATGTTGTTGCTCAGAATGAAGATCAAGGGGGCGCAGAATAATGAAGGCTGAAGTTCTTACATTAGATGCGAAGGCGAGCGGCTCTGTAGAGCTTAATGATGCTGTCTTTGGTCTTGAGCCGCGCGCTGATTTGCTCCAGCGCATGGTCACTTATCAACTTGCGCGCCGTCAGGCGGGAACGCATAAGTCGAAGCAGCGTTCTGAGATTGCTGGTACGACGAAAAAATTTGGTCGCCAAAAAGGTGGCGGCGGTGCCCGTCACGGTAACCGTAAATCCAACATCTTTATCGGTGGTGGTAAGTCTCACGGTCCTGTTGTGCGCAGTCATGCCTTTGACCTTCCGAAGAAGGTACGTGCACTTGCTCTTAAGGTTGCATTGTCTAGTAAAGTCCGTTCAGAACAGCTTGTTGTTTTGGAGGATGCTGTTTCTAAAGATGGTAAGACTGCCGCGTTACGTGGTCAGTTCAGTAAGCTCGGTCTTTCAAGCGCTTTGATTATTGATGGCGCGACTGTGGATAGCAACTTTGCTCGTGCAGCGCGCAATATTGAGAAAATTGATGTTTTGCCAGTGCAGGGTATTAATGTTTACGACATTCTTCGTCGTGAGAAATTAGTTTTGACAAAGGCTGCTTTGGAAAGCCTTGAGGAGCGTTTCAAATGATACAGGAGCGGTTTTACGATATTATTCGCGCGCCCGTGATTACTGAGAAATCAACTATGGCGTCTGAGCATAATCAAGTGGTTTTTGCTGTTGCGATTGACGCTGATAAGCCGAGCATTAAGGCTGCAGTCGAGGCGCTCTTTAATGTTAAAGTGAAGGCTGTTAATACGTTAGTGCGTAAAGGTAAAACAAAGCGTTTCCGTGGTATCCCGGGTCGCCAAAATGACCTTAAAAAAGCGATCGTGACCCTCGAAGACGGTCATAATATCGATGTAACAACTGGTCTATAGAGAAGGGTGAAAAGAGAGTTATGGCATTAAAAAGCTACAAACCAACGACCCCAGGCCAGCGCGCGTTGATTATTGTCGACCGTTCTGGTCTTCATAAGGGCAAACCTGTTAAGAATCTTACAGAGGGTTTAACAAAGTCTGGTGGTCGTAATAATACAGGTCGTATGACCGCTCGACGTCGTGGCGGTGGTCATAAGCGTACTTATCGTATGATCGACTTCAAGCGTCGTAAATGGGATATGGTCGCAACTGTTGAGCGCCTTGAGTATGATCCAAATAGGACTGCTTTTATCGCGCTTATTAAATATGATGATGGTGAATTAAGCTATATTTTGGCGCCACAACGTTTGGCAGCTGGTGACAAAATTGTTGCCGGTCTTAAGGTTGACGTGAAGCCAGGGAATGCGATGCCATTAAAGAGCATCCCTGTTGGTACAATTATTCATAATATTGAAATGAAGCCAGGTAAGGGTGGTCAGATTGCTCGCTCTGCTGGAACTTTTGCTCAATTGGTTGGTCGCGATCAAGCTTATGCGATTATTCGTCTAACCTCTGGTGAGCAGCGTTTAGTATTGGGTGAATGTATGGCGACCATTGGTGCTGTTTCTAACCCGGATCAGAGCAATATTAACCTCTCTAAAGCTGGTCGTTCACGCTGGTTGGGCCGCCGTCCTTCTGTTCGTGGTGTGGCTATGAACCCAATCGATCACCCGCATGGTGGTGGTGAGGGCCGTACATCGGGTGGTCGTCACCCTGTTACGCCATGGGGCAAGCCGACGAAGGGTCGTAAAACTAGAAGCAACAAGGCAACGAATAAATTTATCGTTCGTAGCCGTCACCTGCGTAAGAAACGCTAAGGAGCGCACGTTATGGGAAGATCTGTTTGGAAGGGCCCGTTTATTGATGGCTATTTGCTTAAGAAAGCAGCAGCTGTTCGTGAATCTGGTCGGTCGAATGAGGTTATTAAAACTTGGAGTCGTCGTTCAACGATATTGCCACAATTTGTTGGTCTTATTTTTGGTGTGCATAATGGTCAGAAACATATACCTGTTTCAGTAACAGAAGATATGGTTGGTCATAAATTTGGTGAGTTTGCGCCAACCCGTACATATTACGGTCATACCGCAGACAAGAAGGCAAAGAGGAAGTAAGATGGGTAAAACATCGACATCCCGTAAGCTTGCTGACAATGAAGCCCGCGCAGTTGGTCGGATGATCCGCACTAGCCCGCAGAAGCTAAATTTGGTCGCGCAGCTTATTCGTGGAAAAAAAGCTGAGAAAGCACTTGCTGATTTGACATTCTCGCGTCGCCGCGTTGCCGTTCAAGTTAAAAAAGTTCTAGAAAGCGCTATTGCTAATGCCGAAAACAATCATGATCTTGATGTTGACAGCCTAGTTGTAAGCGAAGCCTATGTTGGCAAAAACTTGGTTATGAAGCGTTTTCGTCCGCGTGCCAAAGGGCGTGCTGCGCGAATTATCAAGCCATTTAGTCAGCTTACGATTGTTGTTCGCGAAGTTGAGGAGAAAGCATAATGGGGCAAAAGGTAAATCCAATTGGTATGCGCCTCGGCGTTAATCGTACATGGGAGTCTCGTTGGTATGCGCGCAAAGGCGAGTATGCAAGCTTGCTTCACGAAGACCTGAAAATTCGCGCTATGTTGGTTAAAACATTGCGTCAGGCTGGTATTTCACGCGTTGTGATTGAGCGTCCTCACAAGAAGTGTCATGTGACGATTCATTCAGCACGTCCTGGTGTGATTATTGGTAAAAAAGGCGCTGATATTGAAAAATTACGCCGCGAAATTGGCAAGTTTACATCTAGCGAAGTTCTTTTGAACATTGTTGAAGTGCGCAAGCCTGAGATTGATGCGCAATTGGTTGCTGAGAGTGTTGCGCAACAACTTGAGCGTCGTGTTGGTTTCCGTCGGGCGATGAAACGTGCTGTTCAATCAGCAATGCGTTTGGGTGCTGGTGGTATTCGGATCAATTGTGCTGGCCGTTTGGGTGGTGCTGAAATTGCGCGTACTGAATGGTACCGTGAAGGTCGTGTGCCATTGCATACTCTTCGTGCTGATATCGATTATGGCGTTGCAGAAGCAATGACTGCTTACGGTATTTGCGGTGTAAAAATCTGGATCTTTAAAGGCGAGATCATGGAGCATGACCCCATGGCACGTGATCGTCGCGAAGAAGGTGGCAATAATGCGGGTAACCGTCAGAGCCGCCCAGCTGCAGGGAACTAAGTCTCATGTTACAGCCAAAACGCACAAAATTTCGGAAAGCTCATAAGGGCCGCATTCATGGTAATGCCAAAGGTGGCACAACTTTGACTTTTGGGTCTTATGGTTTGAAGGCGACGACACCTGAGCGTGTTACTGCTCGCCAAATAGAAGCGGCGCGGCGTGTGATTACACGTCACATGAAGCGTGCTGGTCGTGTTTGGATCCGTATTTTTCCTGATCTACCTGTCTCTAAAAAGCCAACTGAGGTCCGGATGGGTAAAGGTAAAGGGTCTCCAGAATATTGGGCCTGCCGTGTAAAGCCTGGTCGTATCATGTTTGAGATCGATGGTGTACCGGCTGATGTTGCACACCAAGCCTTAAGTTTGGCGGCTGCGAAACTTCCTGTTCAGACGCGTGTTGTTTCACGCCCTGGCGATAAGGCATAAGGAGCGAGAAAATGGATTTGACTGAAATTAAAGCCATGACAGTGGATCAGCGCTCTGATGAACTTTTGAAGCTCAAGAAAGAGCAACTTAACTTGCGTTTCCAAAAGGCCTCTGGCCAATTGGAAAACACTGCGCGTGTCCGCAAAGTTCGGAGATTGATTGCGCAAATTAAAACGGTTCAACGCTCTAGCGTTGAGCAGGTCTAATCGGAAGGGACGAAAGATATGCCAAAGCGTATGTTACAAGGGACGGTCGTCAGCGATAAGGGTGATAAAACCATTGTCGTGAATGTTGAGCGTCGTTTTACCGACCCCGTGATGAAGAAGACTGTGCGTAAGACAAAGCGTTACCATGCGCATGATGAGCAAAATAGTTGTAAATTGGGCGATAAAGTCTCAATTCAAGAATGTCGGCCCATGTCCAAGTTGAAAACTTGGATTGTGGTTGGTCAATAGGGTAATAGCCTTCGGGCTCTAGATAAGGAATTTAGTCATGATACAGATGCAGACTAATCTGGATGTAGCCGATAATTCTGGCGCACGCCGGGTGCAGTGCATCAAGGTTCTTGGTGGTTCTAAGCGAAAGACAGCAGGTGTTGGCGATATTATTGTCGTAAGCATTAAAGAAGCTATCCCGCGTGGACGCGTCAAGAAAGGCGATGTTATGAAAGCCGTCATCGTAAGAACAGCGAAAGAAATTCGCCGTCAAGATGGCAGTGCCATCCGCTTTGATAGTAATGCGGCCGTGTTAATCAATAATTCGGGTGAGCCAATTGGTACGCGTATTTTTGGTCCTGTGACACGTGAGTTGCGCGGCAAGAACCACATGAAAATTGTTTCGTTGGCTCCGGAGGTGCTGTAATGGCGACTAAGTTGAAAATTAAAAAAGGCGATCGTGTGGTTGTTTTGGCCGGTCGTGACAAAGGTAAAACTGGTGATGTTTTGCAGATGTTCCCGAGCGAAAACAAGGCTCTTGTGCAGGGTGTTAACATTGTGCGTCGTCATCAGCGTCAAACAGCGCAAGCTGAAGGCGGAATTATTAGTCGCGAAAGCAAAATTCATTTATCCAATATTGCATTGGCGGATCCTAAAGATGGTAAGCCAACCCGTGTTGGTTATGTGGTGGATAAAGACGGCGTTAAGAAACGCATCGCTAAACGCTCAGGAGACGTAATCAATGGCTAATCTTGAAGGCTACGAGCCACGCCTCAAAACGCATTACAAGACTGTTGTGCGTGAAGCGCTTATGGAAAAATTTGAGCTTAAGAATCCGATGACGGTCCCTCAGCTCGATAAAGTTGTTCTTAACATTGGTGTTGGAGAAACAACCCAGGATACAAAGAAAATCAATTCGGCTTTTGAAGCGCTTGAATTGATTGCTGGTCAGCGTCCAGTGATTACCAAAGCCCGGAATTCGATCGCGACTTTTAAGGTCCGTGAAGACATGCCGCTTGGTGTAAAAGTAACGTTGCGCAGTGCTCAAATGTATGAATTCATTGACCGGTTAGTGACCATTGCGCTACCGCGCGTGCGTGACTTCCGTGGGCTTAACCCAAAGAGCTTTGATGGCAATGGCAATTATGCCATGGGCATTAAAGAGCACCTTGTGTTTCCTGAAATTAATTATGATAAAGTCGACACAATTTGGGGTATGGATGTAATTGTCTGCACAACCACTAACGATGATGATAAAGCCCGTGAATTATTGCGCGGTTTTAATTTCCCGTTTACGGATTAAGAGGAAGTTATGGCGAAGAAAAGTATGATTGAGCGCAACACAAAGCGCGTAAAGTTGGCTAAGCGATATGCGGCCAAACGCGAAGCGCTACTCGCTATTGCAAATGATGTGAATGCACCAAATGAAGACCGTTTTAAAGCGCGTTTGAAATTGGCAGAATTGCCGCGTAATTCAGCGCCAATCCGCCAACGGAATCGTTGTGCGGTGTCTGGTCGTCCACGTGGTTATTATCGTAAATTAAACATGTCGCGCATCGCGCTTCGTGAATTAGCCTCAAAAGGGTTGGTTCCGGGCATGGTAAAGTCAAGCTGGTAGGAGAACAAGCACATGAACGATCCTCTTGGCGATATGCTAACAAGAATACGTAATGCTCAGATGCGTGGTAAAACACTTGTTGTTTCTCCCTCATCTAATTTACGGTGCCGCGTGCTCGATGTTTTAGAGAATGAGGGCTATATACGTGGTTACAGCCAGTCAGAAATGGCGAATGGTATCAAGCAGATTGAAATTGAATTGAAATATTACGAGGGTGAACCCGTAATTCGAGAAATTCAGCGCGTTTCAAAGCCTGGACGTCGCGTTTATTCATCGGTTAAAACGATGCCGACAGTTCGTAATGGACTTGGCTTATCGATCGTATCTACACCTAAGGGTGTTATGTCTGATGCATCGGCGCGTGAACAAAATGTCGGCGGCGAAATTCTTTGCCGCGTCTTCTGATGCTGGTTTGATAGGGGTATAAAATGTCAAGAATTGGTAAAAAACCAGTACCTGTACCTAGTGGGGTCGAAGTCACTCTTAATGGTCAACTGGTCTCTGTTAAAGGACCTAAAGGTACGTTGGCGGCAAGCCTGTCTGATCTCGTCACCGTGACGCAAGGTGAGGAAGGCATTGATGTTAAGCCAGTTAATAAGTCGCAATCTGCCCGTAGTTTTTGGGGTTTAAGCCGGACGCTTGTGTCGAACCTTGTCACAGGTGTATCTGAAGGCTTTACTAAAAAGCTCGAGCTTCAAGGCGTTGGTTATCGTGCGCAAATGCAAGGCAGTCAGCTTAAATTGTCGCTAGGCTTTAGTCACGACGTGATGTTCAATGTGCCCGAGGGTATTACGATTGAGACTCCGAGCCAAACTGAAGTGATTGTCAGCGGTTCTGATAAGCAGTCAGTTGGTCAGGTAGCGGCAGAAATTAGGTCATACAGGCCGCCTGAGCCTTATAAAGGTAAGGGTGTGCGCTATGCGGGAGAATATATCTTCCGTAAAGAAGGTAAGAAGAAGTAGCGGAGCAAATTATGGGTCAGAAAATATCTACCAACGAGCGGCGTAAAATGCGTGTCCGGCGTCAGCTTCGCAAGGTTGCGAATGGTCGTCCACGTTTGTCAGTTTTCCGTTCTTCAAAGCATATCTATGCGCAGGTCATTGATGATGTATTAGGGCGGACTTTAGCTTCAGCCTCTTCAATGGATAAGGAATTCTCATCAGCGAAGGGAAGCGACAAAGACGCAGCTGCTCTCGTTGGTAAGCAGGTTGCTGAACGTGCGAAACAAGCCGGCGTTGTTGACGTTGTGTTTGATCGCGGCGGTTACATCTATCATGGTCGTGTGAAAGCACTGGCCGACGCGGCCCGCGAAGCCGGTCTGAACTTCTAAAGGAGAGTAAGCGTGGCAAGAAATGAAAATCGGGAAGAGCGCGATAGTGAATTTGTAGATCGCTTAGTACACATTAACCGTGTAGCAAAAGTGGTTAAAGGTGGTCGCCGTTTCGGCTTTGCCGCTTTGGTTATTGTTGGTGATCAAAAAGGCCGCGTTGGCTTTGGTCATGGCAAGGCCCGTGAGGTGCCTGAGGCAATCCGTAAGGCAACGGAAAATGCAAAGCGTAAGCTTGTGCGTGTTCCACTCCGTGAAGGTCGGACGTTGCACCATGATATTGCTGGTCGCCATGGCGCTGGTCGTGTTCAGCTTCGTGCAGCCCCTCCCGGAACAGGGATTATTGCGGGTGGTCCAATGCGTGCGATTTTTGAGGTGCTCGGCATGCAGGATGTTGTGGCGAAGTCTATCGGGTCTTCAAATCCATATAACATGATCCATGCGACATTTGATGCTTTATCACGTCAAGGTAGCCCGCGAATGGTTGCAGCACGTCGTGGTAAAAAAGTGGCTGATATTATTGGTCGTCGCAAAGAAGATGCGGCAGCTGATGAAGATACAGCGATTGCTAACTAAGAGGGTTACATATCATGGCTGCCAAGAAAACATTAATAGTCGAGCAAACGTCGAGCAGATTTGGTCGCAAAAAAGACCAACGCGCAACTTTGCTTGGATTGGGTTTAACGCGCATTGGCCGTCGCCGTGAGCTTGAGGATACGCCTTCAGTTCGCGGTATGGTTGAAAAAGTCAAACATCTTGTGCGAATAGTCGACGAGAAATAAAGCTACCTTTTTGGGGATAGAACGATGAAATTAAATGAATTGCGCGATAATCTAGGAGCTACAAAAGCTCGTATGCGAGTTGGTCGGGGTACATCCTCGGGCAAAGGTAAAACTGGTGGTCGCGGTGTGAAGGGTCAGACCTCACGTTCTGGTGTGGCGATCAAGGGTTTTGAAGGTGGGCAGATGCCTTTGCATATGCGCCTTCCAAAACGTGGATTTAATAAGCCAAATGCCAAG
>CBFHLW010000027.1:0-17121 GCA_965656805.1 Alphaproteobacteria bacterium
CAAAGAAGATAGCTTTGACTCGTGAAGAAGAATTAATGGATCCTCTAGATCCGTTGTCATTTTGTCAGCATTTGTAATAAAATATGGTGACAAGTAACCACGGTCAAACTGCATGCCTTCAACAACATCAAGTTCGCTCTCAAGACCTTTAGCCTCTTCAACCGTTATAACGCCTTCATTGCCAACTTTAGCCATTGCTTCAGCAATCATCTTACCAATTGAGCCTTCACCATTGGCTGAAATTGTACCAACTTGTGCAATTTCTTCATTTGATTTGACTTTTTTCGAACGCTTTTCAATATCTGAAAGCGCTGTTTTAACGGCAATATCAATACCCCGCTTAAGATCCATTGGGTTCATGCCAGCGGCTACATATTTTGCGCCTTCACGAACAATAGATTGGGTTAGGACGGTTGCTGTGGTTGTTCCATCACCGGCTTCATCATTGGTTCTTGACGCAACTTCGCGAACCATTTGAGCACCCATATTTTCGAACTTATCTTCAAGCTCGATTTCTTTTGCAACAGATACCCCATCTTTGGTTGTACGTGGAGCCCCAAATGAGCGCTCTAATACGACATTACGCCCTTTGGGACCAAGTGTCACTTTCACTGCATCTGCAAGAATGTCGACACCGCGTATCATTTTCTCGCGGGCTTCCGCGCCAAATTTTACTTCTTTCGCCATGATATTTCTCTCTTATTTATATGTTGTAATCTTTGCACTCAGGGTGGATTAACCAATAATGCCTAGAATGTCGGATTCCTTCATAATCAAAAGGTCGACACCATCTACAGCAACCTCGCTACCTGACCATTTTCCAAAAAGAACCTTATCCTTAACTTTGACATCGAGCGGTGTAACTGTACCGTCTTCACCGCGTGCACCAGATCCGACAGCGACAACAACACCTTCAGATGGCTTTTCTTTTGCTGAGTCAGGAATAATAATCCCACCAGCTGTTTTTGTATCTTCCTCGATACGCTTGACCAGAACACGGTCGTGTAAAGGACGAAATTTCATGTTTTATTCTCCTATTTTGATGATATTCACATTGAATAACATCCATGAACAAATTCATCAGCACTCTTAATAACAGAGTGCCAACTTACCTCAGGGAGATAGGGAGGCGAACCTATAGTGTCAAGACATAGGTCCAAAAAATCATCGATTATTTTTTGTTAAAATTAAAATCTAGCTCATGGCGATGGAAAAACCTCATGGCGATGGAAAAACCTCATGGCGATGGAAAAACCTCATAGCGATAGAGAGACCGGGTACAAGCAGAGACAAATTGGCTATATTGGAAATCGGCTTTTCATAAAATATATAATAAGCCTTAGCCCGTGACCATTTTCATTACTGCCGTCATATTTATTAAGGGAAATATTCCAAAAAAAGCGGCTGACGATATTCATCGTCAGCCGCTGGCAAAACACAAGCATAATGAGAACTATGTTTGGCCTTGAAGATCTTCGCAACGAGACCGAATGAACACACCATACGCTACAAAATGCATACGCAAAGAACCATCCAATTGACACTCAAACACAACACAAACGCTTTACTGACTCAGAACTCAATTTTAGTCCTTCAGCCATGCCGCAAAGACACAAATTGTAAATTGCCCCATCATTTCTGATGATAATTTACAAACAATACAATGAGTAAATCAAAACCAGATCTAGGTTGACGCTCACACACAGAGAGGAAAAGCGCTTTCCAACTTACGATTGTAAGTTACACGATATGCAACCATTTCAAAGTGCCTTAATTTCAGTTTTTAATTATTAAAAATATATAATAATAACAATGTGTTATAAACATAAAATTATCGCAATGAGACATACACCTAGGCGATTGTCTGACCACCATCAATCACAACCTGTTGGCCCGTCATAAAGGCCCCAGCTGGGCTGGCAAGAAAGACAGCCGCCCCTGCAATTTCGTCAGGCATCCCAATGCGCTTAAGTGGTGTTGTCGCTGTTGATTGCTCTAAAATATCAGGATTATCCCAGAGAGCTTGCGCAAAATAGGTCTTAATCAAACCAGGGGCAATCGCATTGGCTCGAATATTATGTTTACCATGCTCAACCGCAATATTGCGCGCCAGCTGGAAATCAGCCGCTTTAGAAAGACCATATGTGCCCAAAATGGCAGACCCTTTCAAGCCACCAATCGATGAAATGATAATAACAACACCATCTTTGCGTTCGATCATTTCCGGCATAACCATATTCGACAACCAATGATTCGACTTCACATTGCTGGCCATGATTTTATCAAACGCTTCATCTGGACAATCCGATGATGGCCCGAAATAGGGATTAATGGCAGCATTGCATACTAAAATGTCTATTTTACCGAAAACTTTGCGCGATTGATCAACCAAGTTTTGTAGCTGAGCTTTATCGCCAATATTACATGCCACTGTCGCTGCGCGTCCTGGGTGTTTTTCATTAATGGAGTCCGTCACGACATCACATGCATCCGCTTTGCGGCTAGAAATAACAACATTGGCACCATGGTCAGCCATTTGACGCGCAATTGCTTCACCAATCCCGCGCGAGGCGCCAGTAATAACCGCAGTCTTGCCACTTAGATTAAATAAACTCATTCTTTTTCTCCTATTTCAATTTTTCAAACTTTATCACATATCGCCGGCTTGGCGAGTCCTCACTCTATTGCCTGTAAGGCAGAAAATGCCCTACTCCAAGGCGTCATTTTAATATTCGGTTTTATAGGCCATATTCCTAGGCGATAGCATGCCCCCAATTGCTCAGGGCTTGACGCCAGCCTTGGTTAACGGCAGTTTGCCTCTCTAATATTTTTTATGGAAATTGCTCATTTATGGAACCCCAACAACTGACCCCACAAGCGCTGCAGGGATTAAGTGCCCTGCCAGCTAAATATTCTGCACTTCTATGTGATATTTGGGGGGTTCTTCATAATGGCAAGGACGCTTTTCCAGATGTTGCTCATACATTGCGCCGGTTTCGTGCTGAACGCGGACCTATTCTTTTATTATCAAATGCCCCTCGTCCAGGAACAACCGTCCAAAAACGCCTAAATGAGTTAGGTATTGGTCCTGATTGTTATGACGACATCCTCACTTCTGGAGATGCCGCACGGCTTTTAATTCGCGAGCGCGGATCGGAAGGGCAAATTTGCTATCATGTCGGACCTGATAAAGATTTAGATCTCATCGCAGGGCTTGATGCACCATTTGGTAGCCTGGACGAGGCTGATTATATTTTATTATCTGGTTTATATGACGACAGCACAGAAACGCCTGATGATTATGTTGATTTAATAAACACTTGGCATGAGCGTAATATAAGTCTGATCTGCGCCAACCCCGACCGTGTTGTTCAAATCGGTGATCAATTCATTTACTGCGCAGGTGCTGTTGCCGAGATATTTGAGCAAAAAGGCGGGCATGTCGTATGGCTTGGCAAACCAAATGCAATTGTTTACGAACTTGCGCTCAAGAAACTCACTGCACTCGGGGTCGATGCCAACCAACTACTGGCCGTGGGGGATGGCCCGAAGACAGATGTTAAAGGAGCCAATCTGGCAAATATTGACGTCTTATTCATGTCTGGCGGAATTGCCAGCGCCGATTCAAACTTTAATCATCAATCTATGGCGGCCATCCGCGACCTTCTTGCAAAGGACCAAACCTATGCTCATTTTGCAATGAAGCACCTTGTTTGGTAGCGCTGTACACGCTAAATGAAGAGCAAGATGAAAAACTCGACCGTGCACCTCTATAAATCGACTGATGCTATACCAGCTTCTTTTAAACCATGCGTTCTTGCCATTGGTAATTTTGATGGCGTACACATTGGCCACCGGACTGTTATCCAAACCGCAAAAGAGATGGCCAATAAGCTCAAATGTCCATTAGGGGTGCTGGTCTTTGATCCGCATCCCGTTTCTTATTTTCGTCCCGATGTGGAGCCGTTTCGTTTAACATCCATCGAAAGACGAGCTGCGCTCATATCGGAAGCTGGGGCAAACTTTACACTCGCCCTTGGCTTTGACGCTGAAATGGCTGATCGCAGTGCGGCAAACTTTATTGACGATATTTTATGCCGCCAGATTGGCGTGCTCGGTGTCGTGATTGGACATGATTTTCATTTTGGAAAAGGTCGAGACGGCTCAGCCGTCTCGCTTGAAACTGCTGGACGCGAAAATGGGTTTGAAACAGCTATCGTTTCCCCCGTTAAACGGGCTCAGGCACAAACGCCATATTCATCAACTGAAATTCGAGCCGCTTTACGCGCAGGAAAGATTGAAGATGCTGAGAAATGGCTAGGCCATAAATGGAGCATTACAGGTGTCGTCGCCCAAGGTGACCAGCGCGGCCGCACCATAGGCTTCCCAACCGCTAATGTGGAGCTTAATGATTTCCTGAGGCCTGCTTTTGGGGTTTATGCCGTATCAGCAAGAATTTTAACGGGCGCCTTTGCTGGAGAGACCCTCGCGGGCGTTGCCAATATTGGCATGCGCCCCACTGTCGGCACGCTTCTGCCGCGAGTTGAAGCCCATTTATTTGATTTTTCTGGTGATATTTATGGTGAGGAGCTCGACATTCAGCTCTGCGCATTCATCCGTCACGAGCAAAAGTTTGAGAGTTTCGATTTGCTAACAGCACAAATTCAAAAAGATAGCGACCAGGCGCGCAGAATTATGAGCACGCTCTTCCCCCCAACCAATAGTTTGCAACCTAACCAATGACTGGTAAAATTTGATTATGAGTGAACCACGCGATTATAAAGAGACATTACGCTTGCCTCAAACTGACTTCCCAATGAAGGCGGGATTGCCAAAGCGCGAGCCAGAAACCATCGCCATGTGGCAAAAAATAGACCTTTTTAAGACTCTGCGAGAGCAATCCCTCGGACGGCCAAAATATATTTTGCATGACGGCCCACCTTACGCCAATGGCGATATTCATATTGGCCACGCAATGCAAAAAATCACCAAAGATATTGTTATACGCGCCCATCAAATGATGGGCTATGACGCCCCTTTCGTTCCTGGCTGGGATTGTCATGGCTTGCCAATTGAATGGAAAATTGAAGAGCAGTATCGCGCAAAAGGCAAAAAGAAAGACGATGTGCCGGCCAAAGAGTTTCGTTCCGAATGCCGACAATTCGCACAAAAATGGGTCGATATTCAGAGCGAACAATTCCAACGCCTTGGCATTATTGGCGACTGGGAGAACCCATATACAACCATGAATTTTGCGGCCGAAGCAACGATCGTTTCTGAGTTCCAGAAATTCATCATGGACGGAAGCCTATATCGCGGCTCCAAGCCTGTTATGTGGTCAGTTGTGGAAAAAACAGCTCTTGCAGAAGCTGAAGTTGAATATGAGGAACATGTTTCGCCGACCATATTTGTTAAATTTCCGGTCACCGAAGCGAGCATTGACCACGAAAACTTATTTGCCGTTATTTGGACAACAACGCCGTGGACCATTCCCTGCAATCGCGCTATCGCATATGCCAAGGACCTGCCCTATGGCATTTATAAAACCCCACAAGGTCGGCTCATTTTATGCGATCACTTAGCTGAAAAGGTAATGGAAGCGGCTAAAATTGAAGATTATAGCCGCGAGTGCGACGTTGATTTATCTAACATTATTACCTGCGCCCACCCTCTTCACGACCATGGCTACACATTTCACGTGCCGCTTCTTATTGGAGATTTTGTGACCGATGAAACGGGCACCGGACTTGTTCATATTGCCCCGGGCCATGGCCAAGATGATTTTGAGCTGGGACGAAAGCATAATATTGATGTTCCGTTCATGATTGATGAAGCAGGTGTTTATCTCGAGAATGTTCCAATTTTCGCAGGAAAACGAGTCCTCTTTGATAATGGCAAAGAAGGGGATGCTAATGGGGCCGTGATTGAGGCCCTCGAAAACGCGAACCGATTATTAGCAAGAGGTAAACTTCGTCACCAATATCCTCATAGTTGGCGCTCTAAAGCACCACTTATTTTTCGCAATACGCCGCAGTGGTTTATTTCAATGGACAAGACGGATTTACGCGAAAAGGCGTTGCATGCCATATCAAACGTTGAATGGCTTCCCTCAGTTGGGCGCAATCGCATTTCGTCTATGGTTGAAAATAGACCCGATTGGGTGGTATCGCGTCAGCGTGCCTGGGGGGTACCGCTAACGATATTTGTTGATAAAAAAAGTGGTGAGCCATTGCGCGATGACGCTGTTAATAAGCGCATTTGTGATGCCATTGCCGAACAAGGTGCTGATGCTTGGTTTGAGACAGACCCGCAAGTTTTTTTGGGACTCGACTACAAAGCATCCGATTTTGAACAAGTCTTCGACATTTTAGATGTTTGGTTTGACAGTGGGACCACGCATGCATTTGTCCTTGAACAACGCCCAGAACTTCATTGGCCAGCAGACCTTTACCTTGAGGGTTCTGACCAACATCGGGGTTGGTTCCAATCATCCCTTCTCGAAAGTTGCGGCACACGAGGCGGCGCTCCCTATAAGCAGGTTCTAACACATGGTTTTGTTATGGATGAAAAGGGCCGCAAAATGTCTAAGTCTATGGGCAATGTTGTTGACCCACTCAAAGTCATACAGCAGTCCGGCGCTGATATTATTCGACTTTGGGTTATGAGCTCTGACTACACAGAAGATTTGCGTATTGGCCAAGAAATTATCAAAACCAATACAGATGCCTATCGTAAGTTGCGGAACACATTCCGTTTCATGCTTGGCAATCTTAATGATTATCAGATTGATCAACGCGTTGAGGTTAAGGACATGCCTGAGCTTGAGCGTTATATGATGCATAACGTTCTCAAGCTCGACAAAACCATTCGCGCTCATTATTTACGTCATGATTTTCGGCGGGTTTACCAAACACTTTTCAACTTCATGACCATCGATTTATCATCTTTCTATTTCGATATTCGTAAAGATGCTCTTTATTGCGATCCGTCCTCGAGCCTTAACCGTCGTGCATGCTTGACCGTATTAGATGAGATGTTTTCATGCCTTACGGCTTGGCTTGCGCCTGTGCTTGCCTTCACGATGGAAGAAGTTTGGCAGTCGCGTTTTCCCGATCCAACATTCTCAGTCCACATGCGCCAATTCCCAGACACACAAGCTGACTGGCAAGATGACCCACTTGCCCAAAAATGGGCACATATACGCGACATCCGCCGCGTCGTCACTGGCGCATTGGAAATCGAACGTCGCGAGAAAAACATTGGTTCAAGCCTTGAGGCTGCGCCACGCGTTTATGTTGGAGATGCAGCAAAATTTAGCGCGATGGACGGAGTGGATATGGCCGATGTTTGCATTACCTCGCAAATTGAACTGATTGCAAGTGCTCCGCCTGAGGGCGCTTTTGTGCTAGAGGATATTGAGAATGTCGGGGTTATTCACGCTCTTGCAAGCGGGAAAAAATGTGAGCGTTCATGGAAAATTTTGCCCACTGTTGGATCAGTTGCAGCCTATCCAGGACTGACCCCGCGTGACGCAGAAGCTGTCCGCGAATATGACACGCTCTCACATGGATAACGCAAGAGACGCCATGACGGATCCCAAACAGATGCTTTCTGTGAGTCCTCCTAAAAGATGGCTATGGTTTATTTTTATCAGTGCGCTGATCATAGATCAGGTCTCGAAATATGCTTCGCTCTCATTTGCACAAAATCTTGAAAATGGCCGAATTTCTTTATTACCTTTTCTTGATTTTAATCTCATTTGGAATCGCGGCGTAAGCTATGGCTTATTTGCAGCGAATAGTAGTTTGGGCCAATGGGCGTTGGTTGGCGTAACCTCCGCCATTTGCCTCTTATTTGTGTTTTTCCTTCGAACTGAACAAGATAAATTTATCCGCATCGGCTTTGTACTTGTGATTGGCGGTGCTGTCGGCAATATTATTGATCGCGTGCTACACGGAGCCGTCATCGACTTTGTTAGCCTTCACGCTTTTGGCTATTATTGGTATATATTCAATATCGCAGATATTTGGATTACGATTGGAGCAATATTTATTTTATTTGCCAATCTGAAAGCATTAAAAGAGGAAAGAAAATAGCCCAAGGCGCTGGTGCTTATTTCAAATAGATGATACTAATTTTTAACGTTAATTTTCTAGCTGATCTTTAAGGTGATTTTCAAAATGCGTAAAATCGTTCTCATATTTTCACTCATCGCTCCGTTCACGCTGAGCGCATGCGGATCATTTAGTGATACGTTTGGATTTTCTAAAAATCCGCCGGATGAGTTCCGCGTTATTACAAAATCACCTCTCTATATTCCTAAAGATTTTTCTTTACGCCCGCCGCGTACTGGTGAAAGCGCTCAAGTATCTGTAAGTTCAACAAATATTGCGCGCGCCACTTTAACTGGACTAAGCGTAGAGCAACTAGAAAATATTAGTGCTGGTGAGAAAGCACTTTTATCAAAAGTCGGTGGTGACAAGCAAACAGGCGCAGTTCGACAAGAGCTAGATAACGACGCCAATAATACGCGCGTTGCAGACCCAGAACTTATTGAGCGTTTAACGTCAGGACTAAATTAAAGCCTAAAGGCGTTGCCTGCTGGCTTGACCTCTACGAGAGGACCTCATAAATGTTGTTATCCTAACAAATATAATAATTATAGGTGACAAAGTATGCCCCAAACAAAAACCAAAATCACCTTATTAGGTATTGGGCTGCTCAGTATCATTGCGGTCATTTACACGGTATTCATTCATAATCCGGCCCATAATGTTATTCGCGTGGAGAGAGCCACACTCGACAATGGAATGGAAATCTATGTTGTTCCCTATGACCGGGCCCCGACTGTCACGCATATGATTTGGTATCGTATTGGCGGCGCTGACGAACCGACCAAAAAATCTGGTATCGCGCATTTATTTGAACACCTTATGTTCAAGGCCACCGAAAACTATCCCGCTGGCGCCTTTTCTCAAAAAGTGGCTGAACTCGGTGGACAGCATAATGCAATGACATCACACGATTTTACGGTCTATTATCAACGCATTCCTAAGCAACACCTTGAGACTGTTATGTCCCTTGAGGCCGACCGTATGGTTAACCTTGTCTTAAGCGAGGACGACTTTCAAACCGAGAGGAATGTGGTTCTTGAAGAGAGGTCGCTGCGTGTCGACTCTAATCCACAAGCATTAGCAAGCGAGCAAATCAGTGCCCGCCTTTACCAAGACCACCCATACGCCATCCCAGTTATTGGTTGGCGAGACGAGATTGAAAACATGCCTTACGAGGCTGCCCAAACATTTTATCAAAATTACTATGTACCCGACCAGGCAATTATGGTTGTTGTTGGCGACACAACATTAGAGTCTGTTCTTACGCTTGCCAAAAAACACTTTGGTCCTATTCCAACACGCAATGCCAAACGCCCAGACCGGCCGATTATTGACTTCACCAAACAGTTAAAAGAGAAAACTCCACTCACCTTTACCGACCCGCGCTTTCAGCAATCCATCTGGCAGCACCGCACTAGGCTTATGCCTTTCACAAATGAAAATGAGCGCGAGATGGCCGCGTTAACCATTGGCATCCAAATCTTGGGGTCAGGTGCGAATAGCCGTCTATATTCTCGGTTGATACGCCAAGATAAAACAGCAAATTATGTGAACGCGAGCCTTGATCCAATTGGGATCAATGCGGCTGAGATTCGTCTTTTTGCTATTGCAAAAAATAACGATGATCTCACTAAAATGGAGCAGGCCATTCATGAAGAAATTGAGCGAATGCGCCGCGCACCTCCGAGTAAAAGCGAGGTTACACGCGCGGCGAGCGTGCTTGCATCAGAAAATCTTTATGCCATGGATGGGCAGTCTGATATGGCGTTTAACTTTGGCTATAGTTTAGTATTGGGGACTAAGCTGGATGATTTAACCGATTATCCAAAAATGCTATTCCGAATATCGCCACAAGAGGTTCAGGATGCCATTTCCGAGCATATGCGCGCCGACCAATCGGTAACAGCTTATTTGTCACCATCAGAATAATAAATTTATCGGGCGAGATAAGAGGCGAAGATGAACAACTGTCTAGTAAAAGCGCATTGGCTTGCAATCATATGTTTTGGGATATTGCTATTAAGCAGAACACAAACAGCTTTTGCTTATATTGATGTGCAAAGTGTTGAAAGTGAAACAGGTATAAGCGCTTGGCTTGTCGAAGACAGCCGGTTACCAATCGCCACTATAAATGTCAGCTGGCGGGGCGGAAGTGCTGTTGATCCTGACGGGTTAGAAGGTCTAACCAATCTCATGGCCAGCCTGATTGATGAAGGTGCGGGTGAACTAGACAGTTTAGCATTCAAAAACGAGATGGCTCGATTGGGCGCAACCTTACGTTTTAATGTCTCGCGCGACCAAATTTCGGCCAATATTCAACTATTAACCATCAATCGAGCCGATACAATTTCCTTAGTTGCTAAGGCCATAAATACGCCACGATTTGATGAAGATGCGGTTGCGCGCCTAAAGGGTGAAATCACGGCCTATCTCAAATTTCAAAAGCAAGATCCTGCGACAATGGCTCAAAATGCCTGGTATCAACGCGCTTTTATGGGTCACGGTTACGCACACCCCACAAGTGGAACAGAAACAGGCCTCTCTCAGATTAAGAAAGACGATATCATTCAACACCACAATCTGCTTCTGGCGCGCGACAATCTCATTGTGTCCATTGTGGGTGACATGGATGCAGATACGGCTAAAAGTGTCCTAGACGAGCTCTTTGGGGGCTTACCAGCTCAGGCTCAAATCCGCATTGAACCCAGCCTCGGCCTGCAAGCAAGCGGTTCGGCAAAAATTCAACGCGAAGGCCCGCAAACCCAAGTATTTTTGGGATTACCTGGTATCACCATAAATGATCCAGATTTATACGCCGCTTATGTTATGAACCATATTCTTGGTGGTGCGGGTTTAACCTCTCGGCTCATGACAGAAGTGAGAGAGAAAAAAGGTCTTACTTATTCTATTTCAAGCAATTTATACGACTTAGCAGCACAGCCAGTTTGGGTTCTGGCCTTTGCAAGCGACAATGATACAGTCGACCAAGCACTGACAACAGTGGAGCAAGAACTACGCCGTATAAGCCAAGAGCGCGTGGGCGAAGACGAGCTTAAAAAAGCCAAAACCTACCTTACAGGTTCATATGCTTTACGCTTTGATAGTGGATCATCTATTGCGCTGTCTTTGACAGGTGTCCAGCTTAACGGATGGCCCAAGAGCCACTTTAAAATCCGTAATGACAAAATAGAAGCTGTTACCCGCGATGATATTCTGCGTGTGGCTCAACGCCTTCTTCAAAACAAAAAACCCCTCATTCAATTTGTCGGAAATTCGCGTCTGGATTAGTAACACACCTCATTTTACCATGACGAATTAATAGCTCTTAGTGATAGGTCATTTAAAAGAGATGCCTGAACGAGACATAAACTGAGCTTAATAGTATATGCCCCAGCTTGGCAAAGCGTGCTTGAGCTGAGTATGAGTTTTTTCAAAACGTAAACCCATGAATTTTTAGTTGCATGCCATGGCAAGCCGCCTAAACTGATCCGATGTGGTTTTTCCCTCTTTACGATGATAATAAAACATTAGATCGTCCGCATGTGACATGGGTCATTCTAGTCGCATGCGTTCTGGCCTATTTATGGCAAGTGGGCTTAGGAGATAGTGAGGGCGAAGCAATTCTTGCTCTTGGCATGATTCCAGCACGCATTTTTGGCTTTGGGGAATTTCCTCCCGAACTTATATGGGTCCCCTCTTATTTGACCATATTCACATCAATGTTTCTTCATGGTGGTTTTCTGCACCTTGCGGGCAACATGCTTTATCTATGGATATTTGCCGATAATGTGGAAGACAGTATGGGACCACTTCGGTTCTCCATGCTTTATATCGCTAGCGGTATTGTTGCCGCCCTTTCACAATCATTTGTTGATACAAGCTCAACCACCCCAATGATCGGCGCCAGCGGAGCCATTGCTGGCACACTGGGGGCTTATCTCATGCTACATCCACGCGCCAATGTGCGGTGCTTGGTCGGGTTTTTTATCTTCTTTCGACGCATCAACATACCCGCTGCCATTGTTTTATTATTTTGGATTGGCTTGCAATTTTGGAACTTAAGTGACAGCCAAAGCAATGTCGCCTATTGGGCTCATATTGGTGGCTTTATAACTGGCGCGGCACTCATACCCTTTTTACGGCGTCCTGGTGTGCCTTTATTTGCAAAATCTCAAAGCAAAGCATTTGACATAAGCCCCATGCAGCGCGCTCATATTCCGACAATTGCGTCACAGACATCGCAAAGCCGAAATAAATTTAATAGGCCTGAACGTCGCCACCCTTGGGATGAGTAAGCCTCAAACACAACCGTTGCGCCCAATTTAGAGGGGCAACGATATAGTAATAAACAATTTTTATGCTATCATAAGGAGCACAGAGAGGCAGAAAAGATGGACTTAGAAAAAATAACAATTGGCGGAAAATCACTTGCCGAAATTTTGGGAATGGTTCAGCCCTTCATTGCAAATAATGCTCAAGCCATTGCAATCGGAGCTGCCGTAATTGCTGCTGCTTTATTGATATTTTTATTATATCTCCTCAATGCAAGTCCGCGCAAACCCCCCACTGAAAATGATAAGAATATTACTAAAACGCCGCTATCTTCATCACTGCCTGATATTGAATTACTTGATAATCATGATCATGACCCAGCACATATAGCTCAATATTTTGCTGCTGAGGACAGCACATCAGATACAGAGCAAGATGCGATCTCGACCGAGCAGTTTTCCGAAATTGTAGCTAGTCAATATGCGGTTCTAAAGTTTGATGAAGAACCAAATGAGCATCATAGCGCAGGGCCAGCGCCTGAAGAAGAGTCCTTGAGTTATGTTTCGAATGATATCACGACCGAGCCTATCTTAAATTCTGCAGAGGCTGTCACCGAGAACATTGAAGCCCAAGACCAACAAAAACTGACTGATCAAGCGACAAGTGATGAATATGTCGATGACCTACCAGTCAATGAGGATGAACTTAATGCGCTTGCGGATGCGGAAAAAAAGTTACTTGCCCTTAAGGCATTATACCAATCAGGCTTAATTGCACCTGAAATCTATGCCTATAAGTCTCGCCAAATTGCTAAAAATATTTAGCCCAGTTCTTAGCCCAGAAGGCAATATAGGTCCCTGTTAGCACAGGCCTAAGATGACATTTTATGATCAGCTATTTGACTAATTGCATCCGTTATAACCTCACGGGCAATATCTGGCATATTATTATCAATCCAATCCTGCAAAAGTGGTTTAACAACATCTGCAACGGCCTCACGAACCATATCGCGCGATTGAACTGTGTCAAACACGCTTGAAAATCTAAGAAATTGAGCCCGTAATGTGACGAGTGCTTCTTCGCTAATTGCCAAATCAAGGTCGCGCGCATATTTCTCAAGATCATCAGGACTTACGCGCTTGCCTGCGTCATCCCCACTCTTGGCATGAAGGCTATCATCTGCCTCTGCAACGAGCGTTTCAATTGAACGGCGTAACTCTTGCGGTTTACGATCGGACGTTTCAGACATAGCTATCTCCATGAGTAAACACCACTATATAGCGAATGACGGATAAAAGCATCAAAGAATAATCATAAAGCTTAAAGTTTTGGACTTGTTCTCTTAATTTTTTTCTAGCAATCTATATACTGACGAATGGAGGGAATTATGTCTGCAGTTGAAATTAAACCTATCTCTGGTGGTGTGGGTGTTGAAATCACCAATGTTGATTTATCCAAGGAACTCAGTAACTCGGATTTTTCGACAATACGAGAAGCATTCATTCAACATGGCCTTATCTTCTTTCATGGGCAAAATCTAACACCAGAGCAACATATTGAATTTGCAGAACGTTGGGCCCCCATCAATATTAATCGCTTTTTTGCTAAAGTACCTGGTTACGAAAAAATTGCTGAAGTAAGAAAAGAACCAGATCAAACCTCTAATATTGGAGGCGGCTGGCATACTGATCATTCTTATGATCAAATTCCCGCAATGGGCTCGATCCTACTTGCGCGCGAAACGCCTCCGATCGGAGGTGATACACTTTTTGCTTGTATGTACAAAGCTTATGAGAGCCTCTCTCCAGGTTTAAAAAAGACATTAGAAGCTATGAATGCCGTTCACTCCAGCCGCCATATCTTTGGTGAACAATCTGCTTACAAAGACGAATTTGGTGAACGCCTCGGCAATGCAAGCGCAGCAACCCAAGATGCTATTCACCCCGTTATTATAACGCACCCTGAAAGTGGCCGTAAAGCGCTTTACGTTAACCCAGGCTTTACAATACATTTTGAAGGCTGGACAGCAGCAGAGTCAAAACCCCTGCTCGACTATCTTTATAATCACGCCGCAACTCTTGAAAATACAACGCGGTTTCAATGGCGCGAAGGGTCCATCGCATTCTGGGACAATCGCGCAACTTGGCACTATGCACTCAATGATTATCATGGTGAACGACGCGTTATGCATCGCATCACGCTTGATGGTGGCCCACTCAATTAGTCGCGCGACTTAACAGGGTTTCGATCTGAATCAAACGATCTTTGCCAAAGTAAAGGTCGCCATTAAAGAAAAAACTGGGAATGCCAAAACATCCCCGCGTTACAGCATTATCTGTGTTTTCCATGAGTTTTTTCTTAACATCTTCACGCGACATGTCGGCACGCATTTTATCGGCATCAAACCCATGATCGTTAAAGAATCTATCTAATATCTCTGGGTCGTCGAGTTTCAATCCGTCTTCCCACATGCCTTTACAAATCGCAGCAACATAATCAGCCTCACGCCCCATCATTTGTGCGACGATCATTGCCCGCATGAGATATAATGTGTTTACAGGAAAGTGCGGGTTCATTTTAAATTCTGTAATGCCATGAAATTCGATAAAGCGCTTAATCTCTAACATTTCATATTCTGTTTTATTCTTGATCGCCCCAAAGGCAACCATAGGCGGTTGATTATTTGTTAGCTTAAAGATGCCTCCTAACAGAACTGGTGTGATCACCAGCTCCACATCATAGCGCGCACATAATTGAGGTAAAACCTGCATCGACAAATAGGCGTTTGGACTACCAATATCAAATATGAATTCCAATTTATGCATCATCAATTCCTAACTTAAAATTTTTCTAGATAAGGGCGAAGGTCAAGCTCGTGCACCCACGCTGATTTCGGCTGTTGGTGCAACTGCCAGTATAATTCTGCAATATCCTCAGGTTTAACCAAACCATCTTGCTCACCCAAGGCATATCGATCTGGGAAATTTTCAGCAATCCATTGCGTATCGATAGCACTATCAACAACCAAATGCGCAACATGGATCCCCTCAGGACCAAGTTCACGCGCCATCGATTGCGCGAGCGCCCGCAAGGCAAATTTGGCCCCAGAAAACGCCGAAAAACCGGACGATCCGCGTATGGAAGCAGTCGCGCCAGTAAATAGAATGGTCCCTTGGCCACGTGGGCGCATCACGCGTGCGGCTTCACGCCCTACCAAAAAGCCAGCATAAGATCCCATTTCCCACACTTTACGGTAAACACGGCTCGTTGTTTCCTCTATTGGGAAATAAACATTTGCCCCAATATTAAAAACAACACAGGCCAAGGGCCCAACCTCATTCTCAATATGGTCAAATAGGGCTATTACGCTGTCTTCATCGCGTGCATCAACCGGCATAGCGATCACATGGCCATCGCTATTGGCAGCCAAGGACGAAAGTTTATCAGCATTTACAGGACGTCGCGCAGCAATAACGGTTAAGCCCTCTGCCGCAAATTTTTCAACAATTGCAGCACCTGTGGCATCACCCGCGCCAATAACAAGAACAGTATCTAACATATATGAATGCTACGGTATAATTCCTAAAAGGTCTATTAATCTTCTGCATCAGAAACATGGGTGAGTGCATAGCCAGCCCCCCGAACGGTTCTGATAATGTCGGGTTTTTTACCATTGGCCCCAACATTAAGAGCTCGGCGCAACCGGCTCATGTGAACATCTACCGTACGCTCTTCCACGTAAACGCCATGCCCCCACACCATATCGAGTAATTGTTGACGCGATAATACCCGTTCAGGACGCTCCATCAGCAAACTCAATAGTTGGAACTCTTTACTTCCAAGATGAATAACATCATTATCGCGAGTAACCCGCATCGTTTCAGGATTAAGAACAAGGCCATGAAATTGCATCACATTATTTAACAAAGATGGTCGCGCGCGCCGCAAAAGGGCATTAATACGCGCTACCAACTCGCGCGGCGAAAATGGCTTTGTGACATAATCATCGGCACCACTATCCAATCCCAATGTACGATCACTCTCTTCACCTCTGGCGCTGAGCATAATAATTGGAATCCCGCGTGTCTCCGGCCGACTTCGTAAGACACGGCACACATCAATGCCAGACGCTTCCGGCATCATCCAATCAAGAACCACGAGATCAGGGTGGTGATCTTCTACAAGCTCGATGGCATGCCCACCATCTTCTGCAACTAAAACTTCAAAACCCGATTTAGCGATATTATATTTTAACAATTCGCGTTGGGCAGGTTCATCGTCTACAACCAAAATTTTAACGGACATTTAGATACTCTTTTCTCCAGCACTATTACTCTGTAACAAGATTACTCGAAATATCAGCTTTTGGCCGGTCGTCATCAGGGAATTTGCCATGATTAACAAAATATATTTGCTCCGCAATATTGGTCACATGGTCTCCAACGCGCTCAATATTCTTCGCTGTAAATAATAAATGAGAAACAATCGCCGCACGGTCACCTGAGTTTCCGATAAGATCTAATAAGTTTTGGAACAAAGCATTATGGATTTGGTCAATGGCAACATCCTGCTCCCAAACATCGATCGCTAAATCGCTATCCATCTCAATATAGGCATTCATAACCTGATGAAGCATTGCCTGAGCCAATCGCGCCATACGCAAAACGCTCGCCATTGGCGCATCATAATGATTACCTGGAATAAACACTTTACTCCGCTTTGCAATATTCTTTGC
>CBFHLW010000028.1:0-17110 GCA_965656805.1 Alphaproteobacteria bacterium
TGACGCCGCTTGAGCCCATGGCCAGTTTTGTTGCCGAGATGAAAGCCGAAGAAGAAAAGCCAGGGGTGTTATCTTTGTCTTTGGTGCATGGTTTCCCAATGGGCGACATGCCGGAAATGGGCACGCGAATGTTAGCAGTTTGTGACGGCGACGCAGATTTGGCACAGCAGACCGCCAAGAAATTTGGTAAACGGATTTGGGATTTACGAGAAAATTTCCGCACTGATTTTGGTGGGGTAGAAGAGGCGCTCGACTATGCGCAGACAACCAATAATACGCCTCTGGTATTGGCTGATACGGCAGATAATGCTGGAGGTGGAGCACCATCTGACGCCACCTTCATGCTGCATGGTGTCATTGATCGTGGTATGAGTGATGTTGTATTGGGCATTTTCTGGGATCCAGGCGTGGTCAAAATCTGCCAGAGCGCTGGCGAGGGTGCGCAATTGGATATATGCCTGGGGGGCAAACATGGACTAAGTTCAGGTCTGCCAGCTAATATTTATGCCAAAGTAATAAAAATTACTGATCATCTGACCCATGCAATGGGAGACTCGGATGCGAAATTTACGCTCGGCAATGTGGTATGGCTTCAGATTGAGAATAATGTCAATATTCTGGTTAATGATGTGCGCACGCAAGTATTTAGTCGAAAGCCATTTTTTGATATTGGTATAGACCTCAATGCCATGAGGACGATTATTGTGAAATCCACCAATCATTTTTATAATAGTTTTGAGCCCGTCGCTAAGGAGATCCGTCACGTTGCTACACCGGGGGCGATGAGCATGGATTTCATAAATGCACCTTATCAACATCGCGACGATAATTTTTGGCCAAGGACTGAAAACCCTCACGCCAACTCGTGATTTTAGTTTTGATTGGTTTTGTTTTTGGCTGTTTTTTTACCGCTCTAAACCAATGCGGTGCATAGCGTATTTGCAACCATTTCGGTTAAAAAGCACTGACATGGTTCATAATTACTTTGATGAATATGGCAATTAAATCGTCATAAGTCGTTTTATAGAAAGTCGATAATACTGAACATAAGTCTTTAATTAGGGCAGATGTTATGTCCAACTTCTGTGAGATTAAAGATTTATAAAGGATTAGGTTAATTAATCATTTTCATTGAGTGTATTAAAATGTGTCTTTCGGGTCATTACGTTAATGCCAGCTTGCTTTTTAATCACAAAGGAACTTAACAAGTCTTATTATGGAATTTGACCAATTCACAAATTATTAACTCAAAAAGCTAGATAGTTTTTGCTTTTGGTGTGATTTCCGTGATGAACGAATTTTCTGAATGTGTCATTATTATTAGAAAATTAGCAAAATTATTAAGTATGAACTTAAAATGAATGAGAAATAAAACTATCGTTATTCTGATTAAATGAATTATGTTTATTTATGTATTGGTATTTAATGCATCAGAGAGGAAATTGTGATGAGTGAAGCTCAAAAATGTGGTTGTGGTCGTTCGCCAACTGGAAATTGTATCGGTTGGCATAGTTTGTCAGAGGAAGATTATAATAAAAAGAAGGCTGCCTATGAAGCAAGGCAAGCAGAAAAAGCCGATAAGGCCGATAAATAATTATCAAATGAGCAGCAGACTGTTCTTGTGCTGCTCATTATCTTTACTGTGATGGGGGAGGAGCGGCTTTCTTTCAATCTCGCCCCCAAAGCCTGCTTTAATAGGCTCATCCCTCATTGCATCACCTCCAGAGGGCTTTCTAGCAAAGCGCGTTTTCTGTCGTTTTTGCCTCAGTTATTGTTGTTTAACAGTCCCATGAACTTTGTTTTTGGTTTTTTTGTTGGTATTGGATGGTTTTTTCCTTCAACCATGGTGGCAATGACGCGAATATCCTTGATCTGATCATGGGGGATGGTCAGGGGATTGTCTTGTAATATGGTCAAATTTGCATATTTCCCAATATCGATTGTGCCGTATTCATCCTCTAGCCGCATCATAAATGCCGAGCGGTCCGTAATGCCTCGAAATGCCGTTTCAACAGAAAGCCGATGTTGAGGACCTGATACCTCGCCCGCAAAATTGATGCGATTAACAGCTTGGTGCATCAAAAATAAAGGTGATGCAGGCGCCATGGGCATGTCTGAGTGAAGTGCAATAGGTAGGCCCGCTTTCTCCGCTTCTCCGAGTGGAACCATATTATGGGCATGCGGACCAATGCCGCGTTTCGAATACAGATCAGATAGGGCCGTCACATAATAAGGGTTAGCGCTTACAACCGCGCCTAATTCTTTGGCAAGCTGAATTTGGTCGGTTTCTGCAAATCCAAAATGAACCAAAACAGTGCGATGGTCTTCTCGGGGGGCGAGCAGCATATTCTCTTTTAGTGCATCTAAGACCCGGTCTAAGCCAGCATTACCTGTGTGGTGAATGTGAATTTGATATCCAGCATCCCAATAGAGTCGGAAAGCGGCATCAAATTTGTCTTTGTCCATTAGCCACGCGCCATCGTGCCCATCTAAATATCCTTGTCGCATTTTCATGGCTTGCGAAAACATAGCGCCATCTGAAAATAATTTGATTTGACGTGGTAAATATTTTACCCGCCCCGCGCCCCAATTTTGAATAATATCTTCAGTGCGCGTTAATAATTCTGACATAGGGTGTTGTGCGGCAAGTATCATGCCACTAACAATGAAATGGCTGCGGAATGGTATTGCATCAGCCCCTAAAATGGCATCCTTCGCGGCTTGCAATTGTGGGTCATACATAGCGCCGGGATTGCCAATCATGGTAACGCCATTCGAGTGTAAATAAGCGCTGAGCTGAGCTAGCCCATCCATAAATTGCGGCATCATTTTGGGTAGCACTTTGCCAACAATCGCTATAGCCCCTTGCTCAGCAAATACGCCGGTGTCCAAGTTCATGTAGGGTTGAGCCGAGGTTGGTGCCGCAGCAACCAATTCTGGGGTAATCCCAAAATAACGAATGGCCGCACTGTTTAAAATAAATTCGTGAAAAGAACGATGGATAATCAAAACCGGCCGATCGCCTGCAAGAGAGTCTATTTCACGACGTTCGAGCGGCTCATGAAAATAATGATGATATCCCCATGTGATTAATAGCGAACCATCGTCGGGGGCTTTAGCAAGCTCGGCGCGCAACATATCTCTGTAACCTTCGCCATTGCGAACACCAGGTCGAAATTCAGACGGCAAATCCCAGTCTTCGATTGCGATCACGCGCGCGCCAAGACTCATAGCCGCGAGAAATGGATGAACATGGTGCTCAATAAACCCTGGGACGATAACATTATTTTGATAACGTTCATCGACATGCGCCTCTGGGTGGTCGGCTTTTAACACCTGTAAATCGCCGATCGCTTGGATGCGATCCCCGATCACATAAATCGCGTTGCCTTCAGCTTCACTAAGCGTTACCAATTCGCGGGCTGGATAAATCGTTTGGGCCATAACTTGACTGGCCATGAGAAGCCCACATAAAACAAAAAAACTATTTTTAAACCCTAAATGCATGATGCGCGTTCCATTTATCTTTAAGCCAAAAGATTATCATGTTGATGAAATATTCTTCAAGCTATGGTTGGTATTTAGATCAATTGCTTAAAGGGCGAGATGATAATTTATCCCTAAGTGTCTAATGTGCTTTGCGGGATATATTTATCTTCTGTTTTGCCCAAAATCACCCAAGACCTGGGTTTGTATGCTATTTTTTTGTGTCACAAAATAAGCTCTGTATTTGGTTCTAGAAGGCAAAAAAAGGGGCCAACGCAAGACGTTGACCCCTTAAATTAATCTAATGAAAGATTATTATTTTCCGGCTTTTGCTTCAGTCTCAGTAACCGCAACATGCCAGATAATCAGGCCAAACGCGATTTTGTTCAACACATCAGCTAAGTTGTAGATGATGTTCAGCGTATCTGCATCGGCAGTGCCCATCATATACCCCATCACATAACCAATTGGGTAAATGGCCCAACCAAAAGTTACGATCAAACGCATCAGGCTAAAGGCTGACTGAACAGCAGGGCTTGCGTTTTCTGCATTCAATCGACCGGCTTCTCCATAGAAAATTTCATAGAGAACATAAAGCCATGCAACAGTTCCTATCACAAAGGCAATGGTGACATCCATATAACCGGCTTCTCCGAGATATCCGAAGATGAGCATCAATGTTGTACCGATAAGGAGTTTCCAGAATACCCGTGCAGGTACCTTAGTGATTGCTGATAGAATTAGGAAGAATTCTACCATTAGCAACGGCACAGTTATGAGCCAGTCAATGTAACGATATACAGTTGGTGTTTCTCCAGTAGCAACCCATACATCACGCATATAGAAGTAGTGAACGGCAGCAACCAATGTCACCAAACCAGAAACCGTTAGAGAGGTTTTCCACTTGGCATCGACACGATCACGTTCGATGAAAAAGAATACGGTTGAGGCAACAAGAGCCATAGAAATCAACCAGAAAGAAATGCCGACAAAATCATCGGGCTTAAGGTTGGCATCAGCCGCCATCGCGAGTGATGGCATTAAAGTAATCGCTAAAGATGATATAGCGACTTTCCAATATTTAGTAATATTCATGTTAGTTTCCCCCTCATGATATGACGTATTTAGTTTAATGCGGCAAAATATCACATAAAGAAAAAAATATTCTTTTTTCAAAAAAAACCACCTTTTTTGGTAATTTTTTTCATAATTAGCTAAAAATGGCTCCAACTAGGGGTCTATGAGTGTTGAAAAAGAGGGTGCCAGACTCATTTTGCCCCAAAGCGTACAAAGTCTAGTTTCAACTTATTTTGCAACTAAAACATGAATTATTAAGTATTTTCATGATCTCAATGTTGAACTTCGGCTTATTTTGCCAGCAATTATTGTTTATTAAGATTTAACCAAAACCCTATCTAGTCGCCCAATTGATTTGTAATCAATAATAAAACGCACAAATGTGTTGGATTATTTAGGGCAGGCATAGGGTTGTTTAAGCGTGCACGAAGCGTTGGTTATTTTCCACGTTTTATAGCTTGAATGCGGTTCTCCAGTGACATGAGAAAATCAGACCGGTCTTTTTTAGAAAACGACTTATTAAAGCTTTGGTGATAGGGGTTGGCTTCGCGCAGATCAGCGTGTAAGTCGCGTGTTGCAAGCATGTTGCCAATATTTTCTTGGGTGTAATGGTGCCCGTCATGGCGGAGAACATCTGCGCCATTCTCAATGGCTTTGGCAGCCAATGGAATATCTCCAGTTATGACAATATCGCTATGACGAACACGCTCCGCAATCCACATATCGGCAATATCGGCGCCACTGCTAACAGTGACCATTTCCACGAGCGGATCACGGCTAGGGCGTAAGCCACCATTTGAGACAAGAAAAGTCTTTATCTGGTGTCGTTGGGCAACTCTGATCACCTCGTCTTTAACGGGGCATGCGTCGGCATCGACATATATACGTGTTGTCAAACTACTCATATATCCTTTTGCTAATGACCTATGGTGTCACAATATTAAAGTTAGGATCCATGTCTTCTAATCGGCTGAAGACAGTATAGAGCGCAATAGGGTTCCCAGAGAATGTAATGTTGCCTTTCAGTATTTCAGCGGGGAAGCTTGTTTCCTTTATAATGACTTGATTAAACAAGTCACGGGTGAGCGAAAGAGAAAGGTCTGCATCTGCAGCAACTTCGTTGGGTCTATTGTTTAAGACGCTATTTTTCAAGCTCAAGACAAAACTCTCATTTGTGTCTGTAAACTCAAAGTTAATTGTCTTGTTAATACCATCTGCACCTTCTGGGTTAAGGCGAGCGCCCATTGAATCGAAAAATAAGCCCGTAGGTATGCCTTTTACAATATCTAAATTTAAGCCACGCCCCGCGCGCACCTTATTTACGCCCTGGCGTAATTCTTGAGCGCCAGCCAAATAAAATCCACGCCAAGGGCCAGATTCGGATTGATACCCTAATTGCTCATAACTGTTTGCAAGCAACTCTTTAGCTATTTTATTTTGTGGATCAGCAAAGACAAGATGATTCAAAAGTTCTGATGCCCATTGATAATCGCCAGCGTCATAAGCTTTCTGAGCCGAAGTAATGAGTGCTTCTGCGCCACCAGCGAGTTCAATGTATTTTTGACCAGCTTGGGCAGGAGGTGTTGGGTTTAAATGTGCAGGTACGCCATCAAAATAACCGAGGTAGAAATTATAAACAGCGCGCACATTATGACTAACTGTTCCGTAATAATCGCGATTGTAGAATTCTTTTGCGAGAGAGTCTGGAAGACGAATTTGTTCTGCTATTTCAAGCGGTGTAAAGCCTTGGTTCATTAAGCGGACTGTTTGGTCATGGATATATCGATACATATCACGTTGCTTGGCAATATATTCAATACCAGCCTCTTTTCCCCAGCGCGGCCAGTGGTGACTTCCAAAGACGATGTCTGTTCGATTACCAAATAAGCGAAGGCTGTCATTTAAATGGCGCACCCAAATAAGCGCATCGCGTGTTTTAGCGCCACGTAATGTGTAGAGGTTATGCATTACACCATTAACTTCTTCAGCAACACATAATGCTTTGAATTGGGGTAAGTAGAACATAAACTCAGAGGGTGCTTCGGCTCCAGGGGTCAATTGAAACTCAATATCTATGCCATCAATCTTCATTTGTTGACCAGTTTCAGTGACATAATCCGTCGGATCCATCAAAGAAATATTGCCTACGGATAATGCTTTGCCTAAGCCATTGTCGACGTGCCCTTTTGGACCGACGGGTAATATAGAGCCAAACATATATTGAACACGCCGCATCATGGCATTTCCGGCAATTACATTTTCGCTAACGGCTTCTTCAACAAAATGTTCAGGTGCAATGAAACGAACGCGGCCAGAGGTAAGATCTTCATCGCTGATAATTCCGCGAATGCCTCCAAAGTGGTCCGCGTGGCTATGGGTTGATAAAACTGCTTTAACGGGCCTTTCGCCAAGGGTTTTGTTGACTAAGGCAAGAGCGGCTTTGGCCGTGGCGATGCTTGTGAGTGGATCGACGATTATCCAGCCAGTGTCGCCCTCAATAATTGTCATGTTTGACAAATCATATCCTCGAACCTGATAAATGCGCTCACTGACCTTAAACAAGCCATGAATTGCATTTAATTGGGCTTGGCGCCAGAGGCTTGGATTGACAGTTTCAGGACGTTCACCTTTTAGGAAATCATATCTGGTAAGGTCCCATACAATTTGTCCATCAGCATTTTTAATTTGGAGTTTTTCTTCTTGCGCAATTAGCCCTTTCTTAGCCAGAGCAAAATCTTCTTGATTGTCGAAGGGAAGGTAGCGACCTAATGCATCATTTACTGCTATTGTAGGGTCTGTGGCCTCTTGCCCCGCATAAGATGCGTTTGTTGTGAGAACCATTAAGCTTATGAATAAATATTTAAACATGATGTCTTTTTCCTTCGATAATATTCAGTCAATTTGAACTTGCTGTTTATTGCCTCTATCTGCCCGTTATGTAACAGTTTTCACGATGATACAATATTAACTATGGCGCTCTTTTATTATCCCCATTAAGCTTAGGAAGCTGTGCTGGTGATTTAAATTGTCATGTAAATTGTATGGAATAATATTGATTCAATATTTGAATAATATGTTTAGGAGAAATTATGTCTTTAAAGCTGCATCATCTAAATGCGTCACGCTCGCAACGCCTTATTTGGCTTTTGGAGGAATTAGGAGTCCATTATGAGGTGGTGCATTATCAGCGAGATGCTGAGACACGATTAGCACCTGCTGAACTTTTAAATATTCATCCTATGGGCAAGTCGCCACTTCTCGAGCATGACAGCGCGGTTATTGCAGAAACAGGTGCGATTGCAGAATATCTCCTCGCGAAATTTGATGGGGATCATAAGCTCCATCCACGTCATGATGATGAAAGCTATGGTCGCTATCTTGAGTGGGTTCATGCCGCTGAAGGAGCCCCTTTCTTGCCATTTCTTTTTGCTGTTTACACAACAGGTTATGGGCATCAAGGGGGGCTGCTGGACCAAAAAATGGAGTCTGAGCGCGAAAAAGCTGGACGTTTTATAGAAAGTCACCTGAGCCAGAATGCGTATTTTGCGGGTAATGACTTTACGGCAGCAGACTGCTTGATGGGCTTTAATGTTGCTGGTGCTTTGGGAACAGGTAAGCTCGGGCCAGCAAGTACCAAATGGCTCGAAAAAGTAAGCCAAAGGCCAGCCTATCAGAAAATGCTCGACATCGGCATTTAGATTTGAGGCTTATCAGGACATAAATCTTAACCTATATATTCACAATTGTGCGCAGGTGACTTGGAAATGTTAATATAGCATTGCTCATTCACACGTAAAATGTGGTATTAGCTTGCTAAGCTTAATATCTTATTTAGATCTTTGGCATATAGGGACCATTTAGGCTCAATTGTTTGGAATAATCTTTGGTCGTTGATCTGAAAGGGCTATTCGTGAAGATCGTTCATATTATTTTTACGGATAATTTTGCGGGATCAGAGCGCCACTGTGCTGATTTGGTCAATGCCCAACATGAGCTGGCGGACAATGTTTATCTCATTTTGATGCGACAAACACAAAAACAGTCTATTCGAAATCATATTTTACCTGGGGTTAAAGTACTCGAACTTAACTGGTTTCAGCGCCATTATTTAATGGGGCGTGTCTTGTCGGCAATTGAACCAGATATTATTCATGCGCATCTCGGTCGGGCGGCGCGTGCCTTACGTAATATTAATTATCCATGTGTTGGCACGCTTCATGTGAAGTATAAAGCAAAAGATCATGATCATTTGGATGGCATTATTTGTTTAAATAAGGCGCAGGAACATCGGTTAGCACATCTGATATGTGCCAAAACGGTTATTGGAAATTGGGTAACACCATATTCTGAACCTGATGCAGATAAATTGCAGGCTTTACGCGCAGAGTTGAATATAAATGACGGTTGCTTTGTTTTTGGTTACATGGGCCGTTTGAATGCACCTAAAAATGTAGATTTATTACTGTCAGCTTTCAAAGCCATGCCAGAGAATGCGGCGTTGGTGATTGTTGGGGACGGTGAAGAACGTATTAAGCTTGAGGCGCTCGCGCTTGGTGATGAGCGTATCTCGTTTCTCGGTACGCGGTCTGATATTGGGGCTTGCTATGGATTAATGGACTGTTTGGTGCTTCCGTCACAAAATGAGGGATTTCCATTGGTGCTCGGAGAGGCCATGCAACTGGGTTGTCCCATTATTGCCTCGGATACGGAGGGAGCATTGAGTTGCTTGCCAGAGGATGCGCCTTTTTTTCACGTTGGCGACCTTTCAGGGTTAACCCAGCGCATGAAAGAAATGTTGGATATGGGGCGTCGTCGTATTGATTATGACACGCGTCATTTACAGCGTGATGTGCAGATTGAAAAGATTAGAGCATTTTACCAACAGGTGATTGGCAAGTGCTGTTCCAGTTGATCGAGCTTAATTAAAAGTTCGCTTAGCGCGGTTCTATGTAAGAGTGGTCAAAGACGGTATAATCGCCATTAAAGTGATAATGGTGCGTGCGTGCCATGCCTGTGTTGGTCTCAGGCTCCACCCGTTTTATACATTTTTCAGAATACCGGTTGGGCGAAATTTCTATGACTTGGTTAATCTCAAAAGCATACCCATATTGTGCGCGTGCTTGGACTTGGTTAACGCGATAAATGTTTTGGTCTCTTCTGAAGAAACCAGCATTGCGGGCTTTCTTACTATCAAAAATAATGGGGTTTTGGGCTGCGGGCAACCACATATCAGATATCAAGTCGGTTGCAGAAAATAAATGTAATTCCGACTGGTGGTCTGACCGATTAGCTGAACAAATATTAGTGAGCATATACCAGTGATTGTCATTCTCAAAAACCATTGTATCCGCGGCATCGACATGATCCATAAGAATTTTCTCAAGTTTCCAACTATAAGGGAATTGTGTCGCTTTATACAGGCGTATCTGTTTTGCGGCCGAAGTCTCAGGGATCATATAAATGTCCCCATTCTGCTTAAAAATAAAAGGGAACGAGAGGTGGAAGTCCTCCTCTAAAACAACACGCGGTGTGGTCTCTGTGGTTAGGGGCAAGCTTGGGTTTGAGGCAGAAATATTAAGCCCTGATAATTTAAACGCTGATATCTTTCCTTTTTTGGCGTCAAAGAAAAAGTCTTCAGCAAAACAATAACTCTGGCCGTCGACCGTAATAACATAAGGGTCGGCAAGAAAACGGTCCTTGGGGTTTTGGATGCGTGTGGCTGTATTTAAATTTTGATCTAGCCCATCTCCCTGCATCACGGAGATGGACCAAAGAGGGGTTTGTCTTCTTATCGACTTATCCCAGAATTTTTGTACAGGATGTTTGATAAATGACTTAAAAGCATAGGCTGCGATATCACTTATACTGGGAATATATGCCTTGGCTTCCAGGTTTCGACCTTTTGCGCCATCGCGGAAGATCCAGTGACCGTTCTCTTCGCGCTCACCGATCAACTTTATCAAAAAGGCGTGGGCTTTTAAGGTTAGATTGGCATGAGTTAATAGCCAACGATTGGCGGCCATGATGGAGCCTGTGATAATAGGTTTGGATTGATCGCTATTATTCTCCAGGATATTGATATAAAACGCGGCGCTATCTTGGTTATGGAGGGCGCCATGGAATAGGTCAGGAGAGGCACCAAATGATAGACTTAGCCTGTCTCCTTTTATATGAGGGGCGGTTGTATTGTGGTTTTGATTGCTTAACCAAATTACAGCATCAAATGATTGTGCGCATTTAGTTTGAGATAACACTTGAAGTGACGCATTATCTTTAAGCCATTTATAGTGGCGACGTTTGGATATTAATCTTTGCTCAACTGCAAAAACCAATCTCAGCGCTCGAAGCTTTAATATATCTGATATTGTCTTTGCTAAAGGCAGTTTTTTGAAGATGCTATGGGGTAAAGTTTTGAGCCGATAAGGTAATTTACGGTCAGCTTCCAGCTCGATGACGTTAATACAAATATTGGGGTGAGCTGCTTCAAGGCCAGCCAATAGATTGCGCGCTTCGCCTCTATGGGTGTTTTCATCAATAACAAGCGCTATATTGAAGTCGCTCTCAACCATTAATTTTTAATGCTATAAACATTATCCTCAATATAGACAAAGTCTCGATCATATTTTGATACTGCTTTTAAGAAGTGTCGCGATTTTCCTTGATGCGGAAGCATCCAGTCATGCAGCTCTATAGAGAGAAGAGGTAGATCAGCAATCCATGATGTGTTGCTAGAGAATAAATCATCCTCAAAGCCTTCAATGTCGATCTTTACCATGAATAATTCAAAATTTGCATTTTTGTCATTACGAGCAATGTCTTTAACAATATTGGGAATGGTTTTAATGGGTATTTCCGTCGGTTTATCAGATAGTTCTACGCGAATAGCATTGGCGCTGGCTTCTTGGTTTTGAATGTTTGCAAAGCCAGCCTTAGCGCCAATTGCGGCTTGTTGAATGGTGACAGCCTTGATGCCTTTACAGTTTTTGCGCGCGACCTCGACATTACCCGCGTCTGGCTCAATGCCGATAATGCGTGCCCTAGGAAACGCTTTGGCAAAATATCGACTGGCAAGGCCAGAATTGGCGCCGCAATCGATAATCAATGGGGTATTGCCTCTTTTTATGATGGTTTCGTATGTGTCAAAAATGCTTTTGCACCGCTTGAGGCGCGAAAGATTATAATTATGATTAGTGTAAATTTCATCTGCGGTGAGGGAGTCTACGTAATGCCGTGAGTGAACTTAAAATATTGATTTATCCGCCTTATCAAAAAAGAAAATCATTGGCGATTGCCACCATGTCAGCCGGACAAAGCGACGTTTCTTATTCAAGACGCTAACGGGTAGCGCTTTAACAAACTTCCTAAAGTTACGAATCGCAAGTCGAATATTCACAGTTTTGTTTCCTTGTCGTATTGGCGAAGTTTGTTAGATTTTAGTTGCCATAAAATTAATATCCCAAATTGCGGGGGATGACTATAGGAAGCATTTATATGTTAGCTTGAACGTCTTTTCTAGGGCTGGTGACGATGCGCGTCAGGGGCTCTTATTGTGAAGTGCTATTGACTAATTTTAATTAGCTTCGTCATCTTTTTGATTTAGTTATAGGGAAGGCTGTTTGTTTTGGGTTAAGGGTTTAAAATCTATTATTATAAAACACTGAAATATCCGCATTCTTTTATGGTCATCTTTTGTTAATTGTGTTTGTCTTGACATGACGACTTTAAATAGATTGATAGTTATTTTACCTATAATATAGCTAACGTTTAAAACTTACAATGTGGGAGATGAATGATGACAGTCATGGTGAGTGTGGAATTTAAATTTAAACCAGAAGCTGCCGAGGCTGCTATTGAAGGGCTAAAATCTGCTTTGCCTGAAACACGTGCCTTTAAAGGGTGTATAGAAGTGAAATCTTACTATGAACCAGAAACATCATCTCTTGTTTTGATCGAATTATGGGACAGTGCTGCTGATCAACAGGCTTATATTGGATGGCGCGCGGAAACAGGGTCTCTCGATGGTATGGCGGAAATATTGGTCGCGCCCCCCATTTTCCGAACATTTGACGTGCGCGTTGATATCTAACATACCTGAGATTCCTCGGCTCTCGTGCCGTTTTGCGCAGTTTGAGTCCTCAAACGTTAAGCTTATGGTGTTCGCATCTTTAAGCGTGACTTGTGAAAACATGTTCTATGCGATGGAAGTGCTATTCTAAAGGTCTTGTGTAAGGTCTTGTGTAGAGGGCGCAAAAATATTTAGGCTTAGGCATGCGCCTTCCCAGCGTATTGTTGGGCATCGCCTAAGTGATTTTTTGTAGAAGAGAACGTAACTGCGCAAATTCAACATCTGAAAACTTATTCTTAATAGAATCTTCTCCTGCAAGCGCGTGCTCATGCAAGCTTAAGAAAAGGTTATGGCCTTTCGTGCTTATGGAAATTTTACCATTTTCTTCGGTAATCAATTCTTTGCGTAATAGGCGTGCGAAGATTTCCTCATCTGGCACAAACCCAGTCTTTTCTAATTTTTCAATTAGACGTCTACGCGTCGAGACACTTTCTGCTGAAAGCGAAGATATACATAAGTATTCGACTTGGCTTAGTCCTTCTTTGCTGCATTGAGCTTGAATTGGATTAAAGCTTTGGAAATGTGCCTCAGCCATAAGGTTGATTAAAGAATGACGCTCAAATGCGGTTGTTTTATTATCGGTATGGTTGGTAACTATTGGCGCTGGCTTTTCAAGAACATCAGCATATTGCCCGCCACGAAAAATAAGTGGTTCCACCTTGCGCGTTTCGTAATCTAAAACTTTTCCAACAAATATAATATGATCCCCGCCTTCATATTGATATTGAGTTTTACATTTAAACAATGCGGCAAAATCGTTCAATGTGGGGCTTCCGCCTTCTGGGCATGTCCAATCAATGCCATAAAATTTATCTTCATACTTCTGGGCGAATCGATTGGATAGGTCTGTTTGGTTGTGAGCGAGAATGTGAACATTGAAATGTTCAGCTTCTTTAAATGCTTTGAGAGAGAGAGATTGTTTATCAAGAGACCACAAGATGAGCGGCGGGTCTAACGATAGAGAGTTGAAGCTGCTTGCTGTTAGTCCGACAGGGGCGCCGTCTTCATCACATGTTGTGATGATAGTAACACCAGTAGCAAATTTACCCAATGCATTGCGAAATTCGATTTTCTTCGTCGCTTGATTGCTCATATAAATTTACCTGTAATCATAACAATTATTCTGTGATTTTACACATAGAGAGAGATTTGGTCTTTTTGTGATCTAATTAATGCGGCCTTACCTTAGATAGTCACCTTAAATATTAAGTCAAATGTGCGACTTGAAGACATGAGGCTTAATGGCAGTATTTAAAAGATACTATTTAGCGGATTGTCATAAAATATAAATGTGTATTGGACATGCGGGATCTTGGTGCATATGTCAATGTTATTGCTTATCATTATTTCATTATGAAGACGGGGCTTTGTTTTAGCCGATAGCCTTAATTCTTTATGATTTTTGTTAAATATCCTTTGAGAAGTTTTAAGGGACTATTTAATTTAAAAGTGTTTGTTTTCTTGGGCTTAAATTAAGATGGCCTTGTAGTAGAATATATAAATCAAATTTTGCTGATATAATACGCCGAGCTCATTATGCTTAAGGGTTTCAAAAATGTAATGTTACTAGCCAATGTTTGGGGCAGGTAATGCTGTGCTTATGTTTGACGCATTTCATGGGGGTGGGTTATGGAATTTATTGAGATTGATTGTCGTGACCAAGTGACCACGATTACGCTTAAACGGCCTGAAGTAATGAATGCAATCCATCCGCGAATGCATTTTGAATTGGAAGAGGCATTTGATGCTTTTGCGGAAGATGATGTTCAGCGCATTTGTGTGATAACAGGTGTCGGAGAAAAAGCTTTCTGTGCGGGAAGTGACTTAAAAGCACTCAAAGAACATAAGGAGTATCCTAAAAGTGGATATGCTGGATTAATTGAACGTTTCGACCTTGAGAAACCTCTCATTGCAGCTGTTAATGGCTTAGCATTTGGGGGTGGGTTTGAGCTTGTTCTGGCCTGTGACATTGTGATTGCTGCAGATCATGCCACGTTTGCACTTCCTGAGCCTCTTGTTGGTGCGGTTGCATTGGGGGGTGGTTTGCATCGCTTGCCGCGCCAAATTGGTTTGAAAGCGGCGATGGGTATGGTCTTGACCGGACGAAAAATAACAGCGCAACAAGCATTTGCTTATGGTCTTGTGAATGATGTTGTCTCTTTGGATAAACTCATGCCTACAGTTGATGCATGGTGTAAAGATATTTTGCGGGCATCCCCTATGTCTGTGCGTGCCTCCAAAGCAACATTGATGAAAGGTTTGGATGAACCAAGCCTCCAAGCAGCCCTAAAAAATCAAGAGGATTATATTTCTTACAAAGCTTGGGCAGATAGTGATGACGCGCGCGAGGGGCCAAAAGCTTTTGCTGAAAAACGACCACCCAAATGGCAAAACACTATATAAACAAGCTGAATCACGTCTTTATGTATCATAATTGATCGTATGGGCTTGGAAGCCCTTTAGATGTGCATTGCGGAGTAAACGATGAAACGATTTTTTGCGTCACCAGTCGGAACTTTTATTGTGAGCATTGTCGGTGCCGTGATTGTTGCAGTGTTAAACTTTACTGTTCGTTGGGAAAAGCGTGATCGTCATCATTATCTGCGTTTACGAAAAGAAACGCCGCAGCCGATTATGGTTTGTTGGCACGATCAATTGATTGCATTTCCTGCAATCTTAGGCCTTGGCGCTCCGTGTTCATGCTTATGCTCTCCTCATTCTGACGGACGTTACATTGGGCATATTATCCGCCGGTTTGGGTTTCGTGCAGTTTGGGGGAGTAGTAATCGCCAACCTGTAGCTGGTTTGCGCGCTATGGCGCGCGAAATAAAAGAGGGGCGTATTGTGGTTATTACCCCCGACGGACCTCGCGGACCAGCCCATGTTATGGCAATGGGTCCAATTTCCTTGGCGCATTTAACTGGTGCGCCTATTCTTCCTGTCGCTTGGCGAAGTCGTCGCGAGTGGCGCGCGGGAGGTTGGGATCGCATGCGGTTTATGAAACCGTTTTCTTCCGCAGAGATCGTTTATGGCGAACCTATTTTTCTTGAGAAAACAAAAGGCCAAGATAATATGGAGCAGCAAAGAGAGCGGATTGAAGATGCGCTCAATGCACTCAATCTCAAGTTGGCAGACGAATTCGATTCTGTGGACTGAGCAATAATTATGCGGGCACCTAATATTCTTTGTGCTTTGGCGTCTGTGCCTGACACCTATCGCATTGAAGATGTTTATGAGTTCCTCTTTGAGATACACCCAGATACAAGAGCGTCTTTTGTTCTTGATGCGAACATGTCTGTTCGCGGAGCTATGCTTCAACAGTGTTTTGAAATTATCCTCGATTATGCCAAAGGAGGGGACGTGTATGCGTTAACCATTGTGGGGAATTATCACAATCATGACGGATATGACGTTGATCTTGCTATTTTTTTAGATTTTTTTGGCGCAATTCAAGCATGGCTATCAAAAATATGCGGCGAAACGATATATAGACAGCATAGAGAGGAGAAGGGGGTGGCGGGAGCGCATGCTCTAGGTCCAATAATGGAAAACCTGCACGCGGAGTGGGAAATCATGATTTCCGATTTTAATCGTGTTTTGAAAGACGCGACGGATTAACCGCCGCGTCTCCAAATCGATATTAACCTTCGATTTTTAGGTTAATCGCGGCGTATTTGCCGTTTTTACCCATTTCTTTTTCAAAAGTCACTTTTTGGTTATCGTTTAATTCGCTAAGACCAGCTTGTTGAACAGCCGTGATGTGAACGAATACATCGTCTCCACCTTCGGCAGGTTCGATAAAGCCGAAGCCTTTTGTGGCGTTAAACCATTTTACAGTTCCAGTAAGCATGTGTGCTCCCTATCTCCGGTCGCTGAAGTCCGGTAATAATATAACGACGACGAAAATAGGGGTTAGTCCATTTAGTGTCTGCTCGCTGTAATCAGCGTTGGCATGTGCCTTACACTTGAAGGTTTTACAGTGTTTAGGGCGCATAGCAAGAGAATTCTAGGCCGCGTAACCATGTGAAGCTAAGTGTTTCAATCTGCTGATAATTATGGTTCTATTTTAAGCTGACTGTAATGGGGGGGGCATTTTTAAATCGAAAGGTGAATGTTTTTGTGTCATGTTTTCTAGGTTTAAAGAGCATTAAATGTAACCCCATACGCTTAAATTTTATGGTCTCACCTGCTGGTAAAATGACACTGTCTAATCGTCTCATACGCATAATATTATCTGTCATATCCATCGTGTGGAGCTCTACTTTCTCATAAACAGAGCTTTCTACTGAGATCAATTTATCTTCTTTATTAGACGTATTTGTAATTTCGAAATAACCAGCGTCGACTTTATGGCTTTCGCGAATATTGAGGTTTTTGATGCTCATGCCAGCCCAAGCATCGATGCTCAATAAGAGCATAAGT
>CBFHLW010000029.1:0-16936 GCA_965656805.1 Alphaproteobacteria bacterium
GCGCAAATTGGTCGTAAAAAATTGTTATTGCCTTTGCCTTATTGGGCGGCGGGTTTGATCGCGCGTATTGCACAATTTGCACCAAAGCCAGTATTGACCCCAGACCAACTTATTATGTTAAGAGAAGATAATATTGTCACCGGCGAAAATGGTTTGCAGGTTTTTGGTGTTGATGGACAAAATATTGAGGCCATTTTACCTGATTACTTGGCGAGATATCGCAAAAGCTAAATCTGCTACAAGCGCAGGTGTTGGTGCTGGTTAGATGAAGAGTAAAATAGCAACGCCAAGCCCAATGCGGTAGATCACGAAAGGCGTGTAGCTTAAGCGCGCCGTTAGCCATAAGAATCCATGAATGGTTGCCATTGCAAAGACGGCCGCAATCGATGCCCCAATGAATGCATCGCTGATGGCGCCATTTTGTTCTGACTGCACGAGCTCCAATAAGCTCGCAATGGCAAACATAGCAATAACAGGCATGGCGATAAGCATTGAGAACTTCGCGGCGTCTCGGCGTGAGAGGCCCAGAAAACGTCCCATTGTCATGGTGACGCCTGACCGGCTTGCGCCGGGGATTAAGGCGAGCAGTTGAGCTAAGCCCACCAGGAGGGCATGTCGACCATCTAAGTTTTCAATTTTTTTTGATGTCGCAAACCTGTCGGCGATATAAAGGGGAATGGCAAAGCCAATACTGGCATAGGCAATAATATGGGCTTGGCGCAGCATGTCTGTCCAACCACCGAGCACCATAATACCCCCACCAATTATAATGGGAATGGTTGACCAGATAATGGCATAGCTCAAACGCGCGGCTTGGGTTTGGCGTCGGCACAAAATGTCCCATAGGCCGAGCACCATAATCCGAAGCTCTTTATGAAAATAAACCATAACAGCGATTAATGTGCCGCCATGTAACGCGACATCGATAAGCACCCCCTGATCAGCAAAATGGCCAAAGACATGAGCAAGTGCAAGATGCCCAGATGAACTGACAGGTAAGAATTCAGTGACACCTTGAAGGATCGCAAGAAAGGCAAGAATTTCAATATTCATGCTGGCTAGATTAGGCTCAAGATGAAGCAATGGCAATTGCTTCTTGCGCGGTAACCGAACGCCAAGTAATTTGCCGATAATGGCTAGTTTATTTCATCATGCTTTATGTCCCTTTTCGCGCAAGATTCGTCTCATGCTCCATGAAAAAAGCGTGGTGACTGAGTTGGTCGATGAGAGGCCCTGGGAGCGCCGCCTAGATTTCCTAATGCTGAACCCATCAGGGGAGGTGCCTGTCTTGATGGATGATGTTGGTGTGATTGCTGGGCATTACCCAATATCTGAGTGGCTTATGACATTTGACCAAGGAACCCCCCTATTGCCTCAAGCACCCTATGAGCAAGCAGAGGTGCGGCGTTTAACAGCCTGGTTTGATGAGAAGTTTCATGAGGAAGTTGGTCGGCTTATCGTTTACGAAAAAATTGACAGGCGATTTATGAGTGCACAAGAAGGCGGTGGTGGACCGGATCTCGATACAGTTCGGGCTGGACTGCACAATTTAAATCTTCATATGAGTTATATCGAATATTTGCTTGAGCGTCGTGATTGGTTAGCTGGGGATGATATGAGTATGGCTGACCTCACCGCGGCGGCGCATTTGTCTTGCATCGATTATATTGGCGATATTAGCTGGAAGAAGTGGTCAATTGCACGAGATTGGTATGCGCGTATTAAGTCGCGTCCGAGTTTTCGTCCGCTCTTGGCCGATCATGTCTCGGGTGTACGCCCGCCTAAACATTACGTGGATCTGGACTTTTAGTCGGCATGACAGATCTTGAGCAGGAGCAATTTAAAGAGGCGCTTACCGCAGAAGCGTTTCGTCTTGGATTTTGTGATATCGGATTTACGACCCCGGATTCTATTGGTGAAGCTGGTCCGCGCTTACGTGACTTTATTGATCATGGCTATCACGGCGAAATGGACTGGATGCAGACCCATATCGAGCGGCGCGTAAGTCCGCGGCATTTATGGGCAGAGGCCAAATCGGTTATCATGCTCATGATGAATTATGGTCCAGATGAAGACCCTTTGTTAAAAAACGATCATCAACAAATGGGCAATATTTCTGTATATGCACAGGGGCATGATTATCACGATGTCGTGAAGAAGAAACTTAAAACACTGGCGCGGTGGTTGATTGATTCCGCCGGTGGAGACGTCAAAGTATTTGTTGATACGGCTCCTCTCATGGAAAAGCCATTAGCCCAAATGGCTGGCCTGGGATGGCAGGGCAAACATACAAATATTGTGTCGAGACGACATGGATCTTGGACTTTCTTGGGGAGTATTTTTACGACAGTTGAACTACAGGACACTGAGCCCGAAACGGATCATTGTGGGCAATGTCATGCATGTCTTGATATTTGTCCAACACAAGCCTTTGTTGCACCCTATAAAATGGATGCACGAAAATGTATTTCTTATCTCACGATCGAGCATAAGGGAGCCGTTCCACATGTTTACCGTGAAGCGATCGGTAACCGCATTTATGGCTGCGATGATTGTTTGGCGGTGTGTCCTTGGAATAAATACGCGCATCAAGCGAGTGAATTACGCTTGCTCGGGCGTGCCGAAAATAAGGCGCCTGATCTATTGACGCTGGTTGGTTTATCAGATGTTGACTTTCGCGCGAGGTTTCAAGCATCGCCTATAAAACGAATTGGACGTGCGCGCTTTACACGTAATGTGTTAATCGCGATCGGTAATATGGGTGCTGACACTGATGCGCGTTATCTCTTAGCTGTTGAAGCACTTTTAAATGATGCAGAACCCATTGTGCGCGGAGCAGCAATCTGGGCGTTAAAACGCCTTGATCGAGATCGGGCGCGGACGCTTATGCCAGCGTTAAAATTAAAGGAACTTGATGCCGAAGTTTTGATTGAATGGGAGATGGATGAGTAATCATATTTTATTCGCAGGTTTAAGTTACTGCGCCCAAGCCATGGTAGAGCCTTTGCGCGCCAAAGGGTGGCACTTAAGTGCGACGGCACGCGATGCCGATAAGGAGCGTGCGCTCTTGGAACAAGGAATAAATGCCGTTTTGTTGACGGATGATTCTATTCGTGATGCGCTGTCTGACGTAACGCATATTCTTTTAAGTGCGCCACCAGATGTGATCACTGGCGATCCTCTTTATCAGGTCTTATCTCCTGCGATCAAGGCCATGCCGAAACATATAAAATGGATCGGGTATCTCTCAACAACAGGTGTTTATGGGGATCATGCGGGGGCTTGGATTGATGAGGATAGCCCCGCCGGGCCGATGGGGGCGCGCGGCCTGCGTCGTGTTGAGGCTGAAAAATTATGGCGAAGTCTTGGCGAAGCGACCGGATGTCCTACACATTTCTTTCGGCTTCCGGGTATTTATGGTCCGGGACGAAATATGGTGGCGACGGTGCGTGCGGGCAAAGCGCGACGCATTATCAAAGAAGGTCAAGTTTTTTCTCGTATTCACGTCAATGACATTGCCCAAACAGTCATTGCGTCTATGTATCGTCCTCATGCGGGCCGCTCCTATAATGTCTGTGACGACTTGCCCGCCGCACCAGCCGATATTGTGTCATATGCCGCTGAGCTCTTAGGGGTTGCTCCGCCAGAAGCGATTGCTTTTGAGGATGCCGACCTATCTCCGATGGCGCAAAGTTTTTATGCTGAGAATAAACGGCTGAGAAATGACCGCATTAAGATCGAGCTTGGGGTTGAGCTTCAATACCCAACTTATAAGCATGGGCTAAAGGCTTGTCTTGAAGGCGGTGATTAATAGGCGTCGTTAATCGCTTTGTTTGTACGATCGAGCGCCGTCAGGAGCAAAGCAATTTCATCCGGGTTGGATAATCTATGATCTCCCGATTTTAAAAATAATAACTCGATCATTTGGCTGGTACATTTTTCGGAAAATTCCGCGGACAGAGTCCAAGGGACAGCATCATCTTTCTGACCGTGTAAAATAGTGATCGGGGCATTGATCGCAATTTCACCATTTAAAATTTGGTGATGACGTCCATCGGTTATTAAGTTTTGGGTGATTGGATATCCTTCTGAATCATATTCAGAGCTTCGGTGAACAAACCCATTTTGTACAAGGGATGATTTGTCATCATCTGAAAATGCGTTCCACATGAGACGCTCTGTCATGTCAAAGGCTGGCGCAATAAGCACGAGTCCAGCAATGCGGCTGCCTAGGTCAAGCGCAGCAAGGCTTGCCATATAACCACCAAAACTTGACCCAACAAGTATTTGCGGACCTTGTGTTAAATCACGGATGAGCGTTGTGACTTCCTCGCGCCAGCCAGAAATCGTACCGTCTTTAAAGGCACCGCTTGACGCTCCGTGCCCAAAATAATCAAAGAGCAAACAATCGTGGTTATTGCGTTGTGCCCACTCATAAACAGCTTGAGCTTTGGTGCCTGTGAGATCTGACTTAAAGCCCGGCAGGAAAACGAGACCAGGGTTTTGCCCTTGGGTCTTTCGATAAGCAATTTTTTGGGTACCAAATTGACTATTCTCATACTCAAAAAAGTTTAAGGTCATGTTTTCCTCATTTTACAATATGTCTCATCTAATGGCATAACGTAAGACAATCGAAACGAAAGAACAAACGCAGTGCGGGGCTATTGGAAATAGAAATGCCAAAAAACAAGATATCGGATCATAAAGATGTTGGGCCGTGTAACGGTTTAACAGTAATGCAGGTGATCCCCGAGCTTGATATTGGGGGCGCTGAGTTGACCACATTTGAAATGACGCAAAGTCTGGTTTCTGCTGGTGGCCGCGCGATTATCGTGTCGCAGGGTGGGCGATTAGCGGAACCTATCGCGCAGGCAGGGGGCGAAAATATTATTTTACCCGTGGCATCTAAAAACCCGCTGACGATGATCCAGAATGCATATGCTTTAGCAGGTTTGGTACGAGAATATAATATCGATATCATTCACGCGCGCTCGCGCGCTCCGGCCTGGTCTGCTTTTTGGGCGGCACGTAAAACTGGCGCTGCTTTTTTGACGACTTACCACAGCAAAGTTCACATGGGGCCAAGGCTTAAGGTATTATATAATTCCGTTATGACGCGCGGCGATGTGGTGATAGCCAATTCTGAATTTACCGCTGAACAGATTAAAAAAGCGCACGGCGTTGCGTCTGAACGCATTCGCGTTATTCCCCGTGGGTGCGATGTAGATGCTCTTGATCCCCAAAATTATAATGCAGAAAAACGTGCAGTATTACGACGTCAATTTGGTTTTGGTGATGATGATTTTGTTATTCTTTGTCCGGCACGGCTAACGCGCTGGAAAGGGCAGCATGTTTTGTTGGAAGCTGTTTCATTGTGCTTTCAGGATTCTGTGCCGCAAAAAAAATTAAAGAAGGCTTCTGTTCAGATTTTATTTGCTGGCGATGCGCAGGGGCGCGATGCTTACGTCGACGAACTCAATGCGCGCGCTCAAAAATATAATTTAAATGTAAGCTTTGCTGGTTTGGTAGAGGATATGCCGGCCATTTATGCGGCCAGTGACCTGATTGTTATTCCTTCGGTGAGAGCTGAGCCATTTGGACGTACAGCGATTGAAGCACAAGCAGCTGGCCGGCCGGTCATTGCCTCTAATGCAGGTGGGTTTAAAGAGACAGTTTGTCCTGTCGGCGGTGATGAGGCCGCAACAGGCTGGTTAGTGACCCCCGATAATGCTGCAGATCTTGCTTTAGCCCTAGAAGCGGCAATGTCGCTTACGCCGCGAAAACGCGACGCAATGGGGCGTGCGGCACGCAAATATATATTAAGTAAATACACGCGCGCGCGTATGTGCGCCAGTACGTTGCAAGTGTATCGCGATCTATGGCTTTAAATCTCATGCGGGATCAATTAGCAGGCTTGTTTATGGAAGAAGGTGCTGTGTTATTGGTTTTGGCTGGAGCTCGGCATGGTGCCGACATATCAGGGCTTATTCAAAAAGTTCAGGCGCACAAGGGGCTTGTTGCTGTTCTTATCCGGCATGACCAAGCCGCTGATGCGCATATGGCACAAAACCAATTTTTTTGCGAGCGGTTGGGTTTGCTCGGTTTTATTGCTTTAATCCGTCGTCTGTCGTGGTACCGTTTTAGAATTGTTTGGGACCCATGGCCTGAGGATTATAGATGGCTACGGCTTTGGGTTTGGCCAAGGCCAAAATGGTTATTGGGCGAATTGGCTGAGGCAGATTTTATAGACTTGCCTGTTGACTTAAATGAATTCTCGCATAAACACTGATATAGCGCATCTGCGCTTTGTTTTAATCACAACAGGAGACGATCATAGTACGTAGACCTACCGCAGCGGCACCCACACGGGATGGGCCGCGTGTTAATGAAATGATTACTGAGTCTAAAGTTTTAGTAATTACGGATGAAGGCGAAAAGCTGGGTGTTATCGATATCGATACGGCCATGGCATTGGCTGCAGAAAAGGGCATGGACCTGGTTGAGGTTTCCCCGAATGCGAAGCCGCCCGTATGTAAAATTCTAGATTATGGCAAGCTGAAATATCAAGAACAGAAAAAAGCCAGCGAAGCGCGCAAAAAACAAAAAACGGTCGATGTTAAAGAAATCAAGATGCGACCGAATATTGATACGCATGACTATGAGGTCAAAATGCGCAATGTCGTTAAATTCATTAATGAAGGCGATAAGGTCAAGGTAACCCTTCGTTTTAGGGGCCGTGAAATGGCACACCAAGAGCTTGGCATGCAGCTTCTCGCGCGCGTGCGTGGGGATGTTGACGAGATTGCTAAGCCCGACTCCATGCCAACCCTTGAGGGGCGTCAGATGATTATGATGCTCTCACCGAGAACAGCTTAACGTTTAATGACTGTCGAGTGCTTTTAGTGCATCTGGGCGATCGGTTATAATCGCATCGATACCCATTGCTTGGAGCATCGACATGTCTGCTTGTTCATTGACGGTCCATGCGCTCACTTTGATGCCTAAAGCTTGAGCTTGAGCAAGCCGTTCTGGTGTAATGTCGCGCCAATAAGCGAACCAGCCTGTTCCCTGAGCGGCAGCTATTGCATTTAATATTTTCTCGCCATGACAGCTTCCATTTTGCGTCCGCCAGTCATAATATCCGAACCAATGCGCGCCATTTTGTGAGGCATTGCGCAAAAAATGCGTTTCTATACGGTCATTGGGTAGGGGTTGATCAGGGTCAGTGATCGAAAACTCGAGTGTTGTATAGGCATGGTTCAGGTCTGGAAAACGGTCACGTAGGCGGTTTATGCAACGCCAGTCAAAAGAAACAAGATGGATGCGGTCGCGGTCTTTACGCGGGGCAAGTGCGGTGATGAATGCCTCGCTCAGGGCTTTGTTTTCTTGTATTTCGCCTAAACTTGTCTTTAATTCTGCATAAATAAGAAAATGTGATGGGGCTTTAGCGTCAATTAATGACATAAAATCGTCCCAACTCGGTACAGGAGTGCCTTGATAGGACGTAAAAAGGTCATTATCGCGTCGATTGAGGTCTGTGCCTACATCTAAGGCCTGGAGTTGTGCCAGCGAGAGGTTTTTAACAAGATCACCGGGCGGCTGGATAAATTTCCCGTCGCGCTGGGTATTGGTGGGTCTGAGGCGATCGTCGTGATATATGACTAAAACGCCATCTGAACTAAGCTGAAGGTCAAGCTCGATGCCATTAGCGCCCATGTCGATTGCGTTTGAGAAGGCAATTATTGTATTTTCCGGCCATAAAGCGGCACCACCGCGATGGGCGATATTCTTGACATATGCGGTCATAATGATCTTTCGGTCCTCATCAAATAAGACAAACTATAACCCTAAAATTGACTGTTTGCTGATGTTTTTCGGCTTGCAATCTGGCTATAGTGGCGTATAAAGCTGTCTTTCCATATGAAGGAAATAAAGAGTGAGCCGGCTGAAAGGGCTGCCGTGTTTGCTCAAATTGCTAAATCGCGCATTCACTGCGCTAACGAATGTGCCGTCATGGCACAGATGAGGAGAGCGAAATGCCCAAAATGAAGACGAAAAGCGGGGCCAAAAAGCGCTTTAAAGTGACTGGCACCGGAAAAGTCGTGGCTGGCCAAGCAGGCAAACGTCACGGAATGATCAAACGCAGCAATAAGCAGATCCGCAATAAGCGGGGCACGACCATCATGGCCGAGCCGGATGCTAAAATTGTTCGCAAATATATGCCGTATCTTTAAGCTAGAGGAGTAAACACATATGTCTCGTGTAAAACGCGGCGTGACTTCTCATGCACGCCATAAAAAAGTTCTAAGCAAAGCGAAAGGCTATTACGGCCGTCGCAAAAATACAATTAAAGTCGCCAAGCAAGCTGTCACCAAGGCAGGTCAATATGCATACCGCGACCGTCGTGTCCGCAAACGGAATTTCCGTGCTTTGTGGATCCAGCGGATCAATGCGGCAACGCGTATACATGGTTTGACCTATGGTCGTTTTATCGATGGTCTTACGAAGGCCGGCGTTGAAGTTGACCGTAAAGTCTTATCTGATCTTGCCATCCATCAGCCGGAGGCGTTTGAGGCACTTGTGGGTAAAGCCCGTGAGGCATTAAACTAGGCCGAGGGAGAACCCGATGGCCGACATTGATCTTGATCAATTAGAGACCGAACTGAAAAGCAATGTTGAGGGGGCTAATGACTTAGCCGCCCTTGATGCTGTTCGCGTGGCTGCCCTTGGCAAAAAGGGGTCCATATCAGACTTGCTCAAAACGCTCGGCGCGATGGATGCTGATACACGCAAAATTCAGGGGCCGCTTATTAACGGGCTGCGGGACCGCGTTGCCCAATATATTCAAGAAGCGCGCGTCCAGCTAGAAAATGCGGCGCTTAATGCGCGGCTTATTGCTGAACGCGTAGATGTGAGCTTACCGATTTCAGCATCGGCAATTTCTGAGGGTCGGATACATCCTATCTCACAAACTATGGATGAGCTGACAGCAATTTTTGCAGATCTTGGCTTTGTCATTGCCGATGGACCAGATATCGAAACAGATTTCTATAACTTTACAGCTTTGAATATTCCCGAGACCCATCCAGCGCGACAAATGCACGATACGTTTTATTTTGAGGGCGAAGAGCCGCTTTTGCTGCGCACTCATACGAGCCCTGTTCAAATTCGTACAATGGAACAGGGCGCTCCGCCGTTTCGTTTTATTGCGCCTGGCCGGACATATCGATGTGACAGCGATCAAACCCACACACCTATGTTTCACCAGCTTGAAGGTTTGATGGTGGATGAGACGACCAATCTCGGTCATCTTAAGTGGACACTCGAGGCTTTCCTCGCGGCATTTTTTGAGGTCGACGAAATTAAAATTAGATTCCGTCCGAGCTATTTCCCCTTTACAGAACCAAGTATGGAAGTCGATATGCAATGCGATCGTTCTGGTGGCACGGTTCGTATTGGTGCTGGCGATGACTGGCTTGAAATTGGTGGAAGCGGAATGGTTAATCGTGCAGTTTTAAAACATGCTGGCATAGATGCGGATAAATATCAGGGCTTTGCCTTTGGCATGGGGATTGATCGTTTGGCAATGCTGAAATATGGCATGCCTGACTTGCGTGCGTTTTTTGATGCTGACCTGCGATGGTTAAAGCATTATGGATTTGTGCCATTTGATATGCCTGATCTCGCGCGCGGCTTGTCAGATAGTTAAGGGCAAGGCGTTATGAAATTCACCTTAACATGGTTAAAAGACCACCTGGAGACAGACGCATCTATCGATGAAATTGTTGATGCATTGAATGTCATTGGCTTAGAGGTGGAGGGCCTTGATGACCCAAGCGCCAAGCTCGCCGCTTTTGAGGTCGCTGAAATTATTGATGCGCAGCCTCATCCCGATGCGGACCGTCTTCGTGTCTGCACGGTCCAAAGCCAGCGCGGAACGCATCAGGTTGTCTGTGGTGCACCCAATGCGCGGGCTGGTCTTCTTGGTATTTTTGCTCATGAGGGCGCGGTTATTCCCGCTAATGGAATGACACTTACCAAAGCTAAAATACGTGGCGTTGAAAGCCGGGGTATGATGTGCTCGGAAGCCGAGCTAGAATTGTCTGATGCCCATGATGGTATTATTGAGCTTGGATCAGATATTGCGATTGGCACACCAGCGGCCCAGGCCCTTGGTTTAAATGACCCTGTCTTTGAAATTGCCATTACCCCAAACCGTCCCGACTGTCTTGGAGTTCGTGGTATTGCCAGGGATCTTGCAGCCTATGGTTTGGGAAGCTTAAAGCCTGATTTAGATATGAATATTCCCAACGGCCAGGCTTGCCCGATAGATATTTCTGTCGATGGAGAAAAGTGCCTCGGATTTGCGGGTCGGGTTATTTCAGGTGTCCAAAATGGTCCGAGCCCCGATTGGCTGAAGACGCGCCTCAAGGCTATTGGCTTACGTTCGATTAATGCCTTGGTTGATATCACGAATTACATATCTTATGATCGTGGACGTCCGCTCCATGTTTACGATGCAGATAAATTGTCAGGCCCTATTGCGGCACGTTCTGCCGCGTCAGGTGAATCTTTTATCACGCTCGATGGTGTTGATGTAACGCTAACACCCGACGATTGCGTTATTTCTGATACTCGTTCGGTGTTAGGGCTGGCGGGTATTATGGGTGGCGCCCAATCAGGTTCTGAACTTGAAACAAAAAATGTCTTTATTGAAAGCGCATATTTTGAAGCAACGACAATCGCGCTGAGCGGTCGTCGTCACAATATTAATTCAGATGCACGCTATAGATTTGAGCGGGGTGTTGACCCAAAATCGATTATGTTTGGGCTTGATCTTGCCACTAAGATGATCCTTGATATTTGCGGGGGAACGGCGAGTGCTGCAACACTTGCGGGTGATGAGCCAGATTTAAGATATCAAACCGATTTTGATCCTGCTTTGGTTGCTAAACTGTCTGGTGTCGAGATGGACGTCGAGCAGATGCGTCATATTCTGATGCAATTGGGTTTTGACGTTGTCCCATCTGGCCATATTTGGCGCGTAACAGCGCCAAGTTGGCGGCCTGATATTTTAGGAAATGCCGACCTCGTTGAAGAGATCGTGCGTATTTATGGTTTGGACAAAGTGCCATCTTTGCCACTGCCAATGACAACGACTATCGCCAAACCGATTTTAACAGATGCTCAGAAGCGTCAACGTTTGGCCCGCCGCATTCTTGCGGGTCGTGGTCTTGTAGAGGCTGTTACCTGGTCTTTTGTCTCTGAAGCCCAAGCCGTGGCCTTTGGTGGGGATCCAGCGTTAAAACTGGCAAATCCTATTTCTGCCGAATTGAGCAATATGCGGCCTAGTTTATTGCCGGGGCTTGTGAGTGCCGCTGAGCGCAACATGAGCCGTGGTGCCAATGACTTTGGTTTGTTTGAGGTGGGTAATGTTTTTCATGCGCTTGCGCCTGGCGCCCAATCATTAATGGCAACCTCCATTCGCATTGGCGCGCGGACGCAGCGATCATGGGCCCAAACACAAGTACCTTTTGACACATTTGATGCTAAAGCAGATGTGATTTCTGTTTTGGTGGGGCTTGGTGTAGATGAGCAAACGCTAAAAACGTCGACCAATGTACCAGATTACTATCATCCGGGGCGCTCTGGAGTATTGTTCCGCGATCCTAAAACACCTTTAGCCTATTTTGGTACGCTTCATCCTCGGCTTGTTGATGAGCTTGGCCTGTCATGCGATGTGGTGTGTAGTGAATTGTTTGTGATGAACTTACCTGTGGCTAAAAAGAAATCACATAAAACGAAGGCGCCTCTTGAGCTATCGCCGTTCCAAACGGTTAAACGTGATTTTGCTTTTGAAGTATCTGGAGAGGTTGCTGCAGATGATATTTTGCGCGCCGCCCGGGGCGCAGATCGCAAACTTATCACCAATACGCTTATTTTTGATGTTTTCCGCGGTAAGGGTGTTGCTGAAGGCCATAAGTCGGTTGGATTAGAAGTGACGCTGAGCCCAAAATCAGCAACATTAACTGATGCTGAGATCGATGCCGCTATGAATGCCGTCATTAAGGCGGTCGAAAAAGCCTGCGGCGGGAAATTACGCGGTTAATTGACACAATAGCCATTTGTTGGATTGGCGAAAGCTACTGCGAGTGCTATATCGGCACTATGACAGACCTTTCGCTTATTCGAAATTTTGCAATCATTGCTCATATTGACCATGGTAAATCAACCGTGGCGGATCGCCTTATTCAATTTACGGGTGGTTTGACCGACCGTGAAATGCAAGAGCAAGTGCTCGATAATATGGACATTGAACGAGAGCGCGGGATTACGATCAAGGCGCAGACTGTGCGCTTAAATTATAAAGCCCAAGATGGCCTGACCTATCAGCTCAATCTTATTGACACGCCTGGTCATGTGGATTTTGCTTATGAGGTCAACCGCTCTCTTGCTGCCTGCGAAGGCTCGCTTTTAATTGTTGACGCGAGCCAAGGTGTTGAAGCGCAAACGCTGGCAAATGTTTATCAAGCTATTGAGGTGAATCACGAAATTCTCCCTGTGCTCAATAAAGTGGATTTGCCAGCTGCGGACCCAGAGCGCGTGCGCACTCAAATTGAAGATGTTATAGGGCTGGATACTGATAATAGTGTTGAGATTTCAGCGAAGACGGGTTTGGGGATAGACCTTGTTCTCGAGTCGATTGTAACACAATTGCCAAGCCCAAAAGGTGATGTAACAGCCCCGCTTAAAGCCATGCTGGTTGATAGTTGGTATGATAGTTATTTGGGTGTTGTGGTTCTTATTCGCGTCATTGATGGCGAGATGAAAAAAGGCCAAAAGATTCGTATGATGTCATCAGGATTAACCTGTTCGGTTGATCAGGTTGGGGTTTTTAATCCAAAGCGACAAACGGTCAAATCTCTGGGTCCTGGCGAGATTGGTTTTTTTACAGGCGCTATCAAAGAGGTTGCCGACACCCGGGTTGGTGATACGGTCACAGATGATCGTCAGCCTTGCGCGGTAGCTCTTTCTGGTTTTAAACCCGCGCAACCCGTTGTGTTTTGCGGCCTGTTCCCTGTCGATAGTAGCGAGTTTGAAGATTTGCGCGAGGCAATGTCAAAGCTTCGCCTGAATGATGCTAGTTTTGAATTTGAAATGGAGAGCTCTGCGGCTTTAGGATTTGGTTTTCGGTGTGGGTTTCTCGGTCTGTTGCATCTGGAGATTATTCGTGAACGTCTTGAGCGAGAGTTCGATATTGATTTGATCACGACAGCGCCAAGTGTGGTTTATCAAATTAAGCTGACGGACGGGTCGCGGATTGAGCTCCACAATCCGGCAGATATGCCCGACGTGGCTAAAATAGAAACAGTTGAAGAGCCCTGGATTACGGCGTCTATTTTGGTCCCAGACGATTATCTGGGTGCTGTGCTAAAATTATGTGAAGATCGACGTGGTCGTCAAAAAAACCTCACCTATGCCGGCAAACGGGCAATGGTTGAATATGAGTTGCCGTTGAATGAGGTCGTATTCGATTTTTATGATCGGCTTAAATCCGTTTCCAAAGGCTATGCAAGTTTTGATTACAGCATAACAGGCTATGAGGCTGGTCCACTTGTTAAAATGTCCCTCTTAGTCAATGCTGAGCCTGTTGATGCGCTATCAATGATTGTGCATAGAGATCGTGCCGAAATGCGCGGACGTGCCATGTGCGAACGCCTTAAAGACCTCATCCCGCGCCATTTGTTCAAGATACCAATCCAAGCGGCCTTGGGCGGCAAGGTTATTGCGCGTGAAACCATTGCGGCTTTGCGTAAAGACGTCACAGCAAAATGCTATGGTGGCGACGTCTCCCGTAAACGCAAACTGCTCGATAAGCAAAAAGAGGGTAAAAAGAAAATGCGCCAATTTGGGAAAGTTGAAATTCCGCAAACTGCCTTTATTGCCGCACTTAAAATGGATGACTAGCCCAGCTTGACGTGCACCAGCCAACCCCCTAAGAAAAGGCAGCTGGTTTATACTCTATCCAATATCTATTTTGGAAGACGAGACTGGACTGGAGAGGTGGCCGAGTGGCTGAAGGCGCACGCTTGGAAAGCGTGTAGGCGTTAACGCGTCTCGAGGGTTCGAATCCCTCTCTCTCCGCCAATAGAGCTAATCAACCATGTAATTTTATTATTTTTTTATTTCGTAATATTTATCCATATCATCATCCAAAAGAAAATATAAAATTTCTACTGGTGTTATGTTATCGGAAAAGGCTCCCGCAAGTTTAGGGACACTTGCTTTTATCTGGCGTAATGGTCTTGTCGCTATTATTCTGGCTCTGTGCGGTGAATGATGATTGTCTCTTATCTTTTTTGCTCAAAAAATTACGCAACAATGAAAGGTTTCCCCATTGTCATGGAACAACTTAAGAGATGATGACAGTCATATGCAAGCAATCAGGAAAGTTGAAATTAACACGGCTTAATGCAAAATATAAAAATATTATTAGAGGTCATTGGAAATATATTTTTTAAGTGTATGAAAAAAACCTGTAATTAAATCCGATTTAGCATTTAGCCATACTGGGTGATGAAACGCCCAAAATTTTACATCCAAAGATTACTAGGTGTTTGAAATGGTGGGTATTTCTTTATTGTGCCTCAAAATCATGATAAATAAATACACAATATTTCGATGAAAGAGGCAGCCTATGGCTTTTAAATTTCAGGATGTACTTTGCCTCTATCTAGGGCTTTTGTTATTTTATGTTTGCATCCCCAACTCACATGCGGCCGCCCAAGACTATGTGCCCGCCAAGGTAACCGGTTTGGGGGAACTGGCATATCTGAAAGATAAGGTTAATCTTGAAAATAATCCTGAGATTGTGGCCCATGAGTTGAAGTATTTGCTTGAGCAGGAAGGATACATTCTTGCTGTGGCACGAGTGGTCAACAATAATGAAGTCAGCATATCTTTCGGTGCTATAAAGCAGATTAATGTGTTAGGCTTCTCCTATAACGTAGAGTCCAGAATACGCCAATATTTCCTTGTGGCCTCAACATCGCGACCTCATATCGATGACATTGAGCGAGCACTGGCGTTAACAAATGATATCCCCGGGTTGTCCGCGACAATTTCCTTTAAAAGACTTGATGATCGAGGCAATTTTGAGGCAGTTGTTACAGGAACAGAAGTCCGACAAAACGGTCAGGTCGTTGTCGATAGCACGTCAAAATCAATTGGTGATGACACACGATTTCAGATTTTTCATAACTTTAATTCTGTTCTTACTGGTGGTGATATCTTACGACTGCAAGGGTCGTATATAAATTCTAAGGATAACCCAAATTCGCGGAGTGTCTTTGGCTCATACGCCATGCCCATCAACAATCATGGCACATATGTGGAATTAAGCGCAGGCGATTTTCAAACGGATATCTTGGTTGAGGGGACTTCGAAGATTTTAACAACTAACACCGGATTTTTTATATTGCCTAGCTCAACGGCCAATTATAACTATGAAGGGCGTTCAGTAAGCCTTACCGTGGGTCATCCCGTCATAAGGCAACATGATAAAGCCGTTTATGTGCTCGGTAGTTTGGATTGGTCTGACGATGAAACCGAAACAGTCGGTGATACTAAGACATACGCAGCCAATGGTTCGTTATTCTATCGCGAAGAAGCCTCTGACGGCTTCACTTATGCCCTCGGCGTTACATTAGGAGCTGGATACTCCGATACCTACCATTCGGATGACACAGAAAACTTCAGTTATTTGCAGGGTAGTTTTGGTATCATCAAGCCAGTTGAGTCTATTGCGTCACGCACAGAGCTTTTGTTTGAATTTATAGGACAGCTTGGAAGCAAGCATACCCCCTCAGCTAAGATGATTGGCTTGGGCTCGGAGGCATTTCTTCGAGGGTACGAGAATGCAACCTTTATAGGTGCAAGTGGTGTTATCGCATCAGTAGAGATCGCCCGTGCATTTTCCCCCCCAAATAATGCAGTAAATGCGGTAACCCCTTTTGCCTTTTTTGATTTTGGGGCTGTTAGAAATGATTCATCCAACGCTACAAATGGCGGCCGACCGAAAAACGATAGCTTGGCAAGTACAGGTGTTGGTATTCGAATGACAGTTTTTGACCAGGCGAACATCGATGGGTTTGTGGGTGTTCCATTAATGGCGGATACAAATGGGGAAACGCCCAGTCCTCGCCTTTATATTCGTCTATCTTGGGGGTGGTGAGATGCGTATGACTACCTTAACAATTTTAGCATGTATTTTGGGGCTGTTTGCTTATGCTCCACCAACAGAAGCTGCCCCAAATTGTCCACCTCAATACCAGGAAATTTGCAAGCAACTTGTTACAGTGTTGGACGATAACAATGATGGCAATCATGGTTATAAAGATTGGGATGGAACACATTTAAGATTGGTTGGAGATTTAATGCACTATGGTTCGATAAATCATTCGTCCACGAATGTTGGGCATTGGGGCATAGCAGCTACCACTTCGCAGTTGGGGTATAATGCTGATTTTTTTCCATCTCTTCTCAGCCAATTAGCCGCTGCAGCTCAGGGCGGGCAGACTGTTTATCTGCATTTACCGACATGGGGTGGCGGTTTTCACCACACAAATATAAGTCTATCAAACACCCCTTCGCCCCAGCCCTACACCAAGGGATCGACACTAAATGGCAAAATTGTGGTTCCTCAAGGCATTGCTGCGACCATGCCAAAGCCTTTAGGGCAACCTCAGAACCAGAAGGTCGTCGTGCCACAGTCAGGAACCGCCGCGCTAATGCCAAAGCCTTTAGGGCAACCTCAGAACCAGAAGGTCGTCGTGCCACAGTCAGGAACCGCCGCGCTAATGCCAAAGCCTTTAGGGCAACCTCAGAACCAGAAGGTCGTCGTGCCACAGTCAGGAACCGCCGCGCTAATGCCAAA
>CBFHLW010000030.1:0-16635 GCA_965656805.1 Alphaproteobacteria bacterium
GCGGGCATAGTCATCGTAAATTTATTATAGGAACAATGATGCATCGAACTATTGAAGAAATGATTGCGAATGGTTTTGGTACATTGCCTGAGTTTATTCGCGCTCATGCGCAAATCCGTCCAAAGCATATTGCTGTGCGTCACCAGGATGCAAGCTTAACCTATCAAGAACTTGACCATTTCATGGATCGCTTTGCTGCTGGGTTACAGAGAGAAAATATTGCGCAAGGGGCCCACATTTCTGTTTGCGGTCTTAGCTCAATTCATTATGTCATCGTTTTTTTGGGCAGTCTTCGGGCCGGCATGACGATTGCGCCCCTGGCTCCGTCATCAACACCGAACCAATTGGCATCTATGCTTGAAGATTGCGCCGCACCTTTGTTTTTCATCGATGCAGGTATTGAAGAGCATATGCGGGAAATACCATTATCGACCCGTGTTATTCGCTTCGATCAGGATTCTTTTGAGGCATTTTTGGGAGACGCGGAGCAATTTAAACCTGTCACAATCGCTCCAGCGGATGCTTTTAATGTGATTTACTCTTCAGGTACGACAGGCACACCAAAAGGCATTGTGCAAGCTCATGAAATGCGTTGGGCCATGATGATCCCCAATGATCCGCCTGGTTTTGGTCCCGATGCTGTGACTTTGTTGTCGACGCCTTTATATTCAAATACCACCATGACCTGTTTTCTTCCGACCCTATCTGGAGGAGGCACGATTATTTTAATGGAGAAGTTTAATGTACAGGGCTATTTGGAATTAGCCCAAAAATGGTGCGTGACTCACACAATGCTTGTTCCAGTTCAGTATAGGCGCATCATGTCTGATCCAGGGTTTGCTTCCTATGATTTATCCCATTTTGAAATGAAATTTTGTACAAGCGCCCCCTTTGCTGCGGCGCTTAAGGCTGACGTGCTCGCGCGTTGGCCGGGGGGACTTATTGAATATTATGGCATGACCGAAGGCGGTGGCTCTTGCGCTTTAGTGGCGCATAACCACCCAGATAAATTGGATACAGTTGGTCAGCCCTTGCCTGGTCATACCATGTTTGCCATTCGCGAAGATGGCACACGGTGTGATGTAGACGAGGTTGGAGAAATTGTTGGCACATCGGCTTTCATTATGCGCGGCTATCACAACCAACCCGAAAAAACCCGGGAGACCGAATGGTATGATGAGGAGGGCGTGCGCCACATAAGAACGGGTGATATTGGTCGTTTCGATGCTGATGGTTTTTTAACTCTTATGGATCGTAAGAAAGATATGATTATTTCTGGAGGTTTTAATATTTACCCAAGCGATATTGAAGCGATCCTTGCGACACACCCTGACATTGTGGAATCCGCAGTTGTTGGGGTGCCATCAGATGAATGGGGTGAAACGCCTGTCGGCTTCTTTGTTCTGCGAGATAGTGCAAGTGTGAGTGGGGAGGATGTGCGTTTATGGTTAAATGAACGTGTTGGCAAAACTCAACGTCTTAATGCCGCAGTGGTCTTGCCACAATTACCCCGCAGCGCTATCGGTAAAATATTAAAGCGTGAATTGCGTGACGAATTTAAAGCCTGACCTATATAAAGCCTGTTTGGAAATCGATTAAATTTAAAATATAAGTGTCTCTTAGGCGCAAACTTAACGCAAACTAAAGTGGAGAAAAGATATGGAATTTGCACTTGATGATGACCACCGCATGTTATGTGAATTGGTGCAAAAATTTGTTGCTAATGAGCTCATCCCATTAGAGCAAGATATTCTCAATCGCCACGCAGCTGGCCAAGAAGCTAAAATATTACCAGAAGATAAAGCACGCCTGGACGCCCTCACAAAAGAACTTGGGCTCTGGAGTCTTGATGCCCCAGAGGCCTCAGGCGGCATGAATATGCCATTTGTTGCTCTTGTTGGGGTGAATGAAGCTCTGGGGAGCACAGTCGCAACTTATACTTTACCACCTGACTCTCCTAACTTGCGTATGCTCGAAGAGACCGTTGATGAAAGGCAAAAAGAAGCTTATCTCGACCCTTATGCGCGCGGCGAAACCATATCAGCTATTGGTATTTCTGAGCCTGGCGCTGGTGCAGATCCAGCAAAAATGGCGACCCGCGCCGTGCGCGATGGCGATGATTGGATTATTAATGGCCGTAAAATTTGGATCACGCGTGCTGCTGAAGCGGATTTTACTATTTTAATGGCGATCACCGATCCTCAAAAGGGCGCTAAAGGCGGTATGTCGGCGTTCCTTGTTGATAGTGACACACCAGGGTTTAAACCTGTTCGCGCCATACCAATGTTGGGCGGTGAGGTGACTTATGAAGTTGAACTTGTGGATTGCCGGGTTCCAGGTTGGAAATTACTTGGCAAAGAGGGCGATGGTTTTGGGCCCATGCAGGTGCGTTTAGGCACAAGACGAATGGAGATGGGTGCCTGGTGTATCGGTGCGGCCCAACGTGCGTTGAATATGATGATAGAGCACGCTGAACAACGCTCAACCTTTGGACAGAAATTGTCGGAGCGTCAGTCTATCCAGTGGTGGGTCGCGGATGGCGCGGCAAAAATTCATGCCGCTCGCCTTATGGCCTATGATTGCGCCTGGAAGCTTGATCAAGGCAAAGACGTGCGCACGGAAATTTCTATGCTTAAGGTTTATGCCACCGAAATGGCACAAGAAATTATTGACCATGCTATGCAAAGTTTTGGTGCGATGGGAATGACGCTTGAAATGCCGTTGCAAATGCTTGCTGGTCGTGTCCGCAACATGCGCATTTATGATGGGCCCTCAGAGGTGCATCGCATGGTGGTTGCTCGTAATCTTATGAATACGCGCCCTGCCTAACTTATTGTTTGATGGTTAAAAGCCAGGAATAAGGTTCTTAGGTAAACATCAGAAGATGCGGTGCCGCGACATACTCAGCCAAAACGCTGAGCCAACCTGCGCCGACAGCGCCATTAATGGCACGGTGGTCGCAGGAGAGCGTGACGCCAATCACATTTTTGCTTGTGATGTCACCAGCGGGGGTTTTTTGCAAACGCTCTTGTATGCGACCAATGGCGAGAATTGCCGCTTGCGGTGGGTTGATCACAGCAGTGAAATTATCGATATCGTACATGCCTAGATTTGATATGGAAAAACTGCCGCCTTCATATTCATTTGGTTTTAACCGCCGCGCCTGTGCGCGTGCGGAAAGCGTTTTTACCTCTTGGGAAATCTGCCGCACAGATTTTGTTTCGGCATCTCGAATAATGGGCGTGATCAGCCCTTCAGGAAGGGCAACAGCCACCCCAATATCGGCATTGTGATGGCGTAAGATCGCATTATCTGCAAAAGAGACATTAATGTTTGGTTCTTCCATAAGCGCCAGGGCGACGGCACGAATGAGAAAGTCATTAATGCTCACTTTTTCATTCTTTTCAGCCAAGATCGCATTGACCTTCTGGCGCAATTTAATAAGTTCATCGACCTCTAAGTCACGGCTTAGATAAAAGTGTGGCATGGCTTGCTTGGCTGCGACCAAGCGAGCGGCGATAGATGTTTGCATGGGCGCAAGCATGAGCTCATCATAACGCGATGGATCCGTGTAAAGTCGTGCATCGGGTAAGGTGCTGGATGGTGGTGCACTTAACGAAGGTTGCGACAGATCTTCGCCTGAATTGCTTCTTTGTTTGCTTGTTTTTTGGGAGGCGATGGCCTCAAGATCACGTTTGATGATACGCCCATTTGGACCTGTTCCAGAAACAGTGCTTATGTCGATATCACGTTCAAACGCTATCTTTTTTGCCAAGAGGCTGATGAGTGTGCGTTCACGCATTGTTAGGCCTTATATGTTACGGCATTGACTGCCGCTATAATGTCCTGCGCCGTGGGTAAAGCTAAGGCCTCAAGGTTTTCAGCATATGGCATTGGAATATCTAAACCGCTCACACGTTTGATTGGTGCGTCTAAATGGTCGAAAGCATGTTCTTGGACATATGCAGCAATTTCTGCACCAATACCAGAAACTTGCCATCCTTCTTCAACTGTGACGAGCCGATTGGTTTTCTGAACCGAAGCAATGATCGTTGACATGTCTAACGGACGAAGACTGCGAAGGTTAATAACCTCCGCATTAATTCCTGACTGAGCAAGTATCTTGGCGGCTTCTAAGCAATGAACGACACCCCTAGCGTAAGAGACGAGGGTTACATCTGTTCCTTGGCGGTTAATATGTGCTTTGCCAATGGGCAAGACAAAATCATCAAGGTCGGGCACATCGCCAACCATCCCATAGAGTAATTCATGTTCGAGGAAAACAACTGGGTTGGGATCACGAATGGCGGCCTTTAACAACCCTTTTGCATCAGCGGCTGAGTAAGGGGCGAGGACAATTAGTCCGGGAATATGCGCATACCAAGATGCAAAATCTTGGCTGTGTTGGGCGGCAACGCGCGCGGCGGCCCCATTGGGGCCCCTAAAGACGATCGGACATGTAATTTGTCCGCCGGACATATAACGCGTTTTTGCGGCACTGTTAATAATATGGTCTATGGCCTGCATCGCAAAATTAAATGTCATAAATTCAACAATTGGCTTTAAGCCAGAAAAAGCGGCGCCCACTCCGACACCAGCAATGCCATATTCGGTGATTGGCGTGTCGATGACGCGTTCTTTTCCAAATTCTTTGAGCAGGCCTTGGGTCACTTTATAAGCGCCTTCATAGGCGGCCACTTCTTCACCCATAATAAAAACATCAGGGTCTCGATGCATTTCTTCTGCGATGGCATCACGTAAAGCTTCCCGAACGGGCTGCGCCTTAACTTTTGTCCCCTCAGGAACGTCTGGCTCTGGAGCGTTGTGTTGCTTTTGTGCCGGCGGGGGATCCGCGGGTGTCGGGGTTGTTTCTTGTTGTGCCTGTGAGGCCGCTGGCAGTTTCGGTTCTATATTGGTGGTATCGTCATCAGCCATATTCTCTGCAGTTTCACCCTCGAGAAGGATCATTGCGATCGGCTCATTGACAGCGATTTGGTCAGGTCCCGCGTTGTGAATAATTTTTCCGACAATACCATCGTCAATGGCCTCGAGTTCAACAATCGCTTTGTCTGTTTCGATTTCAGCCAGAATGTCGCCAGACTTTACAGGGTCATTTACCTTCACCAGCCACTGGGCGATTTTACCATGTTCCATGGTTGGTGACAGGGAGGGCATTGTTATTTTAATGGGCATCTGGTGCCTCCACCAAAATATCTGTTGTTAATTCCTCAGCGGGTGGCAATGGACTTTCTAACGCATAGTCAACGGCATCTGCTATATCGTCATAGATTATTTTGCGTTTCGCTTTAATGTCGTCTTCGCTGGCCACTTTGCGCACGACAAGCTTATGTTCGGCGAGCATGATCGGGTCTGATGTGGCGCGAACTTCGTCAATTTCCTCGCGCTTTCTATATTTTGCCGGGTCCGACATGGAATGCCCGCGGTAACGATAGGTCATCATTTCTAATATAAATGGTCCTTTGCCCGCCTTGACCCAAGCTATGGCTTCGCGGCCAGCTCCGACCACAGCCTCAATATCCATTCCGTCCACTTGCGCACCAGGGATACCAAAACCTGCACCGCGTTGAGATAGGTTCACCTGCGCAGAAGCGCGTTGAACGCTTGTCCCCATGGCATAACGGTTATTTTCAATGATATAAATAACAGGGAGCTTCCAAAGTGAGGCCATATTAAAACTCTCATAGACTTGCCCTTGATTGGCTGCACCATCCCCAAAATAAACAAAACTGACATGATCATTGTTGCGATAGTGGTTGGCTAAAGCTAAGCCAGTTCCCAGCGCGACTTGGGCGCCAACAATGCCGTGCCCGCCATAGAAATTTTTCTCAACAGAAAACATATGCATCGAGCCGCCCTTACCCTTTGAATATCCATCGAGGCGCCCTGTGAGTTCAGCCATCACCCGACCTGCATCCATCCCGCAAGCGAGCATATGGGCGTGATCGCGATAACCTGTGATAATTTGATCGCCGGGCTTAGCGCATAGTTGCATGCCAACGGCGATGGCTTCTTGTCCGATGTAAAGATGACAAAAACCTCCAATTTTACCCATGGCGTAAAGCTGGCCTGCACGTTCCTCAAACCTGCGGATGCGCACCATCTCACCCCAGCTGTTTAGGAGGGTTTGATTATCGAGATTTTTTTGTACCGACGCCTTTTGGGGCGCGGCTTTCTTTTTAGACGCAACTTTAGATGATGTTTTTGCGCTAGGATCGGTTTTCGAAATTGTCTTGGGCGTCGCTTTATTTTTTGTTATTTTGCGTTGCACCATCTAAATTCCTCCAGAATGAATGAACAATATTATTCTGATCTTAATGTAATCGTTTGACAATATGACGATTAAAAATAGCAAGTTTTTTTCAGCTTTGGCCTTTTTGAGGTAATATTGATGCGCCAAAAGGTTTCATGGCGTATTTAAAATAGCTGGCTTAAAGGAGTGCCCTTGTGGGTAAGACCAAAAGCGCACTTGCATTCAGTATTTAGTCGCATATTTTAGCCCTTAATGGATCCGACTTCCACGCAATTAAGGAGATAACAATGACTGAACGTGTGACCATATCTGGCCTTCAAATAGACGCAGAGTTAGTTGATTTTGTAGCAAATGAGGCTGTCAAAGGCGTTGATGTTTCGGCTGAGCAATTTTGGCAAGCCTGTGCAAGCGTTTTAACTGCTCATAAACAGAGAAACAAAGACTTACTCGCTAAGCGTGAAAAGCTTCAGGCGCAAATTGATGCCTGGCATAAAGAGCGTCAAGGCCAAGCGCATGACGCAGAGGCTTATAAGACGTTTTTGTCAGAGATTGGTTATTTAGTACCTGAAGGCCCGGCCTTCACAATTGAAACCCAAAATGTTGACCCTGAAATTGCAACCATTGCCGGCCCCCAACTTGTGGTGCCGATTAAAAACGCGCGTTTTGCCGTTAATGCTGCAAATGCCCGATGGGGTAGCCTTTATGATGCGTTTTATGGAACGGATGTGATTCCCCAAGAGGGCGATCTTGCTCCAGAAGGTGCTTATAACCCGGTGCGCGGTAGTGAAGTTATTCGTCGTGCCAAAGCTCTCCTCGATGAGGTGGCGCCACTTAACAATGGTTCCCACGCTGATGTGACAGGATATAACGTGGTTGATGGCCATTTGAACGTCCAGACATCGGCAGGAACAACGACGCTTCAGAACCCTGAGAAATTTGTTGCTTATGCTGGTGCAGCGGATGCGCCGTCTGCCGTTTTGCTGAAAAACAATGACCTACACCTAGAGCTAATGATTGACCGCGAGCATAATATTGGCCGGAGTGATTTGGCGGGCCTCGCTGATATTATAATGGAGTCGGCTGTGACCACGATTATGGATTGTGAAGACTCTGTCGCGGCTGTTGATGCTGAGGATAAAGTTGAAGCCTATCGTAATCTATTGGGTCTTATGCGTCGCGACCTCCATGTTGAGATGCATAAAGGCGGCAAGGTGATGACACGTCGCCTCAATGATAATCGAAACTATATTGGCAAAGATAATGAGCCATATATTTTGCCTGGCCTGAGCTTAATGCTTGTGCGTAATGTCGGACACTTGATGACCAACCCCGCCATTTTAGATGCGGCTGGCGATGAAATTCCCGAGGGGATCATGGACGCTGTGATGACTGGGTTATTGGCAAAACATGATTTTGTGAAAACCGATGCGCGTTTAAAAAACAGCCGTTATGACTCGGTCTATATCGTAAAACCTAAAATGCATGGGCCTGAAGAAGTAGCATTTGCTTGCGATATTTTTAGCTCGGTTGAAGCCGCTTTTGGTCTTGCACCCCTCACCATGAAAATGGGAATTATGGATGAGGAGCGCCGCACAACAGTGAACTTAAAAGAGTGTATTCGCGCTGCCAAAGATCGTGTTATCTTTATCAATACTGGCTTTTTGGACCGCACTGGTGATGAAATTCATACCTCGATGGAAATGGGTCCAATGATCCGTAAAGCCGATATGAAAACACAAAAGTGGCTGACCACTTATGAGGACTGGAATGTTGACATTGGTCTTGCTTGTGGTTTGCAGGGTCGTGCACAAATTGGTAAAGGCATGTGGGCCATGCCCGATTTAATGGCAGCCATGCTCGAACAAAAAATTGGTCAACCAAAAGCCGGCGCAGACTGCGCTTGGGCGCCTTCACCAACAGCGGCGACGATCCACGCGATTCATTATCATAAAGTGGATGTTGAGGCTGTTCAAAACGAGATCAAAAACCGTCCGCAAGCCTCGCTGGATAATATTCTCATGATTCCGGTCGAAACCCATCCCCAGTGGAGTCCTGAGGATATTCAGCAAGAGCTGGATAATAATGCGCAAGGCATTTTGGGCTATGTTGTGCGTTGGATTGACCAAGGTGTGGGTTGTTCAAAAGTACCCGATATTCACAATGTGGGTTTAATGGAAGATCGCGCGACCTTACGTATTTCAAGTCAACATATTGCCAATTGGTTGCATCACGGCATTTGCACCCAAGAGCAAGTTGAGGAGACCATGAAGCGCATGGCTGCGATTGTTGATCATCAAAATGCTGGTGATCCAGCTTATAAGCCAATGGCAGGTCGTTTTGAGGAAAGCATTGCGTTTAAAGCTGCGTGTGATCTTGTATTTAAAGGTAAGGAGCAGCCAAGCGGCTATACTGAACCTTTATTACATGCTCAACGCTTGGTTTATAAAGCGGCGCAAGCGTCTTAACCCTCAAATTATTGAGCGTAGAGATCCCGAGTATTTATGATCAAAGAGCATATTTTTAATCTGCAAGAGACGGATGACCGCTTGCGATATCGTTTGCCGGTCGAGCAAAATATTTGCGTCGGGCCTCCCGAAAACATGTTCTTGTTCGGCGGAGTTGGGCTGGCTTCATCTATTTCGGCGCTTGAGGCTTCTACGGGCCGTCGCCTTGTTTGGGCAACGGCTCAATATCTCTCATATGCGCGTCCAGGAGAAATTCTGGATATCGATATTAAAGTCCCCGTTGCTGGTCATCAAATCAGTCAGGCACGAGCTACGGGGCATGTTGGGGATCGTGAGATCTTTACGGTCAATAGCGCGCTTGGGCAACGCGAAAGTAGTCACAAGGGACAATGGGCTGAGATGCCGACCGTACAAGGTCCGCTTCATTACCCTGAAATTGCCTCTTGGATTGGCCGGAATGATCTGCATGATAATATTGAAACGCGGTTAGCAAAAGGACGTTACGGCGAGGCTCGCAAAGAAGGCGGACCAAGTGATGACGGGCAAGTTTTAATATGGGCGCGTATGCGCAACGGCTTACCCATTAATTCGGGTGTTTTATCGATTATTGCTGATTTTGTTCCTTCAGCCTCCGGCCATGTTCTAGGCCTAGATGCAGGCGCCAATTCGCTCGATAATACGATCCGTATTCGACGTATTGTGCCAAGCGAATGGGTTTTATGTGATATTCGTATTCACGGCATTTATGCCGGCTTTGTTCATGGACGAATGCTCATGTTCGCCGAAGATGGCACTCTTATGGCATCCGCCAGTCAGTCGGCTATTCTTCGCGTTTGGTAAATATTTAGCTTTTCTTGACCGATAGTTTTGAAAAGACATATCCTGAAAAACCGCCGACAAGGCAGAGAGCCAGAAATCCATCAAAATCGCGTGTGCCAGCAATTGCAGTGATGCTAAAGGCCATTTTCATGGCAATCAGTGCAACGGCAACGCCAATAAAACAGGCTGTCACATAAATTGCGGTCCTGAGTTGAGGTAAAAATCGTTTAACCCCCGTGCCAGCAAGCAGGGCCAAAAGCAATGCAACGCCAAAAATGGCACCAAAGAGAGGAGCCATTCCAACAATATCCTGAAGGGTTGTTTGAATGCGTAAGGAAAATGGTACGACCAAGCCCATATTGCTCACTTCGCGGAGAACAAACTGGCTCATGATGCTCTCGCCAATAACAACGAAAAAGACCCAAGCCATTAAAAATGCTGCAATATTTCGCATAGTCGGTTCCTCGGTGATTATGACGGCACTTCAATTATGCCGGCAATAATAAGGTAAAGCCCTCTTTTTAAGGGGATTGAACAACAAAATGTGGGTTTAGTTTAGCATTTGTGCTAATCTAAAGCGAGTTTTTTCATGCAAGCTAATTTTTAGCTGCACCTGTTTAGTGCAATAGGGTGACGGGGGTTTTTATGGTTCAATTTTATCGAGTTTTTGAGCGGTGCTCGTTTGTAAGTGTCCTCGGTCTATTTATCTTATTTGGCATGATGATGCAGGTCGGCACACATAAAGCGTGGGCTCAAAAAAATATAGCCACGCCAGCCGAGACATCGGAAAATGCCAATTACGATTTGGAAACGCTCGCCGAGGGCTTGGTTTTGCCATGGGGCATCGCCTTTTTACCAAACGGAGATATGTTGGTCACTGAGCTTGATGGGCGTTTGCGTCTTATAAGCAATGGCGCTTTGGTCAATGAGGCTGTTTCAAATGTGCCTGAGGTTTATCGCGCAAGTCAGGGAGGCTTGATGGATATTGTTATCCATCCTGATTTTGCGACAAATCAGATGATTTATTTATCTTTGGCTGTCGGGTCGCCAGAATCAAATGCACTACGTGTCATTCGCGCTCGCTTTACGGGTGATAGCCTTGAAAATATACAAACTGTTTTTGAGGCCGCCCCGCGCAAAAATACACCAGTTCATTATGGTGGTCGCATGACTTTCTTGGCTGATAAAACCCTTTTGATAACGGTCGGTGATGGGTTTGATTATCGCGAAGAAGCGCAGAATCCATCAAATCACTTTGGTTCTATCGTTCGGGTTACTGATGAGGGCAAGGTGCCTGAAGATAACCCCTATGTGAACAGCGATATGGCCCAACCCGAAATTTGGTCCTTTGGTCACCGTAATCAACAAGGCATTGTCTATGATCCAGTACGTGACGTTGTTTTTGAATCCGAGCATGGACCACGCGGAGGTGATGAACTAAATTTAATTGAGCCAACGAAAAACTATGGTTGGCCTGCCATTTCTTGGGGGCTAGATTATTCTGGCGGGCGCATTTCCCCATTTACCGAATATGAAGGGCTAGAACAGCCATTGGTCTATTGGACACCATCGATTGGCCCAAGTGGCATGACGGTTTATCGCGGAGCTGCTTTCCCAGAGTGGGACGGAGATATTTTGCTTTCGAGCCTTATATTTAAGCATGTTGTGCGGGTCGATATGGACGGATTAGTGGCTGGCGAACAAGAGGTTTTGTTTTCAGAAGTTGGAGAACGTATCCGCGATGTCCGCACTGGACCCGATGGTGCTATTTATTTGCTGCTTGAAGGCGAAAATGGCCGCGTGATGAAAGTGAAGCCGCGCAAATAGGCTTTTTGCCTTTGGCTTGATGATATCAATTAAGAAGGGGCTGGACGTGGGGCCTCGCTTGACGTATAACCGCGCCAATCATTGAATGTGGAGACCATTATGGCTGTACCAAAACGAAAAACAACGCCCTCAAAACGCGGCATGCGCCGTTCAGCTGATGCGTTATCAAATCCAACTTATATTGAAAACCCAGATAGTGGTGAGTTGCAACGCCCACACCATATCGACCTTAAAAGCGGTCTATACCGTGGCAAACAAATTCTGGCGCCCAAAAGCTAAGCTGGCTTAAAAGGCAAAAGATCGAATTTCTAAAAGGATTTCTGCATCTCGCGGAGATCCTTTTTTTATGGGCGTCTCGTTCTTAAGGGTCAAAGATTGAACCGCTTGTGCGCCAATCAAGGAATTTGTAACAAAGAGTGCATCGCAAGACCGCAATTGAGATCGGTTGATCGTGGCTTCTTGGCACGCAAGGCCTGTTACTGTGCCGCGCTCTAAAAGAACCTGACGTATAATACCATCCAAAGCCCCATCGGAGCAGGGGGGGGTTATTAAACAATTATCTTGTAATATAAAAACATTGCCTGCGGCGGCACAGGCAAGCCGATCAAATTCGTTGAACAAAACAGACTCATCGGCACCTATTTGTCGGCGTGCCATAATATTGTCAATATAGGATAGCGTTTTAAACCTGCTGCTTGGGTTCTGGCTTGGACGCAGAATATCTACTTCTTCTAAAGTGATAGTCTCTTTGACCTCTGCGGCGGGACTGACCTGGATGAGCCATTGAGCCGGGCCGATTTGTGCAGGGTTCAGGCCGCGCCCGCCACCGCCAACGGAGACCGTGATGCGAATGGTTCCACTGGCGTTCTCAATTAAATTATTTTCAGCACAAACTTTGATTGCCGATAAAATCTCACCTTCGCTATAGTGGCAGGAGATACCAATGTAATTTAATGCGCGGTTAAGTCGTTTCCAATGGTGTGACCAATGGCAGATGTCATGGTTGCGAAAAGCAATGGTTTCAAATACGCCCTCACCGAGGAGAAAGCCGCGATCATCATATGCAATCTGATTTCGTACACCGTCGTGTTTTCCATTGATCCAAATCATGATGGTGCCTGCGCTGCAATAGAATGATGCTGTGTTATTTTCACAAAGTTATGAATGATTTGAGGTCCATGCGGTGAAAGAATTGATTCTGGGTGAAACTGAACACCATAAATGGGATAGGACGTGTGTTTAAACGCCATAACATCGCCCGTTGGACCGTGAGCAATAGGCGTTAATGTTTCGGGGAGATTTTCTGGTATTAATGAATGGTATCGTCCCGAGATAAATTGATTGGGAACATTCTCAAATAATTCATTGCCAGTATGTGTCATCATTGTCGCTACGCCATGGGCAGGAGGATGTCGCCTAATATCAGCTCCATATGATGCAGCAATTAACTGATGTCCAAGGCAAACGCCAAGCATGGGGATGGTTGCGGCCGCTTTTTGAACCAATAGAACTGAGTTTGGAATTTGTGATGGGTTGCCTGGGCCGGGTGAGAAAATAATCGCTGTTGGTTTCTGTGCAATAATGTCATCGACATTAAAGGCATCCGCGCGAATCACGTCGACGGGTGTCATTTCTTGGCGGAGATAGCGTGCCAGTGTATGCACGAAACTATCGTGATGGTCGATGACAATCATCATGCGCGCTTTTCCTCAAAGTGTTTTTCCTCAAGACCGATTGCACGAAAAATTCCCTCTGCTTTATCGAGTGTTTCTTGGTATTCGTCCGATGGATTGCTTTGCGCGGTAATGCCGCCACCGACATTGAAAACGAGTTCAGCACCTGATTGAACAATGGAGCGAATGAGGATGTTCATATCCATATGCCCATCAAAACCAATATAACCAAGACTCCCACAATAAGGACCGCGCGGGCTTTGTTCAATGTCAGTGATAATATCCATAGCGCGGATTTTAGGCGCCCCTGTTATCGAGCCGCCGGGAAAGCAAGCTGCGAGCAAGTCTATGGGCGTTTGTCCATTACCTAATGTGCCTGTAACAGTTGAAACGAGATGGTGTACATGCGCCAAGCTCTCCAACACACATAGGTCTGGTACATTAATCGATGAATCCTCGCAGACGCGCGCCAGGTCATTACGGAGCAGATCAACGATCATAATATTCTCCGCTCGGTCTTTGGCACTTATTAAAAGTTTGTCAGCTAATTGTTGATCTTCTATGGGATCTGGCGAACGGGATACTGTCCCTTTGATGGGACGGGCGCTAACATCTTTTTGATTGAGGGTAATAAGCCTTTCGGGTGAGTTTGAAGCTAGGTTCCAGTTTTCGCCTCTGAAAAATCCACCAAAAGATGCAGGATTGAGCGCGCGCATTTTTAAGTAGCGGCTAAATCCATCATCCGGCATTTCTAATTCTCCTGTGAAGGATTGGCTTATATTTGCTTGAAAAATTTCACCGTCGCAAATCAGCGCAATGACGTCTGATACGGCTTGCATATATTGAGCAGGTGAAAAATTACTTTTGAGAGTGGCGATAGGCGATGGCGGCTGGTTTGTAGCCATGGGCGCCTCTAACACTGAGCGCCATTGGTTGAATTGAGCTTCGGCAGCTTGGTTTTGATCAAGGCCAGTTTCATTAAAGCCAGTCGCTATCACAAAACATCTTTGCGCTGTATGGTCGAAGGATATTGCGCTGGGGTAAAACCCAACACACAAATCTGGGATCTTTTGTCCATTAACAATCAGTGGCCCATTGGTTTTGACCTTTTCAAGGCTCCCGCCTAATTCATAACCAAATACCCCGGCGATACCGCCACGAAAAAGTGGAAGAACGTCTTGAAGATTGTCAGGAAGGTCTGTCCATGGATTCGCATTTGCTTCTAGGTATGTATTTAGCAAATTAAGCGGAGCGTCTTCAGCATTTGCGCAAAGGAGCTTGTTCGGGAAAGCAGTAATAAAGCTACTTTGGCCATATTGGGTTTGTTTTTGGCTGTCGAGCCACAAAGCACCGCGCAAATGGTGGATATTTGAGAATATCGCCTCTGGTGCAATCCAAGGAACCTCTTCAATGCGCGCCCCGGCGGGAGAAATATATTTAAGCATTGTAAGGTATTTGCCTCATGTGTTCATGGTCTAGATCAGGCGTTTATTAAAAATTATCTTTCCGCGCTCTTATCTCTGCGAACACATCCACATCGCTGGCGTCTTGCATGGACAGCTGTGCACGGATTTTCTGGTCGTTGGCTCGCAGAAACGGGTTGGTAGCAAGCTCTAAAGCGATTGTGGTTGGTACTGTCGGCTCACCTGCTGCGCGTGCGATTTCAATTTCACGCGCGCGCGTTTGTAATGCTTGGTTCTCTGGGTCAATTGTGACGGCGAATTTGGCATTAGATAATGTATATTCATGCGCACAGAATATTTTGGTCTGAGGTGATAGCGCTGCTAATTTGGATAGGCTTCCCCACATTTGCTCCGCAGTACCTTCAAACATGCGTCCACATCCAAGTGCGAAGAGTGCGTCACCAACAAAGGCGATGTGGCATTCTGGAAAGTGATAAGCAATATGGCCAAGTGTGTGCCCGCCGACATTGAGCACCTGAACGTGATCCTTACCAAATAGGAATGTATCATCTTGATCAACCGCAATATCAATGCCTGGAATTTTTGCACTTTCTCCTTTGGGGCCATAGATGGTGCAGCCTGTTTTGTCTTTTAATTCGAGATTTCCGCCAGCATGATCATAGTGGTGATGGGTGTTAAGAATATGGGTCAGTTGCCAATTGCGTTTTTGCAGGGCAGCTAGAATTGGTTCTACTTCAGGTGTGTCGATCGCTGCGGTCTGACCGGTCTCTGGATCGTGAATAAGATAGCCATAATTGTCGCTCAGACATGCAAATTGTTCAATTTCTATCATGTGTAATACCTCTTTCAGTTAATCTAGTCGCTTATCTAAGGGACATCAATCTAGTTATCTGCGTCCATTTCGCTTATGATTAAGAAAATGGGGTATAGTGGCGATGACGATTGATATTCTCGACCTAGAGAATTTTTACTCTAACAGGCTAGGGCACTTAGCGGCGATACATCTCAAAAATGCTATTACGCGCATCCACACAGACGCGGGAGATAATCTCGACAATATTGATTTTGGTATTGGGTTTGTACCGTCCTTGATTTTAGGTGCCAAGCCTATTCTAATGCCGGCTCAGCAGGGCACAGTTCGCGGAGATGGCCAGAATATATTGGTTGATGAACATTTGCTGCCATTTGCGGATAATCAGATTGGCTCTCTTCTCGCGATGCATTACTTGGAGCATAGTCGCGACGCTGATCATGCCTTACGCGAATTATGGCGCATTCTTGTTCCTGAGGGACGTTTGACGCTAATTGTGCCGAACCGGCGCGGGCTTTGGTCGCGGCGTGATCGCACTCCTTTTGGGGTTGGGCACCCTTATAGTCGTCGTCAGTTAAGGCGCTTGTGTCAAGAAACTGGGTTTGTTGCGGTCTCTTGGACGAGCGCGCTGCACTTTCTACCATTTGGGCATTGGGGGATCGAGTCGGTCTCACCCTTCTTTGAAAAGGCAGGCCGGTCTATTTTACCAGAAATGGCAGGGGCTTTGGTTGTGGTTTTAGTCAAGCGTGTGCCGGCTCCTATTACCTATAAACGCCGCGCCTTACGCTACGCCCCAGCTATGCCTCAGCCTGCATAGGTTTAAAGATCTATTTCTATTTATGACGAAGTGGGGCTGAGCACAAAAACGCCAAGTTCTGCGCGCAAATTATCTAAAGCTGATATTTGGCTCTTCGATTGTTGGATTTTATTTTTGTGTACCATAATGTGCGACTCGACCTTAAGGCCAACAAGTGTTGCGAGATCAACGAAATCAAGCAAGGTACATAAATGAATATTAGCGGTATTATACCATTGCGAATTAAGCGTTTTGGTTTCAGGCATACGACCTCGCAAGAGAAGGTCTAGCCGAACACGCCAATGCCCAAAATTTGGGATGGATATGATTAATTTTTTTCCAATACGTGCCATTTCTTCTAACACATCTTGTGGACGTTGGGTTGCCTGCAAGGTTTGGCTCAATATAACAAAATCAAACCCGCTTGATGGGTAATAGGAAAGATCTTTATCCGCATCACCCTGAACTACGCTGAGACCCCGCGCTACACATGCATTTACCCCCGACTGGCTTAATTCAAGCCCATGTCCTGAGACATCTCGGTCACGG
>CBFHLW010000031.1:0-16603 GCA_965656805.1 Alphaproteobacteria bacterium
TGATTTTATAGCCAATGTAGTTGGCGTAACAGTTGGCTGTGTGATATCCGTCATGCTGAGGCGTTGTATCGGCTTCTCTAAATATTGAAATAGCGATATTTATGATTGTTCAGGATAACGCATTTGAGTCATCAAATAATTTTTCCGAAATCATTGTGCTTATGATGAGACTTATTCAGCAGCCTCTGCAGCGTTTGGGAGAGCGGCTAAAAAACGTTCTGCTTCGAGCGCTGCCATACACCCCATGCCTGCTGCTGTTACGGCTTGTCTAAAGATATCATCTGTAACATCGCCAGCTGCAAAGACACCAGGGATTGATGTTTCTGTGCTGTCTGGCGCCGTGACCAAATAGCCCCCCGCTTTGGTTGCGAGTTTGCCTTCAAATAAAGCGGTTGCTGGTGCATGGCCAATGGCAATAAAAACGCCATCGGCTTTAATGTCCCGTTCTTGTCCATCAACGGTATTACGCAGTCGCGCACCTGTGACGCTAAGTGGATTTTCATCACCTATAATTTCAGCAATTTCAGAATTCCATGCGACTTCAATTTTAGGGTGAGCGAGTAGTCGATTTTCAAGAATTTTCTCACAACGTAATTGGTCGCGGCGATGAACTAAGGTCACTTTGCTGGCAAATTTGGTCAAAAATAATGCTTCTTCAACAGCCGTATTGCCACCGCCGATCACGAGAACGTCTTTATTGCGATAGAAAAAGCCATCGCATGTCGCACATGCTGAAACACCGAAGCCTTGAAATTTTTCTTCGCTGGGTAATCCGAGCCATTTGGCTTGTGCTCCGGTCGCAATCACAATTGTTTCAGCTTCAAAAACGTCACCGCTATCGGCAACACATGTAAAGGGGCGCTTCGATAGATCAACGTCGGTAATGATATCGGAAATAATATTTGTACCAACATGGATGGCTTGGGCTTCCATTTGTTCCATAAGCCATGGACCTTGCACGGCATCTGCAAAGCCCGGGTAATTTTCCACGTCAGTCGTAATTGTTAGTTGGCCGCCAGGTTGCAGTCCGCGAACCAATACCGGCTCTAACATCGCGCGTGCAGCATAAACAGCTGCTGTATAGCCAGCTGGTCCTGAGCCGATGATAAGCAGTTTTGTTTTTGTGACAGTCACCATAACATGTTTCCCTTTTTTAAGTGCAACCCAATGCACTCATAGCTTTATGTGCCCTTGCTTGGTTTAACAGATAGCGATTGAGGGCATTGATTCTAAGTCGAGTATAACGCGTAGCAAGGCTCCCTTTAAAGGGGGGCATATCAGCCTTTCACAGCTTTATGCGCTGAATAAGCGTTTAAAAGTGCTTCGGCTATATCGGGCGTGTCATCACGTGCCCTATTATCCCATAGCTCAATTTGACCGTTAAATGCTTTTGTGAGGCCTTCAGCTTCTAAATTGTCTTGGAAAAGCTCAAACTTGGTACGTTTTTTGGTGCTGAGCCGAAGCACATAAACGGGTTTTCCAGACGCGCATGCTTCACCTGTCATATTAACACTGTCAGCTGTTACCAATAAAGCGTCGGCAATGTTTAAAAGAGCAGGGTAGGGGTTGTCGCCAGTTCCGCTATATATATATGCATTCTCAGGACTGACGGCATTTAAGACTCGCTTAGTCAGGCCAGCCGGTGTACGGCGCGAAACTGAAATAATTAAATAAAATGTTTTGCTTAAATCAATCAGCTGTTCAGTAAAGCGAGTAACTTCATCCTCAGCAAACTGATAAGCTGAATTAGGGCCGCCAATGACGACACCAAGTATGTTTCGCTTCTGATCGCTAAAGCGATGCAACCACTTAGCGCCTTCCTCTGATAAAAGACGCGGGGTTAATTTGTGAGGGCTCAAGAGCGTGTTGAAAACATTCGGCCCAGAGAGTTTGTCGTGTTTGGGGGCCCATACAAAATCAAAATGTTTGGGATTGCATTGTGGGTCCTGCAAATAGGCGGTAAATGTTTTACCGCCTGATGCATTTTTGATGTAACGCGCGTATGGCCCTGCAATACGTGAACTTGCAATCACAATATCGGGCCAAGGCGCGGCTATCTGATGGTCAAATCTTGCGGCCATGACGCTTGGCCAATAAGGCGCCGTGATATTATTGAACCAATGACGCGCGACGGTAATCGGTCTAATATTGTCTGCATCGAGATAAGCGCATAGACCTTCGCAATTGACTTCATTACCGCGATTACCATTCGTAATGGTCCAAATCTGATTAATCTTACTCATTTAAGATTTATTCTTTCAATATTGCGCAATTATATTGCGCAAAACAACGCCGATACGTATATTCACATCCATAAAACCTAATATGTTTTGTCTTATAAATGAAGGCGAATATGAGATCTCTCGACACAATTGATTTGAAAATTATTTCTATTTTGCAAGATGAGGGTCGGATTTCGAATGTCGACCTGGCAAGTCGTGTTGGTATTTCTGCACCCCCGTGTTTACGGCGCGTGCGTGCCTTGGAAGATGCGGGTTATATTTCAGGCTATCATGCGAATGTGAATGCGCAAAAATTAGGATACGGTGTCACGGTTTTTGCAATGGTTGGCTTACACAGCCAGGCCGAGATTGATTTACAAGCATTTGAAAGCCGCGTTGCCGCTTGGCCCGAAGTGCGCGAGTGCCATATGCTCAATGGTGAGATTGATTTTATTCTCAAATGCGTCGCGCCGGATTTGGCGAGCTTCCAAACCTTTTTGACGCGAGAATTAACGCCAGCTCCGAATGTGTCGCATGTGCGGACCTCTTTGACCATACGACAGTCCAAACAGGCTTTTGGCGTACCAGTGCATCAAAAAATTACAGATTAGACTAAAGGTTGGGCGCTTTAAATATATTTAACGCTCAGCACTTCATAAGCCTTGCCGCCACCTGGTGTGACCACTTCGACACTGTCGCCAACAGATTTTCCAATCAATGCGCGTGCGATGGGGGAAACAATCGATATTTTCCCTTGCTCGACATTGGCTTCATATTCACCAACGATTTGATAGGTTATTTCGGCATCTGTATCTTCGTCAGCCAGTTCCACTGTGGCACCAAATTTAATTGTGTCGCCCGATAGAGAAGATACATCTATTACTTCGGCGCGCGAGAGCTTATCTTCGAGATCAAGGATGCGGCCTTCATTGTGACTTTGTTGCTCTTTTGCTGCATGATATTCGGCATTTTCTGACAAGTCACCATGCGCTCGTGCTTCAGAGATCGCACGAATGATTACCTGACGCTCATGTCCCTTAAGGCGGTGTAGTTCTTCTCCAAGGGCTTCGTGGCCCTGTCGTGTCATCGGCACTTTTTCCATAATCTATTCCTAGCGGTAACTCAAATCCTGAGGGACATGTTTCTTTAAAATCAAAGGACTTGCAAGCTTCAATTTAAATTAAAAAATACTTAATTTAGCATAATCTTGAAGCGATTGAACTTGAATGGGGTTGCTTCGCAAAGCTGAAATTGCCGATACGGCGGCCTCAGCCCCTGCAATGGTGGTGTAATATGGCACTTTCATCATAAGGGTTGTGCGGCGTATAGATTTGCTGTCATTCAAAGATTGCTCGCCTTCAGTTGTATTAATGACCAACTGGACATCGCCGTTTTTCATCACATCCACAATATGCGGGCGCCCCTCAAGCACTTTATTGACGGGCTCTACATCAATCCCTTGTTTGGTGAAATAATTGGCTGTGCCGCGCGTAGCGATAATCTTAAAACCAAGCTCTTTGAGTTGTTTTACTGGCGCGATCACGCGCTGCTTGTCGTTCTCGCGTACAGAGATGAAGGCGCAGCCAGATTGTGGCAATACAGACCCCGCCCCGATTTGGCTTTTGGCAAAGGCCATGTCGAAACGCTTGTCGATGCCCATCACTTCACCCGTTGAGCGCATTTCTGGTCCCAATATTGTATCAACGCCAGGGAACCGCGCGAAAGGAAATACAGCTTCTTTAACGGCATAATAGGGCAGTTTAATTTGCTTGAGATTAAATGTGTTTAATGACACGCCAGCCATTAAACGAGCCGCAATATTGGCAATTGGTTTATTCAATACTTTGGCAACAAAGGGCACAGTTCGGCTTGCGCGTGGATTAACCTCGATAACGAAAATATGCTCGCCTTGGACGGCAAATTGAACATTCATAAGTCCACGGACATTGAGAGCGAGTGCCATTTTGGTAGCTTGTTGGCTTAAATTATCAACGATGTGTTGTGGTAGGGAGTGCGGTGGCATTGAGCAAGCGCTGTCACCTGAATGCACACCGGCTTCTTCAATATGCTCTAGGATGCCAGCAACATAGACATTATCGCCGTCACATAAGACATCAACATCAAGCTCTGTTGCATCCCGCAAATATCCGTCGATGAGGACAGGGCTGGTGCCTGATACAATGACAGCCTCACGCATATAACGTTCTAGCTGAGCATCAGAATTAACAATTTCCATTGCCCGTCCCCCTAAAACATATGAAGGCCGAATAACCACAGGAAATCCGATGCGCTGAGCAATGACGCGGGCTTCTTCCGCGCTGCGCGCGATACCATTTGGGGGTTGTCGTAAGTCGAGCTCTTCAAGCAAAGCTTTAAAGCGGTCACGATCCTCAGCGAGATCAATAGCATCTGGCGAGGTGCCTAAAATGGGAACATTATTTGCCTCAAGTGCGGCCGCCAGTTTCAATGGGGTTTGGCCGCCAAATTGAACAATCACACCAGCGAGTTCGCCTGAGGATTGCTCGATGGCCATAATTTCTAATACATCTTCTTCTGTCAGTGGCTCAAAATAAAGGCGGTCTGATGTATCATAATCGGTCGACACCGTTTCGGGGTTGCAATTGATCATAATGCTTTCAATATCAATGTCCGCGAGGGCGTATGCGGCGTGACAGCAGCAATAATCGAATTCGATGCCTTGTCCGATGCGATTAGGCCCACCACCAAGAATAACAGCTTTTTTTCGGTTACTTGGCTCAGCTTCCTGCTGGGGGGCAAGCGGAGAAGGCATATCATAGCTGGAATACAGGTAGGGCGTAGTCGCTGCAAATTCAGCCGCACATGTATCAATGCGACGGTAAAAAGGGCGTACATTCATAGCGTGGCGATGTGCGCGTATTTCTTGCTCAGTTTTGTTGGTCAGCTCGCCAATGCGTGCATCGGAAAAGCCCATTTTCTTAATTTGGCGCATCGCATTCTCATTGCTGGGAACGCCACTGTCTTGGATTAATTTCTCAGCAATAATCAACTGATTGAGCTGCTCAATAAACCAAGGGTCGAAACCGGCAAGATCATGAATATCCTGCTCAGACATGCCTTGGCGTAAAGCATGGGCTGCCATTAATAACCGAAATGGCATAGCATTTGTGAGCGCAGCGCGCATGGCGCTAAGGCCCTCTGACGTCGAGATATCTGGCGCGTTTTCAGGTTCGTTTAAGCCTGTTAAGCCGGTCTCCATTGAACGCAATGCCTTTTGGAGAGACTCTTGGAAATTACGTCCAATGGCCATGCCTTCACCAACAGACTTCATGGCTGTATTGAGATCAGGTTCAGCACCAGGAAATTTCTCAAAGGTAAAGCGTGGAATTTTAGTTACGACATAGTCAATGGTCGGCTCAAAACTTGCGGGGGTGACACCAGTAATGTCATTAGACAATTCATCAAGCGTATAGCCAATTGCAAGCTTGGCAGCAATTTTAGCAATCGGAAAGCCTGTTGCTTTGGATGCAAGTGCTGAAGAGCGTGATACGCGCGGGTTCATCTCAATGACAATAAGACGACCGTTTTTAGGGTTAACTGCGAATTGTACATTCGAGCCACCTGTTTCCACACCAATTTCCCGCAATACAGCAATCGATGCATTGCGCATAATTTGATATTCACGATCAGTCAGAGTTAGGGCTGGTGCAACGGTTATACTATCGCCCGTATGTACGCCCATTGGGTCAATATTTTCAATGGAGCAGATGATAATACAATTATCTGCCTTGTCGCGCACGACTTCCATTTCATATTCTTTCCAACCAATAATACTTTCATCGATCAATACTTCGGTAACAGGGGAAGCGTCTAATCCGCTATCAACAATTTCGATAAACTCTTCACGGTTATATGCAATGCCACCACCAGTGCCACCAAGTGTGAAAGAGGGGCGAATGATTGCTGGGAGGCCAACAAATTCCAAAGCCTCCATCGCGTCTTCCATTGTATTAACGATGCGCGACTTAGGGCTCTCTAGGCCAATGCGGTCCATTGCTGCACGAAATAATGCGCGGTCTTCAGCTTTGTTAATAGCCTCTAGGTCGGCACCAATAAGTTGCACATTATACTTTTCTAAAACACCACTCTCGGCCAAGGAAATAGCTGTGTTAAGTGCTGTTTGTCCGCCCATTGTTGGCAGAATGGCGTCTGGCCGTTCTTTTTTGATAATGCTCTCAACAACTTCTGGTGTGACAGGCTCAATATAGGTTGCGTCAGCAAGTTCTGGGTCTGTCATAATGGTCGCTGGATTTGAATTGACCAAAATGACGCGATAACCTTCTTCACGCAGCGCTTTACAAGCTTGCGTTCCCGAGTAATCGAATTCACAGGCTTGTCCAATTACAATTGGTCCTGCACCAATGATCATGATGCTTGAAATGTCGGTACGTTTCGGCATATCTAGCGCTCCATCGCCGCTACGAAGCGGTCAAATAAGTAAAAACTGTCTTGGGGACCTGGTGAGGCCTCGGGATGATGCTGAACCGAGAATATAGGTCGTCCATCTGCCTGGATGCCGCAATTACTGCCATCAAAAAGACTGACATGGGTTTCGCTAACGCCCTCGGGTAAGCTTTCCCGATCAATCGCAAAGCCATGGTTCATTGATGTAATTTCAACTTTGCCGGTTGTAAGGTCTTTAACTGGATGGTTGGCGCCGTGATGCCCTTGCGCCATTTTGATGGTTTTGGCGCCAAGCGCTAATCCAAGCAATTGGTGACCAAGGCAAATGCCGAAAAGTGGTTTCCCGCTATCAATCATGCGTGTAATGGTGGGTAGCACTTTTTCTCCTGTGGCGGCTGGATCGCCAGGTCCGTTTGACAAAAAATAGCCATCGGTCTCAAGAGCCATGACAGCATCTGGGTCCATTGTTACAGGTACTAGAGTGACATCGCATCCTGCATCAGCAAGACAACGCAGTATGTTCTTTTTTGCACCGAAATCATAAGCTACAACCCTCTTGCGGGCGGGAGACTCTGCAAAGCCTTCATGCCAACGCCATCGTCCTTGGCGCCATTCTTGAACATCTGAGCGCGTAACTTTGCTCGCAAGATCCGCGCCTTCTAGTCCTTCAAATGCCCGGACCTGTGCCGCGAGTGCTGGAATATCAAAATCGCCATCATTTTGATATGCGATGGCGGCATTAAACATGCCATGGTCGCGAATACGAAGTGCGATCGCTCGTGTGTCGACGCCACTTAACCCAATGAGACCGCGCTGTTCGAGCCATGTCGCCAAGTTTTGCGTATTGCGATAATTAGACGGATTGGTGATAGCTTCGCGAATAATCATGCCTTTTGCGCTAGGTGCGCTGTGATTGGATGTTTCGTCATCTTCGTCATTAGTGCCGATATTGCCAATATGCGGGAATGTGAAAGTGACGAATTGCTCGGCATATGAAGGATCAGTCAAAATTTCTTCATAACCCGTCATCGCCGTATTAAAGCAAACTTCGCCAATGGCAACGCCTTGAGCACCAACGCCATATCCATAAAGGGTTGTTTCATCGCCAAGGACGAGCACCGCGTTTGGCGATGGAAACTGCCAGTTTTTAATATCTTGCATCATCTGTCAGAGCCCTTTCTTGTCGTGTATCTTTTTGCAAAAAAGGCAAAAAAAAACGCCCTCACGTTCGTGGGGCGGCGTATGTCTGGCAAAAATTCCATGGCAAAACTCATTAATTCCTGGTGATCTCGCAGGTCGCGAGAGCTGTGAGAAGCTATCGAAAAGAGTCGCTGTGGTCAAGTCTAGCACGAGGATTCTTGTTGAAAAAATAACCAATAAAATACAGTGACTTATAAGAAATTATGAGCCCAAATATGTTTGAGGTTGAATTCCAGGAACACGTAAAACACTATAACCTCGAAGAGTGGTGATAATGCGATTCTTTTCAGGTAATCTTTTCGCTATAAAGTTGATTGAATTCATGTAAGCGATGCGTTAGGTTCCCCGCTCCGAAACTGAGTGGAGTTACTCATATGCGCGTGCGCATTAACGATGCCTTAAAAACGGCAATAAAAGATCAAGATAAAATTCGTTCAGCGACGTTGCGCTTGATTATGGCCGCGGTCAAAGATCGTGATATTGCTGCGCGCTCTGATGATAATCATGACGGCGTAAGCGATGCTGAAATTTTAGATATTCTGAGTAAGATGGTCCGACAGCGAAACGAGTCAGCAACCACATATGAAGAGGCAGGGCGTCCAGAGCTTGCCGAACGCGAGCGTGCTGAGATTTCTATTATTGAAGAGTTTCTTCCCGAGCAAATGTCTGAAGAAGATGTACAAGCGGTTGTGGCCAAAACTATTGAGGCGCTCGAGGCTCAATCTTTTAAAGATATGGGGCGCGTGATGGCGGCTTTGAAAGCGGATTATGCTGGTGAAATGGATTTTGGCCAAGCAAGCGCGATCGCGAAAAAATTGTTAAGTTAGTTACTTACGATTGATAGATAGTGGGGTTCTCCTCTTCAAAGAGGCCTATTGGTCTTTATATAGACTGTGTTTTCTTTAATTTCCCCAAATATGTGCAGTTCAATGACTAGCAAGTTGCATTATTTGGCATATTATAGCCTATGGCATTTCCAGCGCATTTTATTGAAGAAATAAAAAACCGTATCTCGGTCTCGTCCGTTGTTGGTCGTCACGTCAAGTTGCAACGCCGTGGGCGCGAATATGTTGGGCTATCGCCTTTTAAGTCAGAAAAAACCCCTTCTTTTACAGTTAATGATGACAAACAATTTTATCATTGTTTTGCGACAGGGAAACATGGCTCTATTTTTGACTTTCTTATGGAAACACAGGGGCTTAGTTTTGTAGAAGCTATTGAGCGTTTGGCGGCTGAAGCTGGGTTGTCTATGCCTGAGCGCGACCCTCAGGAGGCGGCAAAAGCCGAACAACGCCAAGGTTTAAGCCATTGGATGACGAAAGCATCGGAATGGTTTATTCAACAACTCAACACGTCTGATGCGGCCAATGCTCGGGACTATCTGAGTCGTCGAGGTTTAGGTCAGGAACTCAAAGATAAATTTGGTGTGGGCTATGCCCCGGCGCACAAGAATGGTTTGTCGGGTTACTTAACTGGATTGGGGGCGAGCCCAGAAGATTTATTGAGTGCGGGGCTGACGATTAAGCCTGATGACGGACGCCCAATGTTCGATCGGTTTCGCGATCGAATTATGTTTCCAATCCATGATGCGCGAGGACGGGTGATTGCTTTTGGTGGTCGCGCGCTTGACCCCAATGCACCAGCAAAATATCTTAATTCTCCAGAAACGCCTTTGTTTCATAAAGGTGCCAACCTTTATAATTTCCATCGTGCGCGTCAGCCCTCCTATGAAGCAAAGCGGATTTTGGTGACCGAGGGCTATATGGATGTGATTGGGCTAAGCCGTGTTGGCATTGATGATGCCGTTGCCCCTCTTGGTACTGCAGTGACAGAGCAGCAAATTGATTTATTATGGCGTTTAACGCCTGAGCCTATTTTATGCCTGGATGGCGATAGCGCGGGTTTGCGGGCTGCTTATCGCGTAATTGATCGGGCTTTGCCACTGTTAAAGCCTGGCTATAGTCTCCGCTTTGCCTTGCTGCCTATGGGCAAGGACCCCGATGATTTGGCTCGCGATGGCGGCCGTGAGGCTATAGAAAGTGTGATTGAGCGCGCTGTTTCATTGGTTGATTTGCTTTGGGATCGTGAATTAGAGCAAGCCCCATTGGACACGCCAGAGCGTCGGGCGCATTTACGCCAGAGGCTGCGCGCTTGTGTTCAGCAGATCCAAAATCGTGATATCAAAGAATTATACGGGCATGATATTAAAGCACGTTTAGATAAGCTTTTTGCTCCTGCGCCAGTGCCGTCTCAAAAAGGCGGCCGAATGACGCGCCATTTTACTCGTTCAGATGCCCGCCAAGAGACCCGCCGCTCAGCGGCCGCCTGGGCAAGTAATGGTAATCTCTCAGGTCGTTCAGCCCTTTTAATCGCGGGTTTGATTGCTCATCCACAGCTGGCAATGCGCCATGAGGAGTTGTTACATCGTATAGAGTTCTCAGATCATGAGTTGCGACGCCTCCTCGATGAAATTGTTAATTTTTCTTCTATAAGTGAAACACTTGACACAAGAGCTCTTACAGGGCATTTGAAAGGTCAAGCACTGGATGGGTTGGTCGCGCGAATAGAGCAAATAGCCAAAGCGCATGGATTACTGTTCACACGTCCAGACACAGAGTTTAACGAGGCGGAAGCAGCGTGGCTTGAAGTTGCGCAAATCCACCATACATTAATAACTCTAGAAAGAGAGAAGGCTGAAGCCGAAGCTGATTACGCGGTCTGTACGGCGGATGACGAAGTGGAGAGTTTTGAGCGCTTAAAGGCGATTAAAAAAGAAATTGAGGAATTTGAGGCGCGCACTTTTTAGGGCATTCACAAAAAACATTATGTTTTGAGATGACGGTTTTTTTGTTGCTAAATAAGAGCGAACAAAACTTTTACTTATGATCAACACTTTTCTCTCATAAGCTAGGGTATTAGAGCTAAGGAACGATATGGCTAAGAAAAAAGCAAAAGAAGAAGAGAAGCAGGGTATTGATATATCAGATAGCCCGCTGATCGACCTTAATAATCGTGACGTCAAACGGATGATAAAAGCGGCCAAACAAGTTGGCTATGTTACTGTTGATGCGCTTAATGATGTTTTGCCGCCAGAAGAATTCACATCTGAGAAAATTGAAGACATCATGTCTATGCTTTCGGAAATGGGTATTTCCGTTGTTGAAACAGCCGAAGAAGATAATGATGAAGCCTCAGAAGACGGCGCTGAAGGCGATCCAAGTTCTGAAACAGCTCTTGTCGCAAAGCCAGCTAAAGCTACTGGTGCGGGTGACCGTACGGATGACCCTGTGCGCATGTATTTGCGCGAGATGGGAACCGTTGAGCTTCTCTCGCGCGAAGGCGAGATTGCTATTGCTAAACGCATAGAGGCTGGACGCGAAACCATGATTGCGGGTCTTTGTGAAAGCCCGCTGACATTTCAAGCAATCATTATCTGGCGCGACGAACTCAATGAAGGCAAAGTCTTGCTCCGGGATATTATTGATTTGGACGCGACCTTTGCTGGGCCGGACGCCAAAAAAGTTGACCGCAGCGCCGAAGGCGCAGCACCGCCACCTTCGGGTGCTCCATCTGGTGAGGCTGAAGGCGAGCCTGATGAAGAGGATGAAGAAAACGATAGCAATATGTCACTTTCAGCAATGGAAATGGAGCTAAAGCCAAAAGTTTTGGAAAGCTTCGATATGATTGCATCGACTTATAAGAAATTACGTCGTATTCAAGATAAGTCGGTTGAGCTTCAGTCTGTAAATAAAGAGCTCCCAACAGCTCAGCAAAATAAAATGGATAAGCTGCATGCTGAAGTTATTGAGGAAGTCAAAAGCTTAGCGCTCAATGCTAGCCGGATCGAGGCTTTGGTTGAGCAGCTCTATTCTATTAATAAGCGACTTGTTTTGCTCGAAACCCAGCTTTTGCGGTTGGCTGAAAAGTCCGGCGTATTGCGCGAAGAATTCCTAAAGCAATATCAGGGTAACGAATATGAAGCTAATTGGTTGCGTCGTGTGTCGCGACTTGCTGGCAAGGGCTGGAAAGAGTTTTCGTCTGATCATCGGGCCGAGATAAAAGAAATTCGTGATGAAGTCACAGAGCTCGTAACTGAGACAGGTCTCAATATTGGTGAGTTCCGTCGTATTGTACGGATGGTTCAAAAAGGCGAGCGTGAAGCGCGGATTGCTAAAAAAGAAATGGTTGAGGCTAATTTGCGCCTCGTGATTTCAATAGCGAAAAAATACACAAACCGTGGTCTTCAGTTTCTCGACCTTATTCAAGAGGGCAACATTGGCTTGATGAAAGCGGTTGATAAGTTTGAATATCGTCGCGGTTATAAGTTCTCCACCTATGCCACATGGTGGATTCGTCAGGCAATAACACGTTCGATTGCCGATCAGGCGCGGACAATTCGTATTCCAGTTCATATGATCGAAACGATCAATAAATTGGTGCGTACCTCGCGGCAAATGTTGCATGAGTTTGGTCGCGAACCAACACCTGAGGAACTGGCGGAAAAATTATCGATGCCGCTTGAAAAAGTGCGCAAAGTTCTCAAAATTGCCAAAGAGCCGATTAGTTTGGAAACACCAATTGGTGATGAGGAAGATAGTCAGCTTGGCGACTTTATTGAAGATAAGAATGCCATTATTCCAATCGATGCCGCTATTCAATCCAATCTGCGCGAAACCACAACGCGGGTATTAGCTTCGCTAACCCCGCGTGAAGAACGTGTCTTGCGTATGCGCTTTGGTATCGGTATGAATACCGACCATACGCTGGAAGAGGTTGGGCAACAATTCTCGGTGACACGCGAACGTATTCGTCAAATTGAGGCGAAAGCTCTTCGTAAGCTGAAACACCCGAGCAGGTCGCGAAAGCTTCGTAGCTTTTTGGATAATTAGTAACTTAGGTTGAAATAGGTTTTATTATGTTGCTTACCTTGATGAAGGCCAAAATACATCGCGCAGCAGTTACGCAATGTGACATGCAGTATGAAGGTTCAATTTCGGTTGACCAAGATTGGCTTGATCGAGTTGGTATTTTGCCCCATGAGCAAGTTGATGTGTTAAACATTAATACAGGTGGCCGTTTTACAACCTATGCCATTCCTGCCGAGCGCGGTTCCCAAACGATTGGCATTAACGGTGCTGCAGCCCGCCTTGCCCAACCCAATGATCTTGTTATTATTATATCTTATGCGCAGATGGACGACGCCGCGGCTCGAACTTATCAGCCAAAAGTATTTGTGCCAAATTATGGCAAATAAGTGGGGCCTGTAGCTCAGTTGGTTAGAGCAAACCGCTCATAACGGTTTGGTCGCAGGTTCGAGTCCTGCCGGGCCCACCACTTCTTTTTTTTAATACATGCAAACTGTTTTCAAATGAGCAAGAGTTTGCCGAGGGAGTTAAGAGTTGTTAAAGAGTAGTGATAATTATGCATAAGATATTTATATGAAAAGTGTAAAAATTATTTTTGTTTTGGCGGTTTTAGGCGGCTTTGGGTTCTTGATTTGGAGCTCTCTCTCAAGTTCTGGCTTCTCATTTGGCCCGCCCAAGCGCATCTTAGTAACCGTTAAACTTGAAAACTTATGTGGCGTTAACGACAACGCTTTTATTGTACGAGAACCAAAATCTAAGGCAATGTCATATTTTAAAAATGGTGTTGCTTATATGAATTTATATTCAGACAGGAAGATTATGCTGGAAGTCAGCCCCAAATATCCTGGATTTGAATATAGTGTATCATTGGTGCCGGTTGCATCAGAAGTAACCTTAGTTGCAGATTGTTCGGTTTCCCCACGCCAGAGCCGTATCTTAAATTTGATGCGAGAACAATTTAAGTAATAAACTTATGCTTAAAGTGGAATCTCAGCGTTTTTTCAGCTGCTTTGTCTGTCTTTTGATTTGTTTGTTAGGCGGTATTCTTACTCCTCATAAAGTGATGGCAGAAACATTTGAATGTATGTTCATTGGGCAGGGTGGTGTATCTAAACGCGGGTTTACACGAGTGCCTCCTTTTTTCGTTGAGCTTATTCATGTCAATCCTCAGGCTGTAGGCGAGCATTTTAATCAAATTACCTTCGAGATTGTCCTCGAAACCAGCGCGGATTTAAAGCTCGCAGGTCGTGATAATATGTTTATGCATAGCATTTATATCAATAAAAAAACTGGATTTGTGATCGCTAAAGCCGATGCGCTTGACCTTAGCCATCCCCATGTTGAATTAACGGGCAACTGCGTGGTTAATGTGCATTAGCCGTAACCATTGAAATGCTATGTGAATTAATCTTGTCAGGTTTTGCAAGCACGGGTAGCATCACTTTATAACTATTATAAATGGGAGAGTATTATGGAACCGACTGCAATTATTCAGCCGCTCATTATCCTGGGCGTATGGACCACGATTATTATGGTGTTGATGTTTATAAAACGAATACCAGCTATGAATAAGGCTGGTATTGACCCGCAAGCCGCAAAACATGTTAAAGATGTGACATTACCCTCAAATGTAACGCAATATAGTGATAACTATAACCACTTATTCGAGCAGCCAACCTTATTTTATGCCGTTGTCTTGGCGATTGCCTTATTAGGGCATGGCGATCAATTAAATGTTCAGCTTGCATGGGCCTTTGTCTTTATGCGGATTTTGCATTCGCTTGTTCAAATTACAATTAATATTGTTTTGCTTCGATTTGCTGTCTTCATGTTGTCTTGGGCTGCCCTTGCTGCATTGATTATCCGCGAAGCCATCCGCATCATTTAAAATTTTATAGGATGTCTCAGATATGGTCAGCCTTACGGCTGGCCATATTTTCGTTTGGGGCTTTTTCCTCTTTTTAAGAGTAAATGTATGGCGACCTGCAGACTTTTTAAGAATAGATTGTTATAAGGTCTACAAAGCCTGTTGGGTGGTAATTGAATTATGGTCGTGCCTGCAGGGGATTTAATGTAATACCAGATGGTTTTACAACTGTTGCACTCGAATATCAGAAGGAAATAACCATGGCCGCCTATCAATATGTCTATGTAATGGACCGTCTTTCGAAAACTTATGCAGGTGGCAAACAGGTCTTAAAAGATATTCGCTTATCCTTTTTGCCTGGAGCTAAGATCGGTATCGTTGGGGTAAATGGCTCTGGTAAATCCACTTTGCTCAAAGTTATGGCCGGTATTGATAAGGAATATCAAGGTGATGCATGGGCCGCTGAGGGTGTTAAAGTGGGATATCTCGAGCAAGAACCGCAGTTAGATGCCAGCAAGACTGTTTTTGAGAATGTAATGGAAGGTGTTGCTGATAAAAAAGCGCTAATGGATCGCTATAATGAATTGGCGATGAATTATTCCGATGAAACAGCTGATGAAATGGCCCAACTACAAGATGAGATTGATGCACAAAACTTGTGGGACCTAGACAGTCAAGTTGAACAAGCTATGGATGCGCTTCGATGCCCTCCTGGTGAAAGCGGTGTTGAGAAATTGTCGGGTGGTGAAAAGCGTCGCGTTGCTCTGTGTAAACTCCTTCTCGAAAAACCAGACATGTTGTTACTCGATGAGCCAACAAACCATCTCGATGCCGAAACAATAGCCTGGCTTCAACACCATTTAGAGGCTTTTGCAGGTACTGTGGTTTTGGTGACGCACGATCGTTATTTTCTTGATCAGATTACCGGTTGGATCTTGGAGCTTGATCGTGGGAACGGCTATCCCTACGAGGGTAATTATTCAAATTGGCTTGAAAAGAAAGCCAAACGACTTGAGCAGGAGGCTCGAGAGGATGCTACCAAGGAGCGGACCTTGTCGCGTGAACTTGACTGGATTCGATCCTCACCTAAAGCGCGGCAAGCCAAGAGCAAAGCACGTATCAATGCCTATGATGACCTATTGAATAAAGCTGAGCATGACGAAGTTTCTCATGCGCAAATTTCGATTCCATCTGGGCCGCGTCTTGGCGGTGTGGTGATCAATAGTGAAGGATTGGTTAAAGCCTATGGTGACCGTCTGCTGATTGATAATCTTAATTTTCAATTACCTCCTGGGGGTATTGTTGGCGTGATCGGGCCAAATGGTGCGGGTAAGACAACATTGTTTCGGATGTTAACGGGGCAGGAAGAGCCAGATAGCGGGAGCCTACGTGTGGGTGAGACGGTTGTTATGGGCTATGTTGACCAATCGCGCGACAATCTTGATGATAATAAAAACGTCTGGGAAGAGATTTCAGGCGGGCTCGATATTATTCCATTGGGTAAGCGTGAAATGAACTCGCGTGCTTATGTTGGTGCGTTTAATTTTAAAGGTGGGGATCAGCAGAAAAAGGTTGGTTTATTATCAGGTGGTGAACGAAACCGTGTGCATTTAGCGAAAATGCTCAAGTCTGGCGCTAACCTTTTGCTGCTCGATGAGCCAACTAATGACTTAGATGTGGAGACATTACGAGCTCTTGAAGATGGCTTGGAAAATTTTGCTGGTTGTGCGGTTGTCATCAGTCACGATCGCTGGTTCCTTGACCGGATTGCGACACATATTCTTGCCTTTGAGGGGGATAGCCATGTTGAGTGGTTCGAAGGAAATTATGCTGATTATGAAGAAGATCGTCGGCGACGCCTTGGGTCCGCAGCCGATATTCCGACCCGAATTAAGTATAAGCAGTTTAGCCGTTAGGAACGGAGTTGGGTCGGATGTCTTAAATTAGGAATCTGACGAAGCTGTTTTCATTTGGTTGGTGAGGTGTTCAATGAGAGCCTCCATATC
>CBFHLW010000032.1:0-15725 GCA_965656805.1 Alphaproteobacteria bacterium
TTGGGCATAAAGATTGGACCTGCTCAATTTCCTTAGACGTCGATATTTTGGGAATAAGAACCGCATCAGGGGTTACCGCGCGAACCATTTCTAAATCATCAGCCCCCCAAGGCGTGTCCAAAGCATTGACCCGAATAACGCATTCGCGTTGTCCATAGCCACCAGCCGAGAGAACCTCAGACAACTGCTCCCGCGCATCCGTTTTTGCATCAGGGGCTACTGCATCCTCAAGATCGAAGATAATCACATCGGCTGGCAGGGACTTGGCTTTTTCCAATGCCCGCGCATTAGATGCGGGCATATAAAGAGCTGAACGGCGTGGACGCATCTTTGTCATTTTTTCTCGAGTCATAAATCAATATCCATGTTAATGCTGACACAGATTAATGACTTTAGGAAGCAGAGCAACCGCCAATGCCAAAAATCATATTTGCAATATCCAGCCAAGTCGTTGCTGGGGAAGTTGGGCTCAATGCTATACGCCCTGCTTTGCAGGCATTAGCTTATGAAATTTTTGCCTGTCCAACCACACTAATGGCAAGCCATCCAGGAGCTTATCCAAAAGCTGATCCGCCAGCAAAGCATATAATCAGCGGCCAAGAAATGCGAGGCCTCGCGCAATGGCTTGAGGACGCTGATGCTGACTGCCATGCCGTTATCAGCGGCTATATGCCAAGCATTGACCACGTCATTGCCACCGCCGATATCGTGCAGGCAATGCGGCGAAAGAACCCAAATCTTATTTACCTTTGCGATCCAGTTTGCGGTGATCGGGGGCGATTATATATTGCTGAAGATACGGCTCGCGCCATTCGCGATATTCTTTTGCCACTGGCTAATATTGCAACGCCAAATCTCTTTGAGCTTAACTGGCTCAGCAACCAGGCTTGTACAACAGATAATCAGATTAAAGAGGCAGCGAAGCTAATTCCCACGCCACATATTGTGGTCACATCAAGCCCCGCCGACAAAGGGCGTATCGCCACGCTTCGCATCGCCAATCAATGCATCTCAAGATGCGAAACAAAACTAGAGCCCAACCATATTCATGGCATGGGCGATACATTCGCCGCGCTTTATCTTGGTCTTTATTTAAAGGGTGAAGAACATGCGCTGGGCATTGCAACGGCAACCATGGCAAACCTCGCGACCAAAGCAAACGCTCATGGTCGCTTACCAAGCGCACCTATTTTGCTCGCCCCGCCCATCACAGAGCAAGATCTTTAATTGGTGATACGGCTTTTCGTCAAATAACGAGCTGTTAATTCTTCTGCAATTTGCACAGCATTAAGGGCCGCGCCTTTGCGTAAATTATCAGAGACAATCCAAATATTAAGCCCATTCTCAACCGTGTTATCTTTGCGAATACGTGAAACAAAAGTCGCATCATCACCAACACAATCAACGGGGGTGATATAACCCTCATCTTCACGCTTATCAATCACCAGCACACCAGGTGCTTCGCGTAAAATTGCACGCGCCTGACTATCCGATAACGGCGTCTCAAACTCTATGTTAACCGACTCCGAGTGCCCAACAAAAACAGGGACGCGCGCGCATGTCGCTGTAACAGCAATAGACGCGTCGAGCATTTTCTTGGTCTCATTGACAAGCTTCATTTCTTCCTTGGTATAACCACCATCGACAAAGTCATCGCAATGCGGGATGACGTTAAAAGCAATTTGTTTGGTAAAGTGTTCTTTAACCAAAGCATCATTAACAAAAATAGCCCGGGTTTGACTAAACAATTCATCCATCGCTTCTTTGCCTTTACCCGAAACAGATTGATAGGTCGAAATAACCAAGCGCTTGATCCGCGCTGCATCATGCAGCGGCTTAAGAGCCACCAATAATTGGGCCGTAGAACAATTTGGATTGGCAATGATATTACGCTTTGTATAACCCGCCAGTGCATCAACATTCACTTCAGGTACAATCAAAGGCACATCGGGCTCAAGCCGAAACAACGAGCTATTATCAATGACGATACAACCAGCCTTTGCCGCTTTAGGCGCAAATTCTTTAGTCGCCGTGGAGCCACAAGCGAATAAAGCAATATCGGCTTTTGAGAAATCGTAATGTTCAAGCGCTGTTATTTTTAGCGTTTTATCACCAAAACTTACCTCGCGCCCTTGCGAGCGGCGAGAAGCAAGAACATCAACGCGTGATACAGGAAAATTACGCTCGTGCAAAATATTCAACATCTCGCGCCCGACATTTCCAGTGGCACCAGCAACAGCAATCACATATGACATAACCAATTATTCCTAATATTTAAATTTCTAATACGCTCGCCCTAGCTGAGGGCGTCAAGCTTAGCGAGAATTGCATCACCCATACCTTGCGTAGATGTCTTGGTCATCCCAGCTTGCATAATATCACCTGTGCGTACGCCATCGCTAAGAACATCTTGAACAGCTTGCTCGAGCAAATCGGAATCCGACCCCCGCTCCAACGTATAACGCAACGCCATTGCAAATGACAAAATAGAGGCAATTGGATTTGCCAAATTTTGGCCAGCAATATCTGGAGCTGAACCATGAACAGGTTCATACATGCCGCGCGCGCGGCGTGTTGGTGTGGCCGCTCCCAATGACGCAGATGGCAACATTCCAAGTGAGCCCGTCAACATAGAGGCAATGTCAGAGAGAATATCCCCAAACAGATTATCAGTGACAATGACATCAAACTGTTTAGGTGCACGCACCAATTGCATCGCGCAATTATCGGCGAGCATATGCTCAAGTTTAATCTCTGGGAATTCTGATGTGACAACGCGAGTTACATCCTCATTCCATAAGAGGCCAGACTCCATAACGTTGCGCTTCTCGACCGACATAAGACGTTTACCACGCTTCATCGTCAAATCCGCTGCCACGCGCGCCACACGCTCAATTTCATAGGTTTCATAAACTTGCGTATTGACGCCGCGTCTTTGTCCATTGCCAAGATCTTCAATGCCCCGCGGTTCACCAAAATAAACGCCGCCTGTTAACTCACGGACAATCATAATATCAAGCCCTTCGATAATCTCGCGCTTTAAGCTAGAGGCATCGGCAAGGGCAGGAAAACAAAGCGCCGGTCGCAGATTAGCAAATAGCTCTAAATCCTTGCGCAAACGCAGTAAGCCAGCTTCAGGACGCACATCATATGCAACCTTATCCCATTGTGGTCCGCCAACAGCACCCAAAAGCACAATATCGGCATCCATAGCCTTATCCATCGCGGCATCAGAAATAGCCTGCCCGTGCGCTTCATATGCGCAACCGCCTACCAAATCCTCAGAGACCTCAGCCTGCAAACCACGGTTATGGCCAAACCAGTCAATCACACGGCGCACCTCACCCATGACCTCAGGACCAATACCATCACCAGCTAATATTAATATTTTTTCCATAATTTCCTCGATTTATAGGGCAAAACTTAACTCGAAAAGACATCTCATTATTTTGCAAACAAAGAACCGACATCAAAATTTCGATTGAATTCAGGCGAAAAAAACCGAACGGAAGACTTAAAACCGCCAGTCTAATGGCAATGCCTCTAAGACCACGCCTGTGCGTCACGCTTGGCTTCATAGGCGGAAATTTTGTCAGCCTTTTGAAGCGTCAAACCAATATCGTCCAAACCTTCAATCAAGCAATGCTTCCGGAAGCTATCTACATCAAACGCGATTTGAATGCCATCAGGACCAATGATCAACTGCTTTTCAAGATCAACCGTCATTTTTGCATTCGCGCCATTTTGAGAAGCAGCCATTAACGCATCAACATCAGCTTTGGGGAGCTCGATTGGCAAAATACCATTTTTAAAACAATTGTTAAAAAAGATATCCGCAAAACTCGGAGCAATCACACAGCGAATACCAAAATCAAGCAAAGCCCAAGGCGCATGCTCGCGACTCGACCCGCAACCAAAATTTTCGCCCGCAATTAAAATCTCAGCTGACCGGTATGGCTCTTTATTGAGCACAAAATCAGCGATTTCAGAACCATCTTGCTCATAGCGCATTTCATCAAACAAATTTCGGCCAAGCCCTGTGCGCGCAATTGTTTTTAGAAATTGTTTTGGAATAATCATATCCGTATCGATATTGATTAAATCAAGTGGTGCTGCAATCGCATTTAAAGTTTTGTATTTTTCCATGGCTTAAGACTCCATTTTACGGACATCAACAAAGTGTCCCGCGATTGCTGCAGCAGCCGCCATTTGTGGGGAAACGAGATGGGTTCTGCCACCACGCCCTTGGCGACCTTCAAAATTTCGGTTCGACGTTGACGCACAACGCTCACCTGGCGCCAACTTGTCAGCATTCATTGCCAAACACATAGAACATCCAGGCTCACGCCATTCAAAACCTGCCTTAATAAAAATCTGGTCAAGACCTTCTTGTTCAGCCTGCTCTTTCACCAAACCCGATCCAGGCACAACCATAGCAGACACATGCGGAGAAACCGTCCGTCCCTCGGCAATTTTTGCAGCCACACGCAAATCTTCGATACGGCTATTGGTACAGGACCCAATAAAAACACGATCGATCTTAACGTCCTGCATTGGTGTATCAGCCGCCAGCCCCATATAAGCCAAAGCACGCTCTGTTGCCTGACGGCGTGAGGTATCTTCAATATGCGCCGGGTTAGGCACGTTGCCAGTAATGGCGACAACATCCTGCGGGCTTGTACCCCAGGTCACGATCGGTGTTAGATTGCTTGCATCAATCGTAATCTCACGATCAAAATGGGCGCCATCATCAGACTTCAGCGTCTGCCAATACGCTACGGCCGCATCCCAATCAGCACCTTTTGGTGCAAGCGGACGGTCCTTCAAATAGGCAAATGTTTTGTCATCTGGCGCAACCAAGCCAGCCCGCGCACCTGCCTCAATCGACATATTGCATAAAGTCATCCTGCCTTCCATGCTTAAAGCCTCGATAGCAGGCCCTGCATATTCAAGAACACAACCCGTTCCACCGGCAGTGCCAATCTCACCAATAATGGCAAGCGCAATATCTTTTGCCGTTACATATTCTGGCGCCGTACCAACGACGTTAATTCGGAAGTTTTTTGCTTTTGTTTGGATTAATGTTTGCGTCGCCAAAACATGTTCAACTTCAGATGTACCGATCCCGTGAGCAAGCGCACCAAATGCGCCATGGGTCGATGTATGACTGTCGCCACATACAATGGTCAGGCCAGGCAAGGTAAACCCTTGCTCGGGCCCTGTCACATGCACGATACCTTGCCGAATATCGTCCATCCGAATATAAGGCACACCAAATTCGGTGCAGTTTTCCTCAAGTTTTAAAATTTGTGTGCGACTCTCAAGATCGGCAATTGCATGAACGCCGCCTGTGCGGTCAGTTGTCGGAATATTGTGGTCAGCCAGCGCCAAGGTTTTGTTTTTTGCGTGGACTTGACGACCAGTCATCCTCAAACCCTCAAAGGCTTGTGGGCTTGTGACTTCATGCACCAAATGACGATCGATATAAATTAAGCAGCTACCATCAGCCTGCTCATCGATCAAATGTGCATTCCAAATTTTATCGTAGAGAGTTGTGTTGGTCATGTCGTCGCCTATGTCCTTACGGGGACCATCCCCGTCTTACTTTGGGGGCCACCGCAGGGTTTTGAATTTAGGCGTCTGAACTAGACTCCAAAACCGCTTCGGTGACGTTTTGTTTTGCTTTTCCCGCCGCCGGTTTTAAACGACGCTCAGCAATACGCGCTGCTTTACCCGTCAGACCGCGCAAATAATAGAGTTTCGCGCGGCGTACACGGCCACGGCGAACAAGCAGAATGCTGTCAACCAATGGGCTATAAAGTGGGAAAATCCGCTCAACACCCTCGCCGTATGAAATTTTACGAACGGTTAAGTTTTCGTTTAAACCACCGCCTGAACGGGCAATACACACGCCTTCAAAGGCCTGGATACGCTCACGTGTACCCTCAGTCACTTTTACATTCACTTTGACAGTATCACCAGGGGCAAACTCTTGAATTTCTTTAGAGCTAAACCGAGCGACTTGTTCGCGTTCAATTTCTTCAATCATGTTCATGGCGTTACTCTTTTCCATAATAGAGCAAAATAAAAAAAGGCTTTACACAAAAATGCGATACGAAATTGATACGATTATGCGCAAAGGATGCAGGGCAATACCATGAAAAAGGCATAGCTGTCACCCCTAATCCGATGATTTTCCCATTTTTTTTGCATATTTCTCCCAAAGATCAGGGCGGCGAGCCTTGGTTAAGGATTCTGCAGTTTTTTGGCGCCAATCCGCAATAGCTCCATGATCGCCCGACAAAAGCACAGGCGGGATATCCATACCCTCAAAAACAGCTGGACGCGTATAATGAGGATATTCAAGCAATCCACGCTCGAAACTTTCATCATCTCCTGAGAAAGCACCACCCATAACCCCGGGCAATAGTCTGATAACCGCATCGAGCAATGCCAATGCCGCGATCTCACCCCCAGACAAAACATAATCCCCTATAGAAATTTCTTCGCCTTGTCGGGCTGTAATTACCCGCTCATCAACCGCCTCAAACCGCCCACAAAATATAAGGGCGCCTGGGCCTTGAGAAAGCGCCCGTACGCGTTCTTGCGTCAGTGGTTTGCCCCTAGGCGACATAATTAACAGCGGCAAATCGGGTTGGCGTGCGCGTGCGGCGTCAATCGCTGCAGCGGCAATATCAGCCTTAATGACCATGCCTGCCCCGCCCCCAGCAGGGGTATCATCGACAGATTGATGGCGGCCAGTACCAAAATGGCGTAAATTAAGGCAGTCGAGAGACCAGGTGCCCGTATCATGGGCTCGTCCAGCCAAACTATGCCCCAGCGGACCTGGAAACATATCAGGATGCAGGCTTATCAGTTGCGCAACCCAGCTCATTGATCCGAGGTCTCATCAAGCGCGGCTTCTACAGCGTCATTGTCATTATCGTCAATATCATCGACATAGACTGGCAAAACAACAGTCAACAAACCAGCCTCAAGATTGACGGTGGGTACATGCGCGCGGGTAAAGGGAATTAGATGCGAACCAATTTCCAAAAGATCGCCAGCTCCAAAATTATGAACGCTAAGAACCGGGCCTAAAGCCTCTCCGGCGGTCGTGATAGCATTTAACCCAACTAAATCGACGTGGTAAAAGTCATCCTCATCCTCGGACTGAGGCAAGGCATCGCGCATCAAAAACAACTCCCCACCCTTTAGGAGCTCGGCTTGATTGCGATCCTCAACACCTTCAATAAGGCTGCATAATGCAAATTTGTGAAGGCGAGGCTTTATCAATTTAATTTTTTGACCGCTCGCAAGGCATAATCCATCCATATTGGCAATCCCGAATGGATCTTGCGTAAAACTTTTAATTTTAACCTCTCCACGTATTCCGTGGGCGCCTATTATGACGCCCACCAAAATACGATCAGGCTTTTGATCAACCATCAATTAAACGGTCGTTTTTTCCTCTGCCGCGGCTTCTTCGGCAGGCGCTTCTTCAGCTACAGCTTCTTCGACTGGTGCTTCTTCAACTGGTGCTTCTTCGACTGGTGCGGCAGCAGCTTCAGCTTCGGCAGCAGCGGCCTCAGCAGCAGCTTCTTCAGCAGCTTTTTTCGCATCTTCAATAGCCGCCAAACGCTCTTGGGCTTTGGCGCCCGGAACTGCTTTTTGCGGGTTATTACGAACAGTGCGTTTCATCAAGCCTGCATCGTCTAAGAAACGTGCAACACGATCAGATGCCTGCGCACCAAGACCGATCCAATGTTTTGCGCGCTCGAGATCAAGAACCAACCGTTCCGCATGGTCTTTCGGCAAAAGCGGATTGTAAGTTCCAATTTTCTCGATAAACCGGCCATCGCGTGGCATGCGACTATCGGCCACCACGATACGATAAAACGGGCGCTTCTTTGCTCCGGTGCGAGACATACGAATTTTAAGAGCCATAAGGTTTCCTTTCTAAAATACCTAAACGTCTATTTCTTCTTTGGTGGCAACCCAAGTCCCGGAGGCAATTGCCCCTGAAGCTTCGACAAATCGGAAAGATCGGGCATTCCACCAGAACCACCCAATCCACCACCTAGTCCATTTCCTAATCCAGACGGCATACCGCCGCCCATTCCGCCAAGCATGCCAGCAAGGCCTTTCATGCCGCCTTTGCCGAGCTTTTTCATCATGTCAGCCATTTGCCGATGCATTTTAATGACTTTATTGACATCTTGAACACTGGTACCAGACCCTGCTGCAATGCGCTTCTTGCGGCTTGCATTGAGAAGTCGCGGGTCTTCTTTTTCTTTAATTGTCATTGAGGATATAATCGCAATCTGGCGCGCAATATTCTTGTCATCCATACCCATAGCGCCGGCCTGATTCTTTAACTTACCCATACCAGGAAGCATTCCTAAAACGCCGGCCATACCACCCATCCGCGTCATTTGACTTAATTGCTCTGCCAAATCATCAAGGCCAAATTGGCCTTTCTTCATACGGGCCGCCATTTTCTCGGCTTTGTCGGCATCAATCGTCTCAGCAGCTTTTTCAACCAACCCGACCACGTCGCCCATACCCAAAATACGGCCCGCAATACGCTTGGCATCAAATTGTTCTAATTTGTCGACACCTTCCCCAACACCCAATAATTTGATCGGCACACCCGTCACATGACGCATAGCCAAAGCCGCACCACCGCGACCATCGCCGTCAATGCGCGTTAAAACAATACCCGTCAAAGACACGCGTTTATTGAATTGGTCGGCAATATTTACCGCTTCTTGACCTGTCAAACTATCGGCAACAAGCAAAGTTTCATGAGGGTTAACAGTGTCGGAAATGAGCTTCATTTCGCTCATTAAAGCCTCATCGGCATTTGTACGGCCGGCGGTATCGAGCATCACGACATCATAGCTGCCTAAACGTCCTGCTTCGAGGGCACGCTTAGCAATATCTCGCGGCGCTTGACCATTTACGATAGGAAGCGTTGCAACTCCGACCTGCTCGCCCAAAACCCTTAACTGCTCCATGGCCGCTGGACGACTTGTATCAAGCGAAGCCATGAGGACTTTTTTGCGATCACGCTCGGTGATGAGCTTGGCAACCTTAGCCGTTGTCGTTGTTTTACCTGAGCCCTGCAGTCCTACCATCATAATGGCAACGGGCGGAACGGCATTAAAGGAAAGAGGCTCTGGGGCACCTAGCATATCTACAAGCGTATCATTTACGATCTTTACAACTTGTTGACCCGGTGTGACAGATCGCAAAACCTCCGCGCCAATGGCGCGCGGACGGACTTTGTCGAGGAAGGACGAAACAACAGGCAAAGCAACGTCAGCTTCAATGAGCGCGCGGCGGATCTCAACCAGCGCCTGCTCAACATCTTTTTCACCCAATGCGCCACGTCCGCGCAACCGGTCAAAAATATTCCCAAAACTATCGCTTAGTGCTTCAAACATGCCTGCTTTACATCACCTTTCTTTTAAGGCTTTTAATCGGTTAAGATTTTCAAGCCCTGTTAAGTCGTCCAAACCGCGCAGAAAACGACAAACGCACCCGTGGGCAAAACCTTGCTGACGGGTGGCGATCGCCCTATTGGCGCGACCAGATCAAACCAATGATCTCTAGTAATGAGCAGCAAATTAGGCTGTACAACCTATATTGTCAAGAAATGCTATCACACGCCCAGTGTGCAAAGCGTGACAGACAGGATAAGTTTCGCTATGAGGGAAGAAAGGAACGATAAATGGAAATTGCTTTCACCAAAATGAACGGCTTAGGCAATGATTTTGTCATCATTGATAGCCGTGACGCGCCCCACACGTTAACACCTGAGCAGGTGCGCATTTTGGCTGACCGCAACCATGTCCAAACCGGCGGTTGCGACCAACTCTTACATCTGCGTCCTGCCCAAGCAGGCGGCAACGTGTTTATGGAAATATACAATGCTGACGGTTCGCAAGTTGACGCTTGCGGAAATGGCACACGAGCAGTTGCCGCACTGTTAGGTTTGACACATAGTATTATCGAAACAAGAGCAGGTCATTTGGTTTGCACCGTTGATCAGGCTGGCATGGTCAGCGTCGAGATGGGACAGCCAAAATTGGCGGCCAAAGATATTCCTGTTTCAGACCTCAGTATCAATCCACAACATGTTACGCTTCATGGCAATCTACCACACGCATTATTAGTGAGCATGGGTAATCCCCATGCCGTCTTTTTTGTAACCGAAGACCCACAAGCCTATGCCCGAGAATATGGCGATGCGCTTGTTCATCATTCCCTTTTCCCAGAGCAAGCGAATATTAATTTTGTGACCAAGCAGGGCGATCATCACGTGACTATGGCCACATGGGAGCGCGGCGCAGGCCTTACCAAAGCATGCGGCACAGGCGCATGCGCAAGCACAGTCGCCTTTGCGCTGCAATACGGCCTAGCTCCAGACCAAGACCTTCAGCTCGACTTGCCTGGCGGCACATTATTCATCCGCTACGCGCCAGAACACGGCGGCGTGCTCATGCGTGGCCCCGCTAGCTTTGAATTTGCCAGCAGAGCCATGCTATGAGCAGGAACGATATAAAAAATAATATAGACGTGATTAACTTTGGGTGCCGTCTCAATGCCCTTGAAGGGGATCAAATTTTAGACGCCGCAAAAAATGCTGGCCTAACCCATACCACGATCATTAATAGTTGTGCGGTCACAGAAGAAGCTATGCGCCAAGCCAGAAAATCTGCGCGCAAGGCCAAACGTGATAACCCTGATCATAAAATTATTGTCACTGGATGCGCCGCTCAAACAGATGCCGCTCAATTTGCATCTATGACTGAAGTCGATCACATCATTGGTAATATGGAAAAGACTGAGGCGAGTAGCTATGCACCGCAAGCCCCTAAGCTAGCGGTCGGCGATATTATGGCCGAAACAAATGCTAAAATCGCTAAACCAGGCATTAGCCAAAAACGAGCACGCGCATTTGTTCAAATTCAAAACGGCTGCGACCACAGATGTACGTTTTGTATCATTCCATTCGGGCGCGGTAATTCTCGATCTCTGCCCATTCATGATGTCATTGCCCAATGCCAAGATCTCTTAGCTCAGGGTCATCGTGAAATAGTGCTGACAGGCGTTGATATTACAAGCTGGGGCCCAGATATTAATGAAGCTGGTCTAGGAAAATTAGTCAAAGATTTACTAGATCATTTACCTGACCTCGAACGGTTGCGCTTAAGCTCTGTCGATGCGATTGAGCTGGATCCAAATTTTCTTGATATCGTGATCAACGAGCCGAGGCTGATGCCTCACCTTCATCTCTCCCTGCAAGCTGGAGATGACATGATCCTTAAACGCATGAAGCGTCGGCACAGCCGTGCGGAAGCGGTCGCGCTCTGCAATCACATCAAGATCGCACGGCCCGACATGACATTTGGAGCAGATTTAATTGCAGGTTTCCCAACCGAGACCAACGCCATGTTTAAACACTCTATCGCGCTGATTGAGGACTGCCAACTCACCTGGCTTCATGTGTTTCCATTTTCACCCCGCCCAAACACACCTGCGGCGCGCATGCCACAACTATCTAAAGAGCTGATTACCGAGCGGGCAAAGCGCCTTCGCGAAGCCGGCGATAGCTTTCGCCAACAATGGCTCTATGACCAAGTCGGCAAGGATGTCCGCGTGCTCATGGAAAATGATCAACGCGGACGTGCCGAGAATTTTGCGCAAGTCATCTTCAAGACCGCAACCAAACCGCATAGAATAACACGCGCGCGCATAACGGGTGTGCAGAATGACTTTCTTTTAGGTGAGCAATATTAATGGGTTTATTTGATCGACTTAAAAAAGGATTAGGCCGCTCGAGCAAAGCAATCGGAGAGGGCATTGGTCGCCTCTTCACATCAGGCCGTCTGGATGACACGCAACTCGCAACATTAGAAGAAATTTTAATTACCGCAGACCTTGGCTTTGATGCGACAGCCAATATTATTGAAAAGATTAAACAACGCAAAATTGAAAATCTTGAAAGCGAAAACCAGCTTAAAGAAATTCTTGCTGAAGAAATAACTTCCATACTGGAAGGATCTGAGCTTCCCCTCACTCTTCCTCAGGATAAAAAGCCAGCCGTTATTCTTATGGCCGGCGTTAATGGCGCGGGCAAAACAACAACCATCGGCAAATTGGCTCAAAAGTTTAAACAACAAGGGCAATCCGTCATGCTGGCCGCCGGCGATACATTTCGCGCTGCTGCGATCGAACAATTAGAAGTTTGGGGCGAACGCGCAGGCGTACCCGTTATCTCTGGCAAACAAGGCGCAGATGCCGCAGGACTTGTTTATTCAGCACTCGAACAAGCCCGCGCCGAACAGGTTGATATACTCATTGTCGACACTGCGGGTCGGCTTCAGTCCAATGAAGCCCTCATGGCCGAGCTTGAAAAAATCACACGTGTCATGCGCAAACTTGATGACAGCGCCCCGCACGCCTCTCTCTTGGTGCTCGACGCAACTGTTGGCCAAAACGCCATTTCCCAAGCTCAAGCCTTTCTAAAAGCAGCGGGCACAACGGGCCTAATCATGACGAAACTCGACGGTACAGCACGCGGCGGCGTTCTCGTTGCCCTGACACGCAAACTGGGACTGCCCATTCACTACATTGGGGTTGGAGAAATGGCAGAGGATTTACAACCCTTCCAATCAAAAGAGTTTGCACGCGCGCTCACAGGCCTAGACAACTAGAAAGACTTAGCATGAAAAAACTTCTTGAAGATTTTGGCCCATTACTTGTTTTCTTCATTCTCAACAGCCGCGGCGCTGACTGGCTTGGCATGGCGCCTGAACAAAGCTTGTTTATCGCCACTGCCGGCTTCATGGCAGCCCTACTAATCGTCATCACATTCACACTCCTGAGCGGGCGCCGCCCAACCACAATGAGCTTGGTCTCGGGGGCTTTTGTCATGGTCTTTGGTGGGCTCACGCTTTATTTGCAAGATGAGACATTTATCAAGATCAAGCCGACCATTGTATACTGTCTCTTTGCGGGGATATTAGTGTTTGGGCTTATGCGGCGTGTTTCATACTTAAAAAACCTCATGGGCGACATGCTGCCTATGGATAAAGACGGATGGATGATTTTAACGCGGCGCTGGGTTGGTTTTTTTATCGCCATGGCCGTTCTTAACGAAATATTATGGCGCATTTTAACGACAGATCAGTGGGTGCAATTCAAGGTTTTTGGATTTCTAATCATCACGCTCATCTTTAGCGCGGCACAGGTGCCATTGTTTAGCCGTCATAGTTTAAGTAAAGACACCGAGGCTTAACACTTACCACAATGAGAGCTTTGGCGCGCGAAACTAACCTAGCCGCTTCGTCCCAAATTTTGAAACCCCGGCGTATCCAACCAGTTTTCAGGCTCACTGAAAGGAGCGAATTGGTCTAAATGCTCGGTATCTTTGAAATGTTTTAAAGCCCAATAAACGCTAGGGAATGCAAGCTCATCCCATGGAATGTCATCCCAACTCATTAGCTTAACGTCCAAACTTTCGGGCCCAGGAGCAATATCTGGGATCCGCAATTGGCCTCGATAAAACATTTGAACCTGTGAAATACGCGCGACATTATAAATGCCAATTAATTGCCCAACCTCCACATCAGCATTAGCTTCTTCTTGCGCTTCGCGTGCAGCACCTTGAGCAACGGTTTCGCCTTTTTCCATAAACCCCGCGGGGAGAGTCCAAAATCCGTGGCGTGGCTCAATGGCACGGCGACACATTAAAATTTTATTATCCCAAGTCGCAACCACACCAGCAATTACTTTTGGGTTTTCATAATTAATTAAACCACAATTATCGCAAATATGACGTTCGAATGAGTCGTCATGGGGTTTGCGTTTTGAAAAATTCATCTCATTAGGATAGTCACGCGACTGGTCTCTAAATGTCATTAGGGTGTTTCTCCAACCTTGCTTGAATTCGATACCGGCTTGAGGCGCGGCATGAATTCATTGGCAATCACATTTTCATCAAGCGGTCCAGTATGTCGAAATATAATCTCGCCCTTACCGTTTATAATATAAGTTTCAGGTACCCCATAGACTCCAAAGTCAATCGCCGTACGGCCCGTATCATCCACCCCCACTTTTCCGTATGGATTACCAAGCCTGGCTAAGAACCTTTTGGCGGCTGCTTCGCCATCCTTGTAATTTAATCCGACAATATTGACTCCTTGCTCTTTCAACGTCATGAGGAAAGGATGCTCGTCGCGGCACGGTCCACACCAACTCGCCCATACATTTAACAAGGTCACATTGCCAGTTTTAACATCCTCATCCCGCACGCGCGCATCTGCCTCAAGCAAGTTAGGCAAATCAAATGCTGGAACAGGCTTACCTTCAAGGACAGAAGGTAGCTTTTGCGGATCACCCATAAATAAACTCGCCAAAAATAGCCCAGCAATTGATATAAAAATTGCAAGTGGGATAAAGCGCCAAACCATCTTTGCTACTCCTCACCTTGGGACATATTCAAGTTTTTATGTGCCTTGATATATCCCACGAAGGTCAAGATACACAAACCACCAATGATCACAGCGGTTACGCTGTAACTTGCCCAAATATAAAATCCGTAATCTGACATTAAACACCACCATCCAGACGACGACGTGCACGCTGATTGAGAATCTCAGACTGCATACGCGTGATCAAAAGTGCAAAAAACAAAACCATAAATGCAATACCCATCATCAAAAGAGGATAAAGAATATCAGGGTGAATGGCTGGGCGCGCAAATCGCGACACACTCGCTGGCTGGTGCAATGTATTCCACCAATCAACTGAAAACTTGATAATAGGCACATTAATAAACCCAACGATGGCCAGAATGGCCGCCGCCCGAGAGGCTTTTTCTGGTGACTCAATCGCCCGCCAGAGCGAAATATACCCAATATATATAAAGAATAGAACCAAGACAGACGTTAACCGCGCATCCCAAACCCACCATGTACCCCACATGGGCTGCCCCCACAATGAGCCTGTGATCAACGCAACAAGCGTAAAACATGCTCCAATTGGCGCGGCGGCACGCGCGGCCAAATGTCCGAGCGGGTGGCGAAAGATCAGGGCGAGAATACTGACAAAAGCAATAAAACTATACCCAAACAGAGCCATCCAAGCAGCCGGAACATGGACAAACATAATCCGCACTGTTTCCCCTTGTTGATAATCTGGCGGCGCCTCAAAGGACAAATACAAGCCGTATAGTAAAGTCACAATTGCCACTACCCATAAAGGGTAAAATAAGCGATGCGCCAACCTCATAAAACGGTGAGGGTTTGCATAATAATGCAGCCAATCTGTTTTTTGAATGCGCATATTTAAGTCCTTACCTCAAAATCGATTTTACCACCCGTCATTCCGAAAGTCCGCGCAAAGCAGCACTAATGGCAACAGGGGCAAGTAATATAGCGGCAACACTCATAGCAGCCAAAATGGAAATCGCATCAAATGCAATCATGCCATTGCCCAGCAATGCTGTTTGCGTTGCATTTGCACCGAACAAAAGTACAGGAACATAAAGCGGCATAACAATAAGTGCCGTCAATAAGCCAGCACGTCGCACCGAGACGGATAAAGCTGAACCAATAGCACCAAGAGCGCATAAGGCAGGACCAGCAACCAAGACGGATAAAATAAGAGGCCATAACGCTTTAATATCTATATTTACCAAAAAACCAGCTAAA
>CBFHLW010000033.1:0-15655 GCA_965656805.1 Alphaproteobacteria bacterium
CAGCGGCAGAAGTTGAACGCGCACCGGTTACGACAATTGATCCAACACGCGGGCATGCGCGTATCGATTTTAAAAATGCACCTGCTGAACTACTCGGTGACCCAGCCGAGGGTTGGGCAAATTATCGTCGGGTTGAAGCTGGGGCAGCGGTTTTGTTTGCCTTTGAACAAGTTGGTGGTGCAGAAGCGTCAATGAATATGGCGAAAGATTATGCTCTTGATCGTTACGCGTTTGGGCGTCAAATTGGTTCTTATCAAGCTATTAAACACAAAATTGCAGATATGTATGTGAAACTCGAATTGGCCCGGAGTAACTGCTATTATGGTGCAATGGTCTTATCAGATGAAGCTCATGATCTCGAGCTTGCTGCTGCGACTGCTCGCGTGGCTGCAACCGAGGCTTATCGGTTTGCATCGCAAGAAAATATTCAAGTGCATGGCGGTATTGGCTTTACATGGGAAGCCAACCCGCAGTTTCATTATCGTCGCTCAAAACTTCTGGCCTTGGTGTTGGGAAGCGCAGCGCGCTGGAAAGAGCGTCTTGTAGCCGAATTAGAGCGCATTAACGCCGCTTAATTTTTAGAATATTTGTGAATTCAGTAGGAAGGATAAATTATGGATTTTAATGATACCCCGGAAGAAGCAAAGTTTCGTTCAGAAGTACGCGCTTGGCTTGATGCAAATGCAAAACCAAAAGATCCATCAAAAGCGAGGGCGGGGCGTTCAACAAAGTCTGAGCAAGAACGCTTAGAGCGTGCACGTGAATGGCAGGCCAAAAAAGCTGAAGCTGGTTATGCAGCGATCACTTGGCCGAAAGAATATGGTGGTCTTGGTGGGTCATCCATTCACTCGGTGATTTATTCGCAAGAAGAAAGTCATTTTGATGTCCCTGGCGGGTTTTATGAAATCGGTCTGGGTATGTGTATTCCAACAATGTTAGCTTGGGCAACCGAAGAGCAAAAGCAGCGTTACGTCAAACCTGCTTTGTATGGCGAAGAAATTTGGTGCCAATTATTCTCCGAACCTGCTGCTGGGTCTGATGTTGCTGGCCTTCGTACAAAGTGTGAACGAGATGGCGATGATTGGATTATTAACGGTCAGAAAGTTTGGACATCTGGCGCCCATTTTTGTGACTATGGCATTATCGTAACACGTTCAGATCCTAATGTGCCCAAGCACAAGGGACTAACATTCTTCTTTATTGATATGAAGTCGCCTGGCATTGAAGTGCGCCCCATTCGCCAAATTACTGGTGAAGCAAACTTTAATGAGGTTTTCTTCACAGATGTGCGTGTGCCAGATAGCCAGCGTTTGGGCGATGTTGGCCAAGGTTGGAAAGTCGCGCTCACAACCCTGATGAACGAGCGTTTGGCAATTGGACAAGGATCTGGCGTTGATCACGCCGAACTTCTTCAGCTTGCACGTGACACAGAACTTGAAACAGGTCCGGCCATCCAAGATGCCTCAGTACGTTCAAATTTGGCGGATTGGTATGTGCAATCACAAGGTTTGAAATATACAAAGTTTCGTACCCTAACAGCCTTATCAAAAGGTCAGCAGCCTGGTGCCGAGAGCTCAATTGGCAAAATTGTATCTGGGCCTAAAATGCAAGATTTGGCGAGCTTTGGTATGGATATCCAAGGACAAGGTGGCATTTTACAAGATGCTGATTTGTCACCACTGAATGCAGCTTTTCAGAACCAATGGTTCGGTGGCGCGGGTTATCGCATTGCTGGCGGCACGGATGAAATTCTTCGTAACATTGTTTCAGAACAAGTCTTGGGTCTGCCCCAGGATATACGAGTTGATAAAACCGTACCCTACAATGAGTTACCGCGCGGAAAATAAGTTCGGTTCTTATTAAATTAAATGAGTAAGGCGCTCTGCTCCAAGCAGTGCGCCTTTTCTGTTTTGTTGGTGACACTGAAAACGCTTGTTTGTTGACGGTATTTGCGGCAAAAAAAGCTATGTCTGAAATTGGTCCAATCTCTGTTGCCCCGATGATGGCGTGGACTGATCGCCACGATCGATATTTTCTGCGTAAAATTAGCAAATATACAAGGCTTTATACCGAAATGGTGACTGCAGATGCGATCCGTTTTGGTCCTCGAGAGCGATTGCTCGGCTTTGATCCAAGCGAACAACCGCTTGCGCTTCAGATCGGCGGAAGCGATCCAGGTTCACTGGCTGAAGCGGCCCATATTGGTGAGTCATGGGGATATGATGAAATCAATTTAAATGTTGGGTGTCCCTCCGACCGCGTTCAATCTGGTAAATTTGGTGCAGTGCTCATGTTAGAACCTGAACTTGTGGCTCGGTGTGTTGCGGCCATGATGGCGCGGGTAACGATTGACATAACAGTTAAATGCCGCATTGGCGTGGATGAGCAAGACCCCGAACAAGCTTTGTTTGATTTGGTGCATCAATGCAAAGAGGTTGGCGTCACGCGCTTTATTGTACACGCGCGTAAAGCCTGGTTGCAGGGGTTAAGTCCAAAAGAAAATCGCGAGAGACCTCCTTTGGACTATGAGATCGTATACCGGCTTAAGGCGCGTTATCCCGAGCTGAACATCGTTATAAATGGTGGAATTGAAACACTTGATGAAGTCGCTCATCACTTGCAATTTGTTGATGGCGTTATGCTTGGTCGTGCCGCATATAAAACGCCATATATTCTATCTGGGATGGATGGACGCTTTTACAATGATGAAGCACCACCTCCGACACGCGAGGATATTCTCGAAGCGATCATTCCTTATGCCGAAAACTTGGTTGCACAAGGTGCGCCCTTGCACGTACTGACCCGTCATATTTTAGGGTTATATCAGGGATGTCCTGGTGGTAAATTGTTTCGAAGGTTTCTATCAGAAAATGTCCGAGATGCCGGGGCAGAGGTTTTAATGGAAGCGCTGGAGATGATGCGTGCTCGGATAGTCACCTGTGCTTAACTTCATTTTGAAAGGTCAAATCACATGATAGAGATAGCACTCTTAATTGTTGTACTTTCTGTGGCTGGTCTTGCCGCGGGTGTGATGGCTGGTCTTCTTGGTGTGGGCGGGGGTATTATTATGGTCCCCGTCTTGTTTCAGACGTTTATTTTTTTGGATGTGCCTGAGGCCATTCAAATGCACTTGGCGGTCGGGACATCTCTTGCAATTATTGTTGTGACATCTCTTCAGTCTGTTCGCGCCCACGCAAAACTTGGATCTGTTGACATGGAGACGATCAAGCTCTGGGCGCTACCAATTATTATTGGTGCTGCCAGTGGGGCATTGATCGCGCGTATGGTATCGGCTGACGGCTTGAAGGGCTTATTCGCTCTTTTAGCTTTGACATTGGGTATTCGCATTTTGCTCATGCCACAAAATGCTGAGCTTGTTGAGCGTAAATTACCGCGTGTAATAGAGGTTCTTGGGGCTGGCTTAATTGGTTTTTTATCCGCACTTATGGGAATTGGCGGGGGAACATTCTCGGTGCCCTTTATGGCTTTGCTGGGAAAGTCTATGCATAAATCAGTAGGCACATCGGCGGGTATTGGTTTTTTTATAGCTTTGCCCGCGGCGCTTGGTTTTGCGTGGGCCGGCTATAGCAGTGCGGGTTTGCCGCCATATTCAGTTGGCTTCGTGAATGCTTTGGCTTTTCTTATCATGATCCCTACAACCCTATATGGCGCGCCCTATGGCGCCCGTCTTGCGCATCGCCTTGAGAAGCGAAAGCTGCAAATTATCTTTGCAGGTTTTCTCTTTCTCATGGGCGCACGCATGCTATATGCATTGCTCACTTAGATGTGGAGTTACTCAGAGGCGTTGGTCATATTCGCCGACCTCGGGATAGCTTGATAAAAGCGTATCGATTACCGTGAACATGGCATGCATTTGTTCGGCGCTTACAGGACTTTCAACCACGACAACAAGACCAGGCTTGTTTGAAGAAGCGCGCACAAGCCCCCATGTGCCATCTTCAAGTGTGATACGGACACCGTTAACAGTGACCAGATCGCGAATAGGTTGGCCGAGCAGTTTTTCATTATTGTTGTATAATGTTTCAAAATGCGCGATCGCACGATCAACGACGTCATATTTTTTAAGATCAGGGCAATAAGGCGACATGGTCGGGGAGCTATAGGTTTTAGGAAGCGTGTCTTTCATTTCGCTTAAGCTTGTTGTGCCGGCGCGCGATAACATGTCGCAAATAGCTATGGCTGTCACAATGCCGTCATCATAGCCGCGCCCGATCGGCGTATTGAAGAAATAATGGCCACTTTTTTCGAAGCCCGCCAATGCACCAAGCTCGTTGGTGCGGCTTTTCATATAGCTATGGCCTGTTTTCCAATATTGTGTTTGCGCGCCGCTTTGGTTCAAAATTGGATCGGTCATAAATAGACCTGTCGATTTTACATCTACGACGAATAAGGGATTGGGATGGACCGCAGAGAGATCTCGTGCAACCAATACGCCCATTTTATCAGCAAAGATCTCATCACCGCTGTCATCAACTACGCCGCAACGGTCGCCGTCGCCATCAAAGGCAAATCCTATATCGGCTTTATGCTCCAAAACGGCATCGCGCATCGCATGGAGCATCTCCATGTCTTCAGGATTAGGATTATAATTGGGGAAATTATAATCAAGGTCGCAATTTAATTCGATAACATCGACGCCGAGCGCTCGTAAAACCTCAGGGGCAAAAGCACCAGCTGTGCCATTGCCGCAAGCCACGACAGCTTTAATTTTACGAGAGAATTTTTCGCGTTTGGTAAGGTCATCATGATAGGTCTGCGCCATATTATCGACGCGTCTATATTCGCCACCACTGCGGGCAATGCCCAAATCATCTAGGACAATTTCTTTTAAGCGGGTCATTTCGGCTGGCCCAAATGTTAATGGGCGGTTTGTTCCCATTTTAACGCCAGTCCATCCATTTTCATTATGGCTTGCTGTCACCATAGCGACGGCAGGAACGTCGAGCGCAAATTGAGCAAAATAAGCGACGGGGGACAGGGCCAAGCCGATATCATGAACAATGACTCCAGCGTTCATCAGGCCAGTGGTTAGAGCAAGTTTAATGGTTTGGGAATAGCTTCGATAATCGTGACCAACCACAATTGCGGGTGTTTGGTTTTTGATTGTCTCATGTAAAAATGTACCCAACCCAAAGCCGAGGGCTTGAATACCGGTCAGATTGATTTCGTCGGGATAAAGCCATCTTGCATCATATTCACGAAAACCAGTTGGAACGATGAGGGGTTCATTCTCAAATGCTGCCGTGTTTGCTGTTAAATCTGAACGAGGTTTTCCAAACATTTTTTCTTCCATGCCCTTAGGTAAAAATATATAGGCGGTCTTTAACAAGATTAATGTCAAATTGCGAGACAAAAAGCCTGTATAGGGTTTACGAGAAATAGAGGGTATGCCTGAAAGTTCGCTTGTATGGTCGGCTTAGCCTCGCTTATAACTATGCTTATGAGCAGTGACCGTAAACAAGATGTCATTCGCCTGACGGCGACAGACAAACCAGTACCAGATATCCATTTAGACGGATTGCCCCAATTTGAGCCTGGTTGGGTATGGCTTGTCGGTGCGGGTCCTGGTGATCCTGGCCTTCTTACACTCCATGCTGTGAATGCCCTACAACAAGCAGATGTTGTGGTTTACGACGCTTTGGTAAGTGAAGATATTCTAAAGCTCATGCGACCAGATGCAGAAAAACTTTATGCGGGAAAGCGCGGTGGAAAGCCGTCTTGGAAGCAAAGCGATATTACAGATACGCTTATTTCATTAGCGAAAGAGGGTAAGCGGGTTCTAAGGTTAAAGGGTGGAGACCCCTTTGTCTTTGGCCGTGGCGGCGAAGAAGCCCAAGCCCTTGTTGAGCAGAATATTGCGATACGCATTATCCCAGGCATCAGCGCCGGCATTGGGGGGTTGGCATATGCTGGCATTCCGGTGACGCATCGCGATGTTAATCATGCTGTGACGTTTATAACGGGCCATTTGGCGGGTGATCAGGTAGCGGAAAAGATGGATTGGGGTGCTATTTCGCGCGGTTCTCCAGTGATTGTTATTTATATGGCTATGCGCAAACTGCCTATAATATCGGCCCTTCTTATTGAAGCTGGCCGCGACGAGGATGATTCTGTGGCGATTGTGACACATGCAACAACAGCGCGGCAAAAGGTGCTTGTGACAACTTTAAAGCAAGCCGAACATGATGTATTGGCCCATGGAATGGAGCCTCCATCCATTATTGTCATCGGAGAAGTCGTTCATTTGCAGGCAATTTTGGACTGGTATCAGCCTAAGTAAGGCTGGTTTGGTTTATTTTTAGCCGTTTTGGGAGTTCAGCGCGTATGGCGGCGCGTTCATCATCAGAAAACGATGACCAACCGGCAATTTCCTTCAATTGGCGGCCGCACCCTATGCAAAAACCTGTTTGGCCTGAAACTGCGCACAGAGATATGCATGGAGAGTCAATTTTTACTTTGGTTTGCATAAATTCTTGGTATCATATGATCAAATCTAGAACAAGAGATGTGCGGCATTATAACCGCGTTAATGAGTTGAAAATAGCTCGGTTTCGTCTAAATTTTACGGTCAAACGTGGAGAAATGGTTTTATGGATATTGAATTTACTGCTGAGGATAATGCGTTCCGCGCTGAGGTTCGCCAATTTATAGAAGATAATTACCCAAAACATTTGATTGGTATGGACCGATCTGAATTGAATCGGGAAGATTTTTTAGCATGGCATAAGATTCTGGCCCAAAAAGGTTGGGTTGCACCGTCTTGGCCAAAAGAATTTGGTGGTACCGGTTGGACCGTGACACAGAAATATATATTTGGTGAAGAAAGTGCCCGTTTTGGTACAATCCCACCTTTGCCTTTTGGTGTAGCCATGCTTGGCCCCGTTATTTATACTTTTGGCTCTGATGAGCAAAAAGCCAGTGTCTTGCCTGGAATTTTATCTGGCGATACATGGTGGTGCCAAGGATATTCTGAGCCTGGTGCTGGTTCAGATTTGGCGTCTCTTAAAACACGTGCTGTGCGAGACGGTGATCATTACGTCGTTAATGGCCATAAAATTTGGACAACGCTCGCTCAATTTGCCGACCGTATGTTTTGTCTTGTCCGCACTGGCAATGAAGGTGTTCGTCAGCAAGGCATTTCATTTTTACTAATTGATATGGATACGCCTGGTATTACCGTACGGCCTATCATCACCATTGATGGTGGGCATGAAGTTAATGAAGTCTTCCTTGAGGATGTGCGCGTGCCAGTCGAGAACCTGGTCGGCGAGGAAGATAAAGGCTGGACGATTGCGAAATTCCTTCTTGGTAATGAGCGGTCGGGCATTGCTGGTGTTGCGCGTTCTAAAAAAGCGATCACACGGTTAAAAGATATTGCGCGTAGTGAAAATCTTGATGGGACGCCATTGCTTGAGACAGCCGATTTTGCTCGCAAAATTGCTGAGCTCGAAATTGATCTAACTGCTCTTGAATATACCGAGCTTCGCACGCTTGCTTCAGAAAGCAAGGGGCAGGGACCAGGACCTGAAAGTTCAATCTTGAAAGTTAAGGGCACGGAAATTCAGCAAAGGATAACCGAACTTACTATGGAAGCTGTAGGCAATTATGCGGCCCCTTGGGTGCCCAAGCTTGATGTTGGCGACAACTACCTCGCGATTGGACCTGAATATAGCCATAGTGTATCACAAGATTATTTTAACATGCGTAAAACGTCGATCTATGGTGGGTCGAACGAGATTCAACGCAATATTATAGCGAAAATGGTTCTCGGGCTTTAATCCGAACCAATACGAAGGAGATAAAAAATGGATTTTAGCTTTAGCGAAGAACAAACACTATTACGCAACATGGTGCAAAGCTTTGTGCAGGATAATTATGATTTCGACAAGCGCACAAAAATTGTGAAAAGCGAAAATGGATGGAGTAAAGAAAATTGGCAACAGTTTGCTGAGCTTGGCCTTCTTGCCGCTCCATTTTCTGAAGAATTTGGCGGCCTTGATGGCGGCCCAATTGAAACCATGATTATCATGGAAGAGTTTGGCCGTGGTTTGGTTGTCGAGCCTTACCTACCAACAGTTGTTTTGTGTGGTGGTATTTTAAATCGTCATGCTTCTGCTGAGCAAAAAAATACATATTTACCTGGTTTGATTGGCGGTGAGAATGTGTGGTCTTTAGCTTATGCTGAACCGCAAAGCCGTTTTAACTTAGCTGATGTTCTTACATCTGCTAAAAAAGATGGTGAAGGTTATGTGCTCAATGGTGCGAAGGCTGTTGTTATTGGCGCTCCTTGGGCCGATAAACTTATTGTTTCAGCTCGTGTGTCTGGCGACCAGCGCGACACAAGCGGCTTAGCTCTCTTTGTTGTCGATAAAGCATCTGCCGGCGTGAGCACGCAAGATTATCCAACTGTTGATGGTGGTCGTGCCAGCGAAGTGATTTTCGAAAATGTAAAAGTTGACGCAAGCGCAATGATTGGTGCTGAAGGTGCAGGTTTTGCTATTCTTGAAGAGGCAATCGACTTTGGCATTGGTGCACTCTGCGGAGAAGCTATTGGCCAAATGAAAAGTTTGCATGATGCAACTGTTGAATATTGTAAGACACGCAAACAATTCGGAACACCTATCGGAAGTTTCCAGGTTTTGCAGCATCGTATGGTCGATATGTTTATGGAATATGAGCAATCTGTTTCTATGACCTATATGGTGAATATGAAGTTGACGGAAGATCAGAAGTCTCGTGCGAAAGCCGCATCTGGGGCCAAAGTTCAAATTGGCAAGTCTAGTCGCTTTGTTGGCCAACAAGCAGTTCAGTTACATGGCGGTATGGGCATGACGGAAGAGCTAAATGTTGGGCATTACTTCAAGCGTCTAACAATGATTGATACGCAGTTTGGTAATGTCGATCATCATTTACGTCGTTTCGCGGCTGTCTAATCTCAATGAGTGATTCACTCTTATACGCACAGGACGGTCCGGTTGTAACTTTAACAATCAACCGTCCTGATATGCGTAATCCGCTTGGCGAGCCAGGAGATGGTGAAACATTTCAAAATGCTGTCGCCCGTATTATGGCCGATCGTTCTGTGCGTTGTGTTATTCTAACGGGTGCCGGTTCTGCTTTCTCTGCGGGTGGCAATATTAAAGCTATGGCCAACAAGGAGTCGAGCTTTTCGGGTTCGTCCCATCACGTTGCCGATAAATACCGTCGCGGTATTCATCAAATTATTAAGGCATTATGGTCGCTTGAGGTGCCACTTATTGCTGCTGTAAACGGACCAGCCATTGGTCTTGGCAATGATGTCGCGTGCTTAGCAGATATGCGCATCTCCAGCGATAAAGCAATTTTTGGTTCAACTTTTCTAAAAATTGGTCTTATTCCAGGGGATGGCGGCGCGTGGTTACTGCCGCGCACAATTGGTATGTCACGGGCAGCCGAGCTTCTATTCACGGGTAAAACAATTTCGGCACAAGAGGCCTTAGATTGGGGATTGGTCTCAAAAGTCGTGCCCCATGAAGCACTCATGGATGAAGCAAAAGCAATGGCAGCCCTGATCGTTCAACAATCCCCAGAGGCATTGCGTGCCGCAAAACGTCTTTTGCGACACGGTCAGTCCGTTTCTTTTGATAGTTTGATGGAAATGTCTGCCACCGCGCAAGCCTTGATGCATGCGAGTGATGACCACCTTGAGGCCGTAAATGCATTTATAGAGAAACGTAAACCAGAGTTTAATGATAGTTGATCTTCTGCATATAGAAGGTCCCGCGAGAGTGTTTAAAGGAGAAGATGATGGCTGTAGGTATTGTAGCAACTTTGAAGATACAAGATGGAAAACAATCGGCGTTTGAAGAGGCTTTTGCCGCCTGTCAAAAAGCTGTGAAAGCGACAGAGCCTGGCTGTGCTCTCTACACACTTTGTCGAGATAAAAGTGACAACACAACCTATGTTGTGATGGAAATTTACGCCGATGAAGAAGCGCGTAAGATACATGGTTCATCAGATGAAGTTCGTGCCGCTATGGGCGCGTTGGGCGGCTTGCTTGCTGGTGCGCCCTCATTAGCCGAAGTCGAAATTGTAAGCTCGATATAATAAGGAGAAGGTATCCATGGATATTCAATTTAGTGCCGAAGATAATGCTTTTCGTGAAGAAGTCCGTCAATTTCTAGATGAAGCCTATACACCAGACCTGCGCCAAGAAATGGCGCGTTCTAAAAATGGTTATATGAGCAAACAGTCTCACGTCACCTGGCAGAAACGTTTATTTGAGCGCGGATGGGCCGCACCAAATTGGCCAGTCGAGCATGGTGGTGCGGGTTTTACACCTGTCCAGAAGTTTTTGTTTACGCAAGAAATGGAAATGGCTGGCGCTCCTCACTCGGTTCCATTTGGTTTAACAATGGTTGCCCCTGTGATTATGGCATTTGGCAGCGATGAACAGAAAAAACGCTTCTTACCAGATATTTTGGCAAGCAATGTTTGGTGGTGCCAAGGTTATTCCGAACCTGGTTCTGGTTCCGACTTAGCCTCATTGCAAATGAAGGCCGAAGACAAAGGGGATCATTATCTGTGTAACGGGTCTAAGATTTGGACGTCTATGGCTCAGCATGCGGACTGGATTTTCTGTCTTGTTCGTACAGCGAAAACAGAAAAGCCACAGCAGGGCATTTCATTCTTGCTCATTGATATGAATACGCCGGGTGTGCGCGTAGCACCACTTTATACACTCGATGGACCAGCTGAAGGCGGGCAAGAGATTAATCAGGTGTTCTTTGAAGATGTTAAAGTGCCTAAAGAAAACCTCGTTGGTGAAGAAAACAAGGGTTGGACATGCGCTAAATATCTTCTTGAGTTTGAACGTGGCAACCCATATTCAGGGGGGTTACAGCGTTCTTTGATCAAGATACATGACATGGCTTCCAAAATCGAGGTCGATGGCCAGCCATTAACGCAAGATGATGATTTTAGCCGCAAATATAGTGAGCTTGAGCGCCAAATTATGGTAATGGAGTATACTGAATTGCGTATTTTTGCAGATGTAAGTGCGGGTCAAAATATCGGGCCTGGATCATCTTCGTTGCTTAAAACACGCGGAACAGAGCTTCAGCAGGCCGTGACTGAACTGGGAGCTGAAGTGATCGGGCAATATGGTTTTCCTTTTGTGCGTGATACACAATCAAGTGCCAATGAGCCAGATATTGGCTTAGATGGCGCGGCGGTCGTAGTTCCGAAATACTTCAACACACGTAAAACAACAATTTATGCGGGGTCAAATGAGATCCAGCGTAATATTATGACCAAGGCTGTTCTAGGTCTCTAATACGGCTCTTTGTTAAGAGATGATGTTTTTAAAAGGGTGTCGGGAAATTTCCCGGCACCTTTTTTTATTATCATATGGCGTTATAGAAAAATTTCTATTTTTGCAATTTGACAGTATTCATAGACCATTATTCAATGCTGAATTTTAAAGCCAAAAGAATTGTAAAAATAGCTAAGAATATGGCGCCCGCTAGTCCTGTTCCCATCGCCCCTGGTCCAAAACCTGATAAACGTAAATGGGTCATAAAATAATGAATAAGATCGAATGTGATCGTTTTCAGGCCATGAATGAGGATTGAGTAACTTGCCCAAAGGGGGCGGAATATCGTCATAATAATTTTTGGTGCAAGTTTACGGAAAAACCAATCTGAATTGAGCAAAGTAGAATCAATTGCGGGGGGGGTAAGTCCGCGTACTAACATAAAGACAAACGCCAGTGTGCCAAACATAAGAAGCTGTAATTCGCTGAGCACATGGCTTGCACTCCAAGCTGTATAAGTTACCTCATAGGGTAATAATGCATAAAGTGGCTGTGGATATAGACCAATCACGATACATAACCCCGAAGCAAGCGCCATGGCAAAGAGCATGGTGCGAGGTGCTTCTTTCAGTTTTTCGCTACGCTTATTTCCAAAGAATGTGAAATACGGAATTCTTATACCGACATTTTGAAGCGCGCCAATAGAGGCAAAGATAAGCGCCAGCCAGACATAAAAATGTCCCTCATAAAGGGTCGCGCCAATCGTTAGGGACTTGGTGACAAATCCGCTAAAGAGTGGGAAAGACGAAATGGATAAGGCGCCAATAATGCAGAAGCTTGCCGTCAAAGGCATCGAGCGCCATAGGCCGCCGAGCTCGCTTACTTTTGTTGTGCCTGCCCGCAAAAGCACCGCTCCCATCGTCATAAAGAGAAGGCCTTTATAAAGAGTGCTGGCAAAAGCATGTGCGACTGTTCCGTTAAGGGCGAGTTCTGTCCCGATACCAATACCGACCACCATAAATCCAAGTTGGCTATTTAGTGAAAAAGCGAGAACCCGTCGTAGGTCATTTTCAACTGCAGCAAATAAGACTGGGAAAACAGCCATAATGGCGCCGATATAAATTAACCACTCTAATCCGACAAAACATTGTGCGAGCATAAAAATGGATAATTTCGTTGTAAAAGCGCTGAGCATGACGGTGCCCGATACGCTTGCTTCAGGATAGGCGTCTTGTAGCCAGCCATTTAAGAGAGGAAAGGCGGCTTTAATCCCAAAGGCAAACAAAATCATGCCGCCCGCCAATGATGTTGCATCAAGAGGTCCGATCACCAAGCCCGCGCCTTGATCCCATAGCAGAGCCGCCCCGCCAAGCAAAACAACACCCGAGGTAACTTGCATGAGGAGGTAACGCATAGCCGCCCCTAGGCGACGCTGCGATGTGCCCTGAAGAATAAGAAGCACAGAGGTGATTGCCGTCAATTCCCAATAGATAAATAAGGTTGCGAAATCGCCTGCGAATAAAGCGGCAATAGCGGCACCTGCATAGGCTAGGCCCGAGGCATCTGTCACACGAGACTTGCCGTTCATAGCGTAAAACACGTTAATTGCAGCCGCTATATGAAAGACCAATGAAAAAGGTTGGGTAAAAGCATTAGCACGGTTCAAAATAAGATCGAGGCCGATTATGCTTGTCTCCAGGTGAATGCCAGGTGTTAAACTCCATGCCTGTAGGGCCGATAGTGTGATTAGACCAAGCATCCAGATTTGGCGTGGACGATGCGAGAGAAACGGGACAATGATTGCCCCTAAAATGAGGATAACACCAGGCGGCAAATCAATCAGCGTCATAATAGTCCTCCGCCCGCATGATCAGTTTTCTCAATAAGACACCAGCAATCACGACTGTTAAAAATGCACCAAATCCGAATATGCCATAAAATAAAAAAGCATCTTCTGCGGGGGACTTGCCATAGCGAATATCAAATATGTCAAGAAATCCCAATAAAAAAGACAAGCTGACAATCACCAAGGCGGCTTTTTTTCCTGTTGGCGTTAAGGTTGGATTGGTGTCACTCACGGGGTTACCCCTTTAAATGAAAGAATAAAATAATCTGCATAGAAAAAGAGCCCGACCGATATCAGGGCGGTTGTTATCAATGGAATCAGCATTGAAACAGGAGCTTCAGCAAAACCTTCTTCGCCTTTAGATTCGGCAAAGAAACCGCGAATGATGGGTTGGCCTAAATAATATAGGTTCAACAATGAAGAGACGATCAGCACGAATATCACAAACAAATATCCAGCATCTAATGCGCCCATCATGATCATGAATTTCGACCACGACCCGCCGAGTGGAGGAATGCCAATGATGGATAATGCACCTAAAGCAAAACAGGCAAAGGTAATGGGCATGCGTCGGCCAAGACCATCCATGTCTTTTAAGTCGGAGTGGTGATGCGCGACATAAATTGCGCCAGCACAGAAAAACAGGGTAATTTTGCCTGCCGCATGCATAGCGATGTGCAGCGCTGCGCCTTGAACAGCAATCGATGTAGCAATTGCAGCGCCCAAAACCACATAGGATAATTGACTAATTGTTGAATAAGCCAAACGGGATTTAAGGTTTGTTTTACTCATGGCCACCAAAGATGCCGAGATGATTGTAAAACACGCCAACCAAATTAACCACTCACTTGCGCCTGTTTCGAGGAGGAAGTCAGTGCCAAATATATAGATAACAATTTTGAGAACGCTAAACACACCTGCTTTAACAACGGCAACAGCGTGCAAAAGCGCGCTGACAGGTGTCGGGGCGACCATAGCTGCCGGCAACCACCGATGAAATGGCATCAGCGCCGCCTTGCCAATACCAAAGGCGAATAAGGCAAGAAGAATGGGCGCAAAACGTGGGTCCAAGCGACCAGCTAAAACCCCACCTTCTGTAAAGGTTAAATTGCCGCCTATGCCCCAAACCGCAATAATGCCAAGCAATAAGAAGGTAACGGATGTAGCGACCAATATACCAAGATAGATACGACCAGAGGCTTTTGCATCAGCATTGCCTTTATGAACAACCAATGGGTAAGTTGAAAACGTCAAAATTTCGTAAAAAATGAATAATGTGAGTAGGCCATCGGCTAAAGCAATGCCCATGGCGGCGTGTATGGCAATGGCATAAAAAGTAAAAAACCTTGCATGATTTTTTTCATCTGCGCCACGCATATAACCGATAGAGTACAATGTCGCCAATGGCCATAAGCAACCGGCAACGAGCGCGAATAGCGCGCCCAGCGGTTCAGGCGTGAAGCCGATAGATAGGCCTGGGGCAAAATCAAAAAGCACCAGCGCTTCAGATTGTCCTGATGACACCATTTGAAAAAGTTGTATCGCGCAAATTGCTGTGGCAATGCCAATGGCGACAGAAGCACCATCACGTAGATTGGGTGCATCGCGTAAGAGCACTGTTGTGGCAGCAGCAAGCAGAGGCAAGAAAAGTAAGGCAAGGATAAGGTCAGACATTATTGCTTACCCCCAATGAGCATATCGGCAGCAGCAAAAGCTGCATCAACGACTACCTCTGATTGAACACCAAAATAGATAGTGGCGATTACTAAAATCCAAGCACCAACCCATTGTGCGGGTGTTTCGGTTAAAACAGGTGCGCCTTTAGGGCGATCGTTTAAATAAGCAACTTCAACGATTTTCCAAACATAAATGAGCGCAAGAATGGAGCTGATAACCGTAAAGGCAGCCACTACCCAGGCGCCATTTTCAATGATTGCGCGCAGTAAATATAGTTTTGAAATAAAACCTGCTGTGAGCGGAAGGCCGATGAGAGCCAAGCCACCAAAGAGAATGGCTGCAATGGTCATTGGAATTTGCTTTGCCGCACCTTGAATATTGGACATGGTGACACGTCCAACCTGAGCTGCAATTGTGCCAAGGGCAAGAAAAATGGCCCCCTTAATGAGGGCATGATTAAATAAATGAATAAAGCTAGCTGCAAGCCCTGATTTGCTCGCAAGGCCAAGACCAATCGCCATATACCCCAATTGGGCGATGGATGACTGCGCAAAAAGACGCTTAAGGTCTGTCTCGCTAATAGCCGCAAGTGTTCCAATAAGCGCTCCAAGAATACCAAGCCCCAAAAGAAAGACACCGAGCAGACTATCCATACCCGGAAAGTCTAAACCAAAAACACCAAACAAAAATCTGATGAGAACATAAACGGATACTTTGGTTGCTGTTGCCGCCATTAATGCTGAGACAACTGATGGGGCATAGCTATAAGCGGGTACTAACCAAAAGTGTAAAGGAAATAATGCCATTTTTAAGAACAT
>CBFHLW010000034.1:0-15565 GCA_965656805.1 Alphaproteobacteria bacterium
CAGCAGTCCGAAGTTTTGCTACATCCTGTGCCCTCACCAATAGAGCGCCTAACCGAAAAAAAGCAATGTCATCTAACTTAATATTGTTGAGCGCGCTCAATTTGCTGACATCCGCAACTTGCTCAACGCCAAGCAGATCGGTTAAGAAACCATATTGGTGAAAAAACACCAATGCGTCATTAGCATGGGGTAACGCTAAAATTTTAAACATTTCGTCGCGTATACGTTCGCGCGACAATGTCGCCAACTTCCCCTTTAACCGCAGACATGCCGCAAGACCATCTGCGTCAATATCAGCCTCTGGGGTCAACTTAAAATGAAGCCGGAAAAATCTTAAAATGCGCAAGTAATCTTCCTGAATGCGCTGATCGGCCCGACCAATAAAACAAATTTTGCGTTGCTTTAAGTCAGACAAACCACTTTGCCCAACTGCTTCAAGCGGATCATAGACATGCCCCAAAGCGTCCGCATAAAGGGCATTGACAGTTAAATCACGGCGCTTGGCATCTTCAAGCCAATCATTTGTGAAAGCCACATTGGCGTGCCGACCATCTGTTTCAATGTCTTTGCGCAATGTCGTAATTTCAAAAGCATGAACGACGCCTGCCGCGTCAAAAAAATGAAGTGTAACCGTTCCATGTAGCAAACCCGTTGGAATACACGTCACCCCTTTAAGACGACACAAAGCAAGAAGATCATCAGCGGGCATAGTTGTCGCCATATCAATATCGGGATGGTCTTGACCATCTAATAATGTATCGCGCACGCACCCCCCAACAGCCCGCACAAGATAACCAGCATCTTCAATTAATTTAAACACCGCTTGAATTTCTTCAGCGCGCAACCAATCTGGCATGGGGTTTAATTGCATTGCTTTATTTAAAGAGTTAGACATTTATTCAGCCTCGCTCATAGAGAACTCAAAGCTTACTCGTAATGTCCTGGAACCACTTCACCATTCTCAAACTTCGGCGGCACATAGACCCCCTCTGGTGAACTCGTCGATACCACACGATAATAAATGAGGCTTGAGACAACCAAAACAGATCCAACAACAGCGGATATGGCAATGTTACGAATACGCTTTTCAGGAGGGCGTTCTTTATTTAACCATCGCGACCATAAACCCGAGATAATAAATGGCAAGGCAAACAAAAATAAGTTCCAAAGAATAATACGTATCATAACTTTACGCCTCCATTTAAACGGTTTGTCAGATTATGGATCATGCCTGCGGTCGCACCCCATATGTAATAATTATTATAATGCATCGCATAAAAATATCGATTTTGTCCGTCAAATTGCCGCGATTCGATATGATGATTTCTCTCATCCAATATAAAATCTAACGGCACTTCAAAAATATCGGAGACCTCATTTTGCTCAATCTCAAACGAAAAACCATTCTTAACAAAACCTAAAACTGGCAAGACCCGGTATGCCGTGCCGGTTTGATAACTATCAAGCACTCCAATCAGTTCAACATAATCAGGATGAATGCCAATTTCTTCATGTGTCTCGCGTAAAGCGGCATGACCGGGTGTTGGGTCGCTGGCCTCAATTTTTCCGCCCGGAAACGCCACTTGCCCAGAGTGTTTTGGCAAATGCGTAGCACGAACCGTCAAAATCATATGTGGACCTGAGGGACGCTCGACAATGGGCATGAGAACCGCCGCCGGCTTTAATGAAAGGCTTATTGGGTCAAGTTTGTTTAAGGAGTGATCGCCATGGTCTGCATCCCCTAACATTAACTCTTCAACAGTAGGCATGTCTGGATTAATGACAGAACTTAACAATGACCGATATGCACGCACTTTAAAGGTCCAGCTCGTCAGCAGGCATCATCGGGAAGAACACACCATCACTCCATACACCAAAGTGCCCCTCATGCGTTGAGCCAAGATTAACCAGATCATAGAATACGGGGCGATTGATCCGCGCCTCCAACCGCGCCCGAATATGCACATAGGGGGCGGGGGTCTGTGTTTCAGGGTCAATGACAAATCGAAGTGGGTGCGCCTCACTGGCCTCAACATTGTCGCCAACATTTGTCGAAAAATGAATGATTTGATCAATCCCCTGCCCCAAAACAGTCATGGCAATCGCAATAAAAGGTGCATCCTCAACTTCTACGCGAATTTTTTCTGCAGGCGTAACAAGGTAATATTCTCCGTCATCATCAAATCTGAGTATGGTCGAGAAAAGATCCACGAGCTTTTGCCGCCCAATCGGCGATCCAGCATAGGACCACTGTCCGTCATAGGCGATTTTAAGCCCAATATCACCGCAATAATCAGGCTCCCAAAGGTGCACTGGCGGTATAACGCGCTGCTTTGGTGTTACGCCCTGCTCTTGTGCAGTTTGACTGGCTTTTTGTGCAGCATTGACAATATGCCCAATGCCCATAGCTACAACATCATCTGACATTTGCATCTCCTCTTATAGTTTCAATATAATGCAATTAAGTCATAAGATAAGATGCAGGAACGACTCTGCCATGAAATTCTGATGTAGGTATCTGATGCGACCTTACCAAAAGACGTGCGCGATCAACTGGTCCAGGCAATGACACCTGCTCGGATATAACGCCAAACCCTGCTCGACGATAATAAGGCTCATCCCCTACCAATAAAACAGGCTGTGGCATTCGCTCATCTATAACCCCCAAGGCATGCGCCATTAAGGTTTGACCATAGCCTTTACCTTGATCAATGGGTCTTACCGCCAAAGGTCCTAACAAAAGTGCCGGCACATCGCCAATTAAGAGCGGCCAAAAGCTGATAGATGCGCGCAAGTGCTCCACCTCATCCAGCATTATGAAACAGGCTTCATCAATCTTATGATTATGTTCACGTAATCTCTCAGCTGTACGCGCAAAACGCCCAGAGCCCATCGACTGATCGAGGAGTTCTGAAATCGCAGCATCCCATGTGGGGCAATAAGGTAAAATAGTCATAAATAAGTTTCCTGTAAATCTAATCGAACATCGCGCAACAGCGCACTGACGTCGTCGCCGTCAGATTTTTCGTCGATAATCAGATCTCAGGTGTCTCATCAAAACTCCTAATAGCATTTTATGTTTTGGATAGCTTACGCTATTCATCAAAAATCGCTAACATGTTTAATCGCCTTGGTCTATTGAAATCAGAAGATCTGACCAACTAGGGTCATTAGCAGACCTAGGAAATGGTATTAAATAGATAAAGATTATAACTCAAATATAATCCCAGCGCGACCAAGCCCTCTCGGCGAGACAAAAATGCGCCCGAACGTAGGAAGTAAAGCATTACCGAACTAGATACCAGCATGACCCAAATATCCCGGCCAGCAATTTCAGCCGAAATAGATAATGGACCAATGGCTGCCGCAGCCCCAAGAATAAGCAAAATATTAAAGATATTGCTTCCAATTACATTGCCGACAGCAACGGCAGCATGGCCGCGAAGCGCTGCAATGATAGAGACCACAAGCTCAGGTAATGATGTCCCAACGGCAACAACAGTTAAACCAATCACGGCCTCACTGACACCAATAAAAGTTGCGATATCGATAGCACCTAAAATAAGTAGGTCGGCACCCCAAACAACGCCACCCAGGGCAATAATCATCAGCGGCACATTTAAGAGGAGACCGCCAGGCAAAACATGCTCAACATCCTCGACCTCAGGCTCATCGCCTGACCGCACTTGCACAACAACGATAATACCCAAAATCAATAACATTCCTATGCCGAAAAAACGCGGCACATCACCAATAAAACTAACGCCAACGAGGAAAAGCGTTGCACCAATCATAAAAGCGCCATCACGGCGAATAGTCTGAAGGTCGCAAATAAATGGGCTAATCACTGCAGCAGCCCCTAAAACAAGCAGAACATTCGCAATATTGCTTCCCACAACATTGCCCACGGCTATATCCGATTGCCCAGAAGTAACCGCTTGCAGAGACACCATGAGCTCGGGCAAAGATGTGCCAAAAGCAACAATTGTTAAACCAATTACCATAGGGGATATACTAAGGCGCGAGGCAACAGTAATCGCACTTCGAACAAATGCTTCGCCCGCACCAGCTAAAAGCACGAGACCGGCAATAACAGAACCTATCGCTAAAAACATAACCCTCACCTATTCATCATTATATGGAATTTGAATACAGATACAGATTTACATAAAATTAAAAACTTGAATTCCACACTATCTCAGTTTGTGAATAAAAAATATGACAATTGGCAGTTTAGCCTGCGCAATTTGTCTTTTTTGTAAAATTTGAGAAAACTAGGACTTGTATTCCCATACTGTTTTAGTCAAGAATTTAGCAACGCAATATAATTCCTGGGGGGAGAGTAACATGCAGTGGAATTTTGGGGATATTTTAGATACGATTATACCGCTAATGCCAGAGGGGCATCCCGCACTCATCCATGGTGAGCGCGTCATCACATGGCAAGAATTGGATAAACGCAGCAATAATCTTGCGCGTAATATGCTGGAACATGGCGCAGTTTATGGAGATAAGGTTGGCTTCTATATGCGCAACCGGCCCGAATATACAGAAACACTTGCCGCTTGCTTTAGAGCCCGCCTTGCACATGTCAATGTAAACTATCGTTATGTTGCCGACGAAGTGCATTATATCTTTGATAATTCCGATGCAACAGTGGTCGTTTATGGCGCAGAATTTAGAGATAATATTTTGCAACTCATGGACCGGCTTCCAAAGGTAAAGTTATGGATTGAAGTTGATGGAACAGAGGATAAACCAAATGGTGTTATTGGCTACGAGACATTAACCACAAATGGAAATGGTGAAAACCTCGACATTGAGCGCTCAGGCTCTGACCTTCTCCTGCTCTATACTGGCGGCACCACGGGAATGCCCAAAGGGGTAATGTGGGAACATCATAATTTACGTGAAGCACAAACGCTGACATTACGCGCGCTTGGCGACGTGCCAGAAAGCTATGACGAGTTGGTTGAATTTTTGAAATCACAAGGAACTGGCGAAACCTTTATCCCCGCCTGCCCACTCATGCACGGCACCGGCCTATTCACAGCCATGAACGCTCTGATGATGGGGGGGACAATTGTTACGCTTAACGCCCCATCGCTCGACCCCGCCGAATTATGGGAAACAGTTGAGCGACGGAAAGTAAACAACATGGCGATTGTTGGTGATGCTTTTGCAAAACCCATGCTTCAAGAGCTAGAAAAAAATCCTGGGAAATACAATCTTGATAGTCTCGGGGGTATTATTTCTTCGGGTGTGATGTGGAGCATGGAAATCAAACAAGGACTCATTAAACATATCCCCCAAGTTATATTAGCTGATAGTTTTGGTTCATCAGAAGCCATTGGCTTTGGATCTTCGCTCACAATGAAAGATATGCCTGTTAAAACGGCTGAATTCAAAACAAATGAATATTGCAAAGTATTCGATGAAAATGATATCGAGATCCCATGGGGTAGCGATAAGCCAGGCTTTATTGCTTTTGGCGGGCCCGTACCGCTTGGTTATTACAAAGACGAAGCAAAAACAGCCAAAACATTTAAAATGATAGGCAACCACCGCTATTCTATTCCGGGGGATTATTGTCTAGTTGCTGAAGATGGTACACTGACCTTGCTTGGTCGCGGTTCCGTCTGCATTAATTCCGCGGGTGAAAAGATCTACCCAGAAGAAGTCGAAGAAGCCCTAAAACTCCATGATAGTGTTGATGACGCATTGGTTGTTGGGGTCGCTGATGAAAAATGGGGGCAAGCTGTAACCGCTGTGGTGACATTGGTTGATGGCGCGACACTCGATGAGGATGAGCTCAAGGCATTCACAAAATCCAAGCTAGCAGCTTATAAAACACCAAAGCATATTTTTACGGATGGCCCTCCTTTTAGAGCCCCCAATGGTAAAGCTGACTACAAGTCGGTGGCAGCATTTGCTGTTGAGCAATTGGCCAGTCGGGCGTAACTCTTGCTATTCTTATCTGACAAAAGCAAATTTATATATGTGAGCCATGATGAATAATGAAAGAAGTGTTGCCGTTTTCGGCATAACAGGTACAGATTTCATTCCGCTCATTCAAAATAGTCTTCCTGGCTGGAATGTCATTGGCTGGACAAATGCCGATGGTGAAGATATGCGCGATGAAATTATCAGCAAAGTAGAGGCTGCCATTATCAGCCCCGACTTTGTTCTGACACCTGGTAACTTTGGCGCTCTCATGCTTGGCAAAAACCTAAAGCTGGTTTGTCAGCCCTGGGTGGGCGTTGATTGGATTGACCCCGCGCAATTGCCCAAAGACCTCATATTTTGCAATGCCAGTGGGCACGCAGCACCAATTGCTGAATATGTGATGGCCGCAATTCTTAACCAAGCAACGGAAATCAGCACGCTATCACATAATTTAAAAAGCAAAGGGGACTGGTCCCGCGGAGGGCGCAATACCTCTCTCGAAGCGTTTCATAACGATGTGGCACGTAAAACGATTGGGCTTATCGGCTACGGCGAGATAGCACAGGCCGTTGCTAAACGAGCTGAGGCTTTTGATATGAATGTGATTGCTATTGCGCGATCTCACCGCAATGAAACACCGGCTCCTCTGTCATGGATCGGCACCCGCCCGGACCTTGATCGTCTATGCCAGGAAAGTGACTATATTGTTTTGACATGTGACCTCAATGAGGAAACCCAAGACATGATTGGGGCTGATCAATTTGCAGCCATGAAACCGAATTGCCATATTATTAATGTTGCGCGTGGAGAAGTGATTGAAGAAGAATCTTTTTTTAATGCGCTTGCAAACAAAACCATAGCCGGGGCGACGATTGATACATGGTATCGATACCCAACGGATGTGACGGCCCCCGAAGAAGACCCTGACCGCGGTGGCATATTTCGGGGCTCGAGGTTTGATTTTCTCAGCCTAGACAATGTTACGGCCACGCCACATGCCGCTGCCCACACCAAAGGGGCCGATTATGGGCGATATGTTTCAGTATCTGAGAGCTTACAAAGCTATGCAAAAGGTGAAACCATCAAACGTCACGTCATTACTGGGACTGGCGGCGAATAAAAGGGGCGCATCAAACTAGATATCTCAGCACAAAGACGAACCTGAGACAAAATATGCGACCCAATGCCGCTCTCATTAAATATTGAATAAAAAAGGTGCTGACTTGTTATTCGTCGGTAACGCGCTAAACTGTCATTCTAAGAAATTACGGAGTTTATCATGGATGCTTTAGAACAATTTCGCACAGAAACACGTGCATGGCTTGAAGAGAACTGCCCAGAATCAATGCGCACACCAATGCCAGAGCGCGAAATGCCCTGGGGCGGACGCAACGCGCATTTCCCAAACCCTGACTCTAAGCTTTGGCTAGACCGTATGGCTGCTCGCGGCTGGACAGCACCAACATGGCCAGCAGAATATGGCGGTGGCGGCCTCGACAAAGCGCAAGATAAAATTCTTAAAGAAGAATTAGCGCGTATCCAGGCACGTCCTGCACTCACCAGTTTTGGTGTATGGATGCTTGGCCCAGCACTTCTCGAATTTGCAAGTGAAGAACAAAAGAAAAAATATATTCCTCAGATCCTACGTGGTGAAATTCGTTGGTGCCAAGGATACTCAGAGCCAGGAGCTGGGTCTGATCTGGCTGGGCTTCAAACACGTGCAGAAGATAAAGGCGACCACTATTTGGTCAATGGCCAAAAAGTATGGACATCATACGCTGACAAATGCGACTGGATTTTCTGCCTTGTTCGTACAGACACAAGCGTTAAGCATGATGGCATTTCATTTCTCCTGATCGATATGGATGACCCAGGTGTAGAAGCTCGCCCGATTAAACTCATTTCTGGCGCCTCCCCGTTTTGTGAGACATTCCTCACGGATGTAAAAGTGCCAAAAGAAAATTTAGTTGGCGAGCTCAACAAAGGGTGGACCATTGCCAAGCGCCTTCTCGAGCATGAACGCACCATGATTTCATCTATGAATATGGGGGCTGGGGCAGCATCTATGGGTGGTATGGAAGTCATGGCCAAAGAGAACTTTGGTGAAGCCAATGGTAAGATAGCTAATCCAACTATTCGTGACGCCATTTCGCACCATAAAATGGACCAACACGCATTTGGTTTGAGCCTGCGCCGGAGTGCCGAACAAGCAAAAGCCGGGCAAGGCCCTGGAGCGGCAGCCTCCATGTTTAAATATTATGGAACTGAGTTGAACAAACGCCGCTTTGAACTTCTTCTTGATGTCATGGGCACGCAAGCGCTTGGCTGGGAAGGTGATGGCTTTGATGGTCGCGAACTTGCAGTTACGCGTTCATGGCTCCGCTCAAAAGGTAACTCGATTGAAGGCGGCACCTCAGAAGTTCAATTAAACGTTATTTCTAAACGCGTGCTCGGTTTACCCGAAGCCAAAAAAGCCTAGCAGGCGGATAAATTTTAAGGAGATCCCTATGGCCTTCGTATTAACCGAAGAACAAAACATGTTGCGTGACATGGCCGCCCAATTCTTTTCTGAGCAAGTGCCGACTGCAAATCTAAGAAAAATACGCGATGAAAATAACCCTGATGGCTATGACAATGCGGTTTGGCAACAAATTGTTGAGCTTGGATTTGCTGGTATCTTGATCCCTGAAAATTATGGGGGAACAGGTTTTGGACTTGGTATCGTTATGGAAGAGGCTGGCAAAACACTGGCGGCAACACCATTGTTTTCGACATCATGCCTTGGCGCTGGCTTAATTTTGGAGTTTGGAAACGAAGAACAAAAGCAATCCTTACTCCCAAAAGTTGCTGACGGTTCGCTTCTCCTCGCCCTCGCACTTGAGGAAAGCGCGCATCACCGCCCAACTTCAATTGCTACAAGAGCAAATAAAGAGGGAGATAGCTTTATTATTTCCGGTGAAAAGACATTCGTACTCGATGGCCATATTGCGAATAAACTGATTATTGTTGCTCGCACAAGCGGGGACAAAGACGATGCACAAGGCGTTAGCCTTTTTGTGGTTGATGCAAATACACCTGGTGTCAGCATTAGTAGAACATTGATGGTTGATAGTCGTAATGCAGCCAATATTTCATTAGATGCTGTTAAAGTTCCTGCTAACAACCTGCTTGGTGAGCTTGGCGGGGCGTCTGTAAGTCTTGAAAAAGTTCTTGATTTAGGTCGCATCATCATTTCAGCAGAAATGTTGGGTGGCGTTGAAACTGTCTTTGATACAACTCTCCAATACTTAAAAGACCGCAAGCAATTTGGAGAAATTATTGGGACTTTTCAGGCTCTACAACACCGTGCAGCTGAGATGTTTTGCCAAATTGAGATTGCCCAATCTGTCGTTCTCGATGGTCTAGCCGCGTTAGAAGAGAACCGAAATGATGTTCAACGTGCTGCCAGTTTGGCAAAAGCGCGCTTATCTGAAACAGCACGACTGATCACAAATGAAGGTGTTCAAATGCATGGCGGCATTGGCATGACCGATGCTGTTGATGTCGGTCTTTTCATCAAACGTGCGCGCGTTCAAGCGCAAACGCTTGGAGATGCAAATTATCATACCGATCGTTATGCTACACTTGGATCTTATTAAGTAAAAAGTCATTTATCTGACTTATGTATCTCGACATATGGCTTGAGAAAAGTTAATTTTGGCGAAACATTTGAGGATCACATGACGGATAAAATCGAACAACCTGAACGTATCACTGTCCTTGCTAGGGACTTCACGCCTGCCGCGATGGAATTTCATCGTCGCAATATGAGCGCACGCGGATATAGGATGGAGGGTCAAATTACCGCCCGACGCTTCATGATGATTGAAGGTGTTGAGGAACCTAAAGACCTTTTCGAAGGGGAAGAAATGTACTCGGTTACCTTTGTACGCAAGGAAGCGACCGAGTAATACTCAAAATTGACTGCACAGTGGGCCTTTCGAATGCGTCAACTGCGGCAATTTTGCCCTTTTAGGGGTTTTAAGCCTGTTTTTCTGGGCTTTTTAGTTTTGCGGTGCTATATCATTGATACAGTTTTGAGCTTTAGCAACAGTAAGTTGATCAGATAATGACTGATATATACGAGCAACATTTTGCGTCGGCCTTACAAGCTCTTAAAGATGAAGGCCGTTATCGCGTATTTACCAACCTCGCCCGTCAAGCGAAGGAATTTCCGCGCGCCATTGATTATACCTCAGGTGAGCCTCATGATATCATAGTCTGGTGTTCTAATGATTATCTTGGCATGGGCCAAAATGACTCAGTTATGAATGCCATGAAAAACGCAATTGATCAGCTCGGCGCAGGCGCAGGTGGCACACGCAATATTTCTGGCACACACCACCTTATGGTTGAGCTGGAAAAAGAACTTGCCGACCTCCACAAAAAAGAAGCGGCTTTGGTGTTTACCTCAGGTTATATTTCAAATGATGCGACCCTTTCGACCCTGAGCAAATTATTGCCAGATTGCATCATACTTTCAGATGAGTTGAACCATGCCTCAATGATTGCCGGTATTCGCAATGGATCGGCTGTAAAGCGGGTTTGGCGGCACAATGATTTAGAGCATCTTGAAGAATTGCTTAAGGAAACCGACATTAACCGACCTAAAATTATTGCTTTTGAGTCAGTTTACTCAATGGATGGAGACATCGCACCGATTGCCGCCATTTGCGATCTTGCAGACAAATACAATGCAATGACATATCTGGACGAAGTTCATGCCGTTGGAATGTATGGTCTTGAAGGTGGCGGCATTGCCGATAGAGATGGTGTAATGGATCGTCTCAGCATTATCGAAGGTACGCTGGCAAAAGCATTTGGTGTTATGGGTGGCTATATCACAGGCACACAAAAAATGGTGGACGCCATTCGTTCTTATGCGCCCGGCTTTATTTTCACAACAGCATTACCGCCAACAATCGCGGCTGGTGCCATTGAGAGCATGCGCTACGTTCGTACTCATAATGAGCTTCGCATTCAACACCAAGATCGAGCAAACCAGCTCAAACAAAAATTGTTTAATGCTGGCTTACCAGTTTTAATGACGCAAACCCATATTGTACCTTTAATGGTCTATGATCCGGTTTTATGTAAACACGCCTCAGACAGATTATTGAATAAACACGGTATATATATTCAACCGATCAATTATCCAACTGTTCCGCGAGGTTCTGAACGATTACGAATTACCCCCTCACCGCTTCACACAGATGAAATGATTGATGATCTTGTTGAGGCTGTTCTTGAAGTTTGGGACCATCTTAATATTTCTAAAGCCAAAGTTGAGAATATGACGGTGGCTTTATGAGCCTTCCTGATGGACACCCAAATGTTCGGCATGGCAAAACAGCTACGCTTATTGTCAATTTAGGCACACCGACGGATCCAACCGCTAAGGCTTTACGCCCTTATCTTAAAGAATTTTTAAGCGATCGACGCGTTATTGAAGCCTCGCCGCTTATCTGGCAACCCATATTACGCGGTATTATTTTAAATACACGCCCTCGTAAGTCAGCCAAAGCTTATGCCAAGATTTGGAATAGAGAGACGAATGAAAGCCCATTACGTTATTATACGCGTCGCCAAGCTGAACTTCTGCAAAAAAAATTAAAGGGACGCTCTGATGTCTTTTGGGCCATGCGATATGGAAAACCATCGATCGAGGACACTTTAAAAGACATGCGTGCACAAGGATATGACCGTATTTCTGTGGTCGCCTTATACCCGCATTATAGCGCATCTACGAGCGCTTCTGTTTATGACCATGTCTTCCGTGCACTGATGCGCATGAGATGGCAACCTGCAATTCGTACCGCGCCGCCATGGCATGATCATCCTGCCTTTATTACTGCGCTAGAAAAAAGTCTTAAAAAACATATCCGAGGTTTAGGCTGGAAACCTGAAAAAATTATCTTATCCTATCATGGCTTACCCCAAGCCTATTTTGATAAAGGTGACCCTTATCATTGCCACTGTCAAAAGACGACCCGCCTTTTGAGAGAACAAATGGGCTATAGCCCTGATCAAATGATCACAACATTCCAATCACGATTTGGCCCTACCAAATGGCTTGAACCTTATACGGATAAAACAGTTGAATCCCTCGGCCAATCAGGCGTCAAAAAAATATTGGTTATCACACCTGGATTTATCTCCGACTGTGTCGAAACGCTTGAAGAAATAGGAATAGAACTCCAAGAGACCTTCATGTCCAATAATGGTAGCCATTTTTCGGTTGTCCCATGTTTAAACGATACACCGCAAAGCATTGATTTATTAAGTATAATTTCAGAATCTGAGTTAATGGGGTGGTCCTAATCTATCCCATCATTGACCTATAGCGAAAATTAGTGTTTTCTGACCACATAATTGATTGGTGGTTAAGTGTCAGATTGGCTGAATATCATAGGGTTTCCTCCATCACTGGAAATATTTTTCGCAGTGTGTGTATGGTCTGCGCTTTTATTCTTTCTAGCCAGGCGCTCATCTGTTGTTGCGAAATCCGTCTATGCCAGCCTTCTTACCATCTGTTCCAAATCCATCATTAATTCAACTATAAACGGTGTTTCCGTTTCTTTTAACAGAACCGCACAAGATATTCTCTCGACAAATTTTGGGCAAATTTTTCTGTTCTTCTTAATCTCGTTGATCATACTGCTAGTGTTTCGGATCATTTTTGACCGAAACAGTAACAAAAGTATTTTCTCGGGAAAATAATGAATGGCCATTCTTAAAAAGTTAAATGCACTAAAACTCATCACACGATTGGCCATCTTGAATGCCATATCGTTATCGGGTGTTTTTGCCAATGAAATAGAGGTCAACACCCTATTGCCAGCCTCCATCGAACAATCATCTTCACATAAAAATTATTCGGGCATATATAGCTTATATTTTGGTGGACTTTTAATTGCCAATGCTGATGTCACAATCACCACTCAAGACCGAAGCTATCAATTAAATATTGATCTTACGCCGAGCGGAATTGTAGATTTTGTAAGCGACTTTAAGGCAGGGGCCAAATTTGAAGGAGATATTTTAGAAAACAGCCTTCAACCACGTTCGACCAAAACCTCTTGGGTCAATAGAGATGGTGAAGCTGAATTCGCCAATTTAATATATGAAAATGGTCGAGCGCTTTCATTTGAAACAAATAATAAATGGGCAAAAAAGCGTGTCGATAGCAAAAAAATCGATATTGAAACAATCGCAACGCAAACCATAGACCCTATTTCATCTATGTTTGCAGCATCTGGAAGCTCTCCTTGCATGCGAGAACAAACATTATTTGATGGTTTACGTCTTTCATCCCTCACGCCCGTAAACGAAGATAAAGCGCAAAGCACCCTGAAGTGCAATATAGCTTGGCTCCCGATTGCCGGTATTAGAGAAAAAAGCGTAAAGTTTGCACAAACAATGGCTCCAATTCGCGCAAAATTTACTGAAATAGAGCATATTGGATTTGTCGTACCAGAGAATATTATCATAGATACCCGTTATGGTTATGTTGCCGTGCGCTTAGCCAAATCATTCACCAATACGGCCCTTATTAACAATCAAGATGCGCGTCCATAATCTTTTCTAATTAATCTCGATTGAATAAACCTCTCTTTAGCACTTGTTTTTTGCATCCGTTTTGTGGCAAAAAAAGACATGATAAAAATTGACATCTACACAACATCTACTTGTCCTTATTGCCATGCTGCAAAGTCTTTGTTGCAACAAAAAAAAATCACATTTAATGAAATTAATGTCACAGGCGACCAAGTCGAGCGTGAAAAAATGACAATACGCGCTAATGGCGTGCGTACAGTTCCGCAAATTTTCATCAATGACGAACATATTGGTGGTTGTGATGACCTATATGCCCTCGATCATCAGAATAAATTAGACGCTCTGCTTAAACCTACGCCATAACCATTCCTATAAAGTTCATATCTTACTATTTCTATAGGCCACTCAAAAACCGATGGAAAAATTTAATGGCATCGATCACATTATCGGTGCCAATACGCTCGTTTGTTCCATGGATACGTTGTAAGTCTTCTGGTTTTGCCGTAAACCAGCTGAACCGGTAATGGTTATCTGAAATCTCTCGATAGTGACGCGTATCCGTTGCCGCGACAAGCAACCGCGGCGCAATTACAACCTCCCCGGGAGCCGCTGTATCGTGAATAGCTGCTGTTAAATAATCCCAACCAAAACCAGACAAAGGGGATGTTGGTGACGGCGCCATTCCCTTTTGGCCTGTTTGTGAATAACGCACTTCGACGCGCTGATCATCAATTGTCTCTATCACCCGCGCCATAACAGTTTCTGGGGTTTCGCCAGGCATAATCCGAAAGTTGACAAGCGCAGTTGCCGAAATCGGCAACACATTTGCTTTTACTCCCCCACTAATCACCGTGACTGCTGTCGTTGTCCGCATACCAGCTTGTCCACTGGGATCCTTAGCTAAGGACGACATAACAACGGGCTTAAATAGCCATAAATTTTTCATAATCAATCTCTGAGTAAATGGTAATTCATCGGCAATAGCTTCTAGGAAACTTTGCGTATGCGAAAAATCATTTGGAAATTGATTACTTTCAATTTGTGTAATGGCCGTGGCTAAAATACCAATTGATGAGTTTGGCGATGGCATAGAGGAATGCCCCCCTTGACCGAGTGCCTTAAGTTCTAAAGTGACAATGCCTTTCTCAGCAGGACTAATAATAGCAACAGGTTTTGTTAAACCAGGTACAACGTCAGTGATAACCGCACCACCCTCGTCGATTAGAAATTCCGCTTGAATGCCGCGCTCTTTAAGGCGTTTGGCAATTTCGAATGCGCCATCGAGACCGCCTTGTTCTTCGTCATGGCCAAAGGCAAAATAAATATCACGTGAAGGATTTTGTCCAGCCTGAAGCATAAGCTCTACAGCCTGAAGGCTTGCAATTATATTAAGCTTGTCGTCAATCGCGCCGCGTCCCCAAATATAATCACCATCATTTAATCCGCTAAAAGGGGGATAATCCCACTCACTCTGCGTGCCTGGAATAACCGGAACGACATCCATATGAGCAAGAATAAGAACTGGAAGATCGGCATTATTTCCGGTTCCTTTCCAATGATATAAAAGACTAAAATCATTAATAATCTCAACACTCAAACGTTCATGAACGAGTGGGAAACTATTCTCTAAAAATTTATGAAACGCTATAAAGGCTGCACTCGATATTGGTTTATCGCGCCCGTAAGAGATCGTTTCAATTGTCAGAGCTTTGCTCATGAGTTCCAGAGACTGAGCGCGTGGCACATCAACGAGATAAATGGCGGCGTCATCTCTAACCACCGCTTGATTTGGTATAAAAGTTCTTGCGATAACAACGATCACGATCACGATGATCAAAAGCCCAACGATTTTAAATATGCGCATATGTCCCCCTCCAAAGCTATAAAGTTTGATAGCCTTTATTTACCAATATCGGCCGTTGGCTGTCGGTCGACACAAAGTATCAAACCAATGGTAATGGCTAAGGTCAATAGCGATGTACCGCCATAAGAAATAAATGGCAGAGGAACACCAACAACTGGG
>CBFHLW010000035.1:0-15523 GCA_965656805.1 Alphaproteobacteria bacterium
CAAAGTTTACCAGCTTCAACAAAGCGGAGCTGCTCATTATTATAATTATAATCTAGAGGATAGTTTTGAACGGTCTGATATTCAAACATTACCTCTGGAAGACTCTACCAATGCTCCATTGAATCTAGGCCTGCCGCGGCACTATCCAAAACAGTCGTTCGCGTTACCGAAATTTGGGAGTGGTGAAACATACTCTTCATTCCAAGTTTTTTTGCTTCTTTAATTACAGCCGCCACCACATCAGGAGCAGCACCTAGAAGCTTAATACCATCCGCACCGCGTTTTTTAACGGCTCGCACCCATCTTATAGCAGCGTTAGGGTCGTTTTCAGTCTCTGGAAACAAAGCATAAGACTCGATGTCAGGTGACGAGATTTCCCCCTCCTCAGCACGAATTTTGTGCTCTAGCGTCCAACCCAGCCCCATAAGACCACCCGCATCTCTCACGGTTGTTATGCCGTGAGCAAGCAGCAACTTGCCAACGTATTCAGAGTCAGTCAGAGCCCCTCCAAAAATATGGCTCGGAGTGCCGTAATGGGTATGAGCATCAATAAACCCAGGCAAAACATACTTTCCTGCAGCATCAATAACTTTTACATCGTCGTCATATTCTGCGCCATTGAGGTGCATTGAGGTGACGCCGACGCCTGAGATTTCGGTAATTCGGTCATTTTTAATATGTATTGAAAGAGGTCCCTGAGGCGGCGCTCCTGTTCCATCAATAACCATAGCATTAGCAATTACCAAGTGTTTAAAGCGGCCCAGTGACTCTTCACCACTCAGAGGAGCGATTGCAGGCGCATTAGCACCCATAGCCAAAATACTAGAGATTATTTCCTCGCCTTCTTGCGCCCGCCCAGAAGCATAAGCCCAATGGGACTGCGCCAAATGAATTGCTGTAAAGGCGAGGATGAAAACAATGCGTTTCATGGAAAACTCCCAAATTACAAATTACAAATTAGCGTAAACTAAACCTCAATACAGAGGCAATACACGATGCGCGATTATAGTTAAGAAGAGAAGATGTAAGTTAAGTCTGAAGGTGCAAATGGTAAGTTTAGGCAAACCCCACGGGTCCTCTGGCGCTAGATTCCCCTGCGGGTAATTCGCACCCCAAACGGAACCTAGCGGTAGCACAAAAAAGAACTCTTCTATTCTATTAGTAAACACCAACGCCCTTGTGCGGGCCCTGCATCTACTTGCGCTAAACCCCTCCGCTTACCCACGATGGAAATAGTGGCCATAAGGACTCTTCACGCTTTATTTATTGTGAAATCACATCACTTATGCGCCTCAAATCAGCATGCGCGTATCGAAATAGCATTGCGGGTGTTTTATGTCCGCTGATAGAGGCAACCTCGGGGACAGTTAGTCCTTTTTCGAAAAGCCGAGAGATGGCCTCGTGGCGAAGGTCGTGGAAACGGATGTGGTCGATGTTGGCCTTTTTCTTGAGGCGCTCCCAAGCCAAGCGAACGGCGTTTGGCGATATCGGGAAAACAACATCACTTTCGGCATTTGCGTGTTGCAGGGCTTCGCAGGCTTTGTTGGTCAGCGGGATATAACGGCTCTCACCATTCTTTGTTCTGGGCAGGAATGCCTGTTTTCTTACGAAGTCAATATTGCACCACTCTAGAGAGAGTATTTCGCCACGGCGCATCGCCGTTTCAAGTGCCACAATAACAATCCATTTGAGCATCGGGTGAGGCGAGCCTGCCAGTGCCTCATGCAAGGCACCCATTTCATCAGCGTTTAGTCGTCTGCCGCGATTAGTTTTGCCGGACGGGATAGTGACGCGTTCGATGGGATTGACGAGCCCCTCAAAACCCCATTCACGCTCTGCGGTCTTGAATATGGATGAGAGAAGGTAGAGTTCTTTCCGAACACTGGCGGGGCTCACGACCTTCAATCGCGCATTGCGATAATCGGCGATGGTGTGGGATGAGACGCGACACATATCTTGTGCGGCGATTGGGTGGCGTTCTAGGGCACTCAGGCGGTAGGCTTCTGCCCGGTTGCCTCGCTTCCTCGCGGAGACTTCTTTCTTATAACGCTCTATTGCGGCACTCAGGCTGGGAGGTGCAGGTGCATTGGGGCGTATGAAAAGCCCTCTATCTAATGCGGTTTCTTGTTCTCGCGCCCACGCTACTGCGTCGGCCTTCTGGTTAAATGATTTACAGATGAGCGGTTGGCCTTTACGCCGAACCCTTACCTGCCACTTGTTACGATGCTTCCTGATTGCAGCCATTATTCCCTCATTGGAGCCAGAGTGGAGCCAATGGAGGCTGCTAAAAGCCGTTATCAGGTTAATCCGTTGAAAACACGCGCAGTTTGAGAACTTTTGAACCTCTGACCTCTGCCTTCGGAGGGCAGCGCTCTATCCAGCTGAGCTACGGGTGCATTGTTATTGTTATAGCTTGGAAAAACCAAGCTGACCATAAATAGTTTATTATAGCTGAAATCCGCGACCGATGGGGGTGGGCTTGGCCTGAATTTAAGTTGACGGAGGCGGTTCAGCAATGCATTTTTGCCAAAATGGATGCGACTGGGCTTTAAAGGCGTATTTTAACGAAATATAGGATAACTCTCGTGTAAGATCGGTTTGCTAGGAATTGATTTAATAGACTTAGGAGTCATAGGACCTGAGGGTCCTTTGAAAAATGAGGTGCAGGGTGCAAAAAAACGGACATAAGGTTCTTATAACAGGTGGTGGGCGCGGCATTGGGCGCGCTTTAACATCACGATTTATTGACGCGGGCAATGAGGTCATTATCGTTGGGCGCTCACAACCGGCCGACCTTCCGACTGGAGCAATTTTTATAGCTTGCGATCTCGCCGATCGCGCTGGGCGCGATGATCTCGTCGAGCAGATTAAAACGGCGCATCGTGATTTATCGGTTCTGATTAATAATGCAGGTCTTCAGCACGAGGGAGACTTCGCGCGCGATTGGCATTACGCAGATTATGCATCTGAGATGGAGACCAATATGGATGCGATGGTTCATTTATGTGATGGGCTATTTCCTCTCTTACAGGCGGCGCCACAAGCGGCAATCGTCAATGTCTCCTCGGCACTAGCGATTCAGCCAAAGCAGGATGCGCCCATTTATTGCGCGACCAAGGCTTTTGTCCGCTCTTTTACAAAAACACTTCGTTACCAGCTTGAAGCGTCATCTATTCGTGTATTCGATTTGGTGCCACCTTTGGTCGACACAGATATGACGCGCGGACGCGGAACGGGTAAAATCTCACCCGAAGATTTGGGGGGTATTTTTTGGAAAGCTTGGCTTGCGAACTGCGAAGATATTTATGTCGGCAAGGCGGGGCTACTAAATAGGATTAATCGCATATCCCCAGGTTTGGCGTCGCGCATTGTGCGTCACGGATAATGAGCGATAGGGCACGATGAAGAATGAAAGTCAGAGTTTTGACGTCATCGTGATCGGTGCCGGTGCCGCTGGTTTAATGTGTGCGGCAATTGCTGGCAAGCGCGGGCGCCGAGTGCTTGTGCTGGATCATGCTCGAAAGATTGGCGAGAAAATTCGTATTTCTGGGGGCGGTCGTTGTAATTTTACAAACATACATACCCGCGCTGATAATTTTATTTCACAAAATCCACATTTTGCTAAGTCCGCATTAAGGCAATACAGTCCGGAAGATTTTATAGAACTCGTTGAACGGCATAATATTGCTTATCACGAGAAAACCCTTGGTCAGCTGTTTTGCGATCATTCAGCGCAAGATATTATTGATCTTTTATTGCGTGAAGCGCGGGATGCTACGGTTGATATTTGGACCGAAACAACGATTGAAGAAATCAGCCATCGAGACCAGTTATATAGTTTAGAAACAACAAGTGGGCGCGTTTATGCCCAATCACTCGTGGTGGCGACGGGGGGCTTGTCCATTCCCAAAATTGGTGCAACGAAATTTGGCTATGACATTGCCCGTCAATTTGGACTAGCAATTTGCGAAACGCGGGCGGCATTAGTGCCTTTGACGTTCCAAGATGAACTTCTGGCGCGCTGCAAAGCAATGGCAGGGCTGTCTCTTGAGGCAAAAGTCAGTTGTGCAGAAGCTGCTTTCTCGGAAGGGTTTTTGTTTACACATCGCGGATTATCGGGTCCCTCTATCTTGCAAATTTCCTCTTATTGGCGGGAGGGTCGATCTATCATTGTTGATTTAGCCCCACAAGTTGACGTCACGTCTCATTTGCTTATGGCTAAGAAAAACGCAACCAAACAAAGTATCACAGCGACGCTTGCCGAAATCTTGCCCAATCGTTTGGCGCAAAATATATGCGATGCGGTCAATGTGAAGGGTAGACTCGCTGAGTGTTCCGATAAAGTTTTGCGCAAACTTGGAGAGGCGGTAAACCACTGGCAGCTCACGCCTGCTGGGTCAGAAGGTTATCGTACTGCGGAAGTTACGTTAGGTGGCGTTGATACTAAACAGCTCTCATCAAAAACAATGGAGGCGATCAACCAGCCTGGACTCTTCTTTGTCGGTGAGGTTGTGGACGTAACCGGACATTTGGGTGGTTACAATTTCCAATGGGCTTGGTCCTCAGGCTTTGCGGCGGGCCAAGCCGTATAAAGTATGCTTACGCGCCCTTATCTTTCTTAGCTATTCGTTTTGCGATCATCGCTTTGACATCATATTGATCATCACCTTCATATCGTGGAGCGTAAGTGGAAAAGGCTGCAGAAATATCTGCATGCTGTGCATCTATGTGCACTTTGTTAAATGCATGGGAGACGATGTAAGGCTCATTGGCTATGATTTGCGGGATAATAATTTCTGAAAATTTATCCGCATTCATGGCGTAGCCAACGCTCGATGGACCGGTGAGTGGTGTCTCGACAAAGCCAGGAAAAATAGTACCAAGATGAATAAAGGCCGGCATGTCATGACGCAAACTTTGCGTTAGCCCAAAGACAGCATGCTTGGAGGCAATATAGGCAGGGCTTTGGGGCACGGCGACAAAGAAGGCATTTTCCGAAGCAACATTATAGATGGCGGCAGGCGTTCCTTGTTGAAGCATGTATTTGCTAAAGACAGAACAGCCATGCCAGACCCCAAAGAAATTGACATCGAAAACATGTCTTGCTTCATCGACATTAATTTTATCAATCATGCCGTGTGCAGCAGAAATACCAGCATTATTAATGAGTATGTCGACTTGTCCATATGTGGCCCATGCAAATTCGGCAAAAGCATTGACGCTGTCGATATCTATAACATCTAGTATGATAGCGCTGGCATCAATGTTTTCCGCGTGGAGTTCAGTAAGTGCTTTATCTAAATATTCTTGGCGCGGCTCTCCTATGACTAGCTTAGCGCCATGTCGCCCCATTGCTTTGGCTAACGCAAAGCCGATACCTGTGGCGCCACCTGTTATAGCGACAACTTTATGAGCCATAATTTGTGATGGATTACTCAAAACTAAAATGCACGCTTTCTATCTCGCTCTAAGCAGCTGATTTGCTAGTGAGTTTAACAAAGACATTTTCAAGGTCAGCTCCAACAGTTGTTAAGTCATTGATGCTAATCTTTGCATCTGAGAGTTGTTGCAGAATGTCACCGACATGAGTTTCTGCTGGGTTGAAAGTTATTTCCAACAAGCCATCGGTACCGAGTGAGCATAGGGCATTGGTTAATTTCGGTGCCGCTTTTAATGTGCTATCAGTTCTTATGTGAAGGGCCTTATTGTCAATTAAGTTCAAAAGCGCTTGCGTATTGTCACACGCAACCAATTGTCCATTGTCGATAATGGCGATGCGATCACATAGTTCTTGAGCCTCTTCCAGGTAATGCGTGGTTAAAACGATGGTTACGCCAAGTTTATTCATCTCCACAACGCGCTCCCATAATTGTTTGCGCAACTCAATGTCGACACCTGCTGTTGGTTCGTCGAGCACTAAGATGGGTGGGTTATGAACCATTGCTTTGGCCATTAAGAGGCGACGGCGCATGCCGCCTGAGAGCGTACGGGCATATGCATTGGCTTTATCCTCTAAACCCATTGCGGCTAGAATCTCCATGGTACGCCGCTCTGATTTGGGCACGCCATAAAGGCCAGCCTGTGTTTCCATGGCTTCGGCGGGTGTAAAGAATGGATCAATGTTAAGTTCTTGGGGTACAACCCCAATCGAGGCGCGCGCTTGACGGGGGTTTTCATCAATATCAAATCCCCATACATCGACATTTCCGCTGGTTTTCATGACAAGCCCGGCGAGAATATTGATAAAGGTCGATTTGCCAGCCCCGTTAGGCCCGAGTAATCCAAAGATAGATCCCTGAGGAATATCGAGGTCAATACCTTGTAGGGCGTGTTTGGGTGGTTGGTTATTGGCCGCTTTATATGTTTTTTTTAGATTACGCGCGCGGATGGCATTTTTTGTATCGGACATAGATTGTCTCCTTTTGACCAATCTAGCATTGCTGGGGTTTTGGAGCAAATAAGATGTGAATGGCACGCAGGGAGGGGTTTTGTTGGGGGCGACAAACTGCGATGATAGCCGACAAAGAGGAGCAATTATGACCAATCCCGCGACCAGCACCCTAACCAAAGCTGACCATCTCTATCTTGTCGATGGATCAAGCTATCTCTTTCGGGCTTATCATGCTTTACCACCGTTAACGCGCAAAAGCGATGGTTTGCCTGTTGGTGCTGTATCTGGGTTTTGCAACATGTTGCTGAAATTACATGATGAGATGGTTGGTGCTGAGAGCCCAACTCACCTCGCCGTAATTTTTGATCCTCCGGGCGGTAATTTTAGACATGAGATTTATGATGCTTATAAAGCCAACCGCTCAGAGACCCCAGAAGACTTGATCCCTCAATTCGGCTTGGTTCGATCAGCAACCTCTGCCTTTGGTGTGCCAGCTGTGGAACTTGTCGGATTTGAAGCTGATGATTTGATTGCCAGTTATGCTGTTGCGGCATCAGCCCAAGGTGCGCGCGTCACGATTGTGTCTTCGGATAAAGATTTAATGCAATTGGTGGGCGGCGGTGTTGATATGCTAGACACGATGAAAAACAAAAAAATTGGCCCATCAGAGGTCGCGGAAAAATTCGGTGTGGGGCCAGAGCGCGTTATCGATGTTCAATCATTAGCGGGCGATAGTGTTGATAATATCCCTGGTGTGCCAGGTATTGGCGTGAAGACTGCGGCCCAGCTCATTGAGGAATATGGAGACCTTGATACGCTTTTGGCGCGCGCGGGAGAAATTAAACAGCCAAAGCGCCGAGAGAGCCTAATCACATTTGCAGACCAGGCTCGCTTAAGCCGTGAGCTTGTCACTTTGCGGACAAATATACCTTTGCCATGTGGCTGGGATGAAATGCGTCTTATCACGCCGCCAGCTGAACAAATTTTGGGTTTCTTGAAGGCAATGGAATTTAATACCATTACTAATCGTATTGCGCGGCGTTATAATATTAACCCCGATGATGTTGTTCCAGATACAGCTCTTGTTGCTACGAGTTCGGCGTCTAAGGCTTTGTCTCCGGATGACGCTATAAATGATGACGCCCTCTTAGAGACAATTACACAAGGGCCCTCAGCTATTGCTCAGTCTTTTCCAAAAATTATACATGATCAATATATTTGTATTTGTGACGAAGAGACACTGTCGACATTTATTAATGAGGCAATTTCCGCCGGCCGTTTTGCCATCGATACTGAAACTGATGGTCTCGATGCAATGACATGTAACTTAGTTGGCATTTCGATTGCGACCCAGCCGGGGCGTGCGGGTTATATTCCGCTCGCGCATGGGCATAATCAACTCGATCTTGGTGAAGATGTTTTGAATGGAAAAAAACAACTTGCTCTAGATAAGGTCATCGAAATGCTTGGTCCAGTGCTAGCAAGAGATGATATGTTAAGCATATGGCAAAATGCTAAATTTGACCTTCAGGTTCTGCGACGTCATGGGTTTCAAATTGGTGCCCTCGATGACACAATGCTGATGTCTTATGCACTGGATGCTGGTTTGCATGGGCATGGCATGGATGAGCTGGCGCGTTTATGGTTGGACCACGAGGCAGTCTCGATTAAGTCTTTGCTGGGCACGGGTAAAAATCAAATCACATTCGACCAAGTGCCTATAGATAAAGCGACGGCTTATGCGGCTGAAGATGCCGATATTACGCTTCGTCTATGGCATGTCTTAAAACCGCAATTATCGGTCAACCGAGTCACGAAAGTCTACGAGTCGACCGAACGATCTTTGGTGCCAGTTATTGTTCAGATGGAGTCTCACGGCATCCGGGTCGATCGAAATGTGCTTTCAAGCTTGTCGAGTGAGTTTGCACAGAAAATGGCGATGATGGAAGAGGCCATTCATAGGCTCGCTGGCGAGACCTTTAACCTCGCAAGCCCCAAACAATTGGGGGAAATCCTTTTTGAGAAACAGGGCCTCCCCGGAGGCAAAAAAACGAAGACGGGCGCTTATGCAACAGGTGCAGAAATTTTGGAAGGGCTTGCCGTAGACGGACATGCATTACCGGCCGAGATTTTAAATTGGCGTGGATTGGCAAAGCTGAAATCAACTTATACAGATGCGCTACAAGATTTTATCAATCCCAATACGGGGCGTATACATACGTCTTATTCTTTAGCCGCAACAACAACAGGACGGCTATCTTCGTCGGACCCAAACCTACAAAACATTCCGATACGTAGTGAAGATGGACGACGCATCCGAACAGCATTTATTGCTGAAGCGGGAAATATCTTGGTGAGTGCAGACTATAGTCAAATTGAGTTAAGGCTTCTGGCGCATATCGCGGACATCTCAGCACTTAAAAATGCTTTTGCAGAGGGCCTAGATATTCATGCAATGACTGCCTCGCAAATTTTTAATGTACCGCTTAAGGATATGACATCCGATATTCGTCGTCGCGCCAAAGCCATTAATTTTGGTATTATTTACGGCATTTCAGTTTTTGGGCTTGCTAACCAGCTGGGCATTTCACGTCCGGAGGCCAGTCAATATATCGATGCTTACTTTGAGCGTTTCCCGGGCATTAAGGATTATATGGAAACGATTAAGGCCGAGGCGCGCGCGCATGGTTATGTTTCAACCTTATTTGGTCGAAAAGTGCATGTAAAAGATATTGCCGCCAAGCAGCCTGCATTGCGGGCATTCGCCGAACGCGCGGCTATTAATGCGCCAATTCAGGGAAGTGCCGCCGATGTTATTCGTCGCGCGATGGTTCAAATGCCGCCCCGGTTGGCCGCGCTGCCGTTTGAAGCGCGCATGCTTTTGCAAGTTCATGATGAACTTATATTTGAAGTGTCTGAGGAAAATGCTGATGCGCTCATCGCCTGTGCGCGTGAGACCATGGAAAATGCATGTGCGCCAAGAATTAAACTCTCAGTCCCGCTGACGGTTGATGCACGCGCGGCAAAGAATTGGGATGAAGCACATTAGGAAATAGGACGTTATATAAAAAAACCCCACCGGTTAAGGCGGGGTTTTAAAAGCGTATTATTGAATGATGGATGTTTATTCTGCGGCAGGTGCGGCAGCGCGAACATCATCTCCAACGTGATTAATGAATTTCTCAAAATTAGCAATGAACATTTTGACCAATTTCTGAGCTTGCGCATCATAGGCGTCTTTGTCGGCCCATGTGTTGCGTGGGATTAAAATGCTATTATCAACATTAGGAACTGAGACAGGGACGTCAAAGCCAAAATTTGGATCACGCGCAAAGTCAACATTGTTCAAGCTGCCATCAAGTGCGGCAGATAAAAGAGCGCGGGTTTCCTTGATAGGCATTCTATTGCCAATGCCATAAGCCCCACCTGTCCAGCCAGTATTAACCAGCCAGCATTGTGCGCCATGTTCTGCGATCAGGTCACGCAACAAGTTGCCATATTCTGATGGGTGACGCGGCATGAATGGCGCGCCAAAACATGTAGAGAATGTTGCTTCAGGTTCTGTGACCCCTTTTTCTGTTCCGGCTACTTTTGCCGTATAGCCAGATAAGAAGTGGTACATGGCTTGGCTCGGTGTCAAACGTGAAATAGGAGGTAAAACACCGAATGCATCAGCGGTCAGCATAATAATTGTTTTTGGATGTCCAGCACGACCTGTTGGTGACGCATTTGGAATGAAAGAGAGCGGGTAAGCGCCACGTGAATTCTCAGCCAATGAATTATCATTGAAATCTAATTCGCGAGTCTCAGGGTCCATTACTACATTTTCAAGAACGGTTCCAAAGCGCTGGGTTGTAGCAAAAATTTCTGGTTCAGCTTCAGCAGAAAGATTGATCATTTTTGCATAACAGCCGCCTTCAAAGTTAAAGACGCCGTTTTCTGACCAGCCATGCTCGTCATCGCCGACCAGTTCACGGTTAGGGTCAGCTGATAGTGTGGTTTTACCTGTGCCACTTAAGCCAAAGAAGACAGCGGCTTGGTCGTTTTTATCAACATTGACCGAGCAATGCATTGGCATGACGCGCTTGGCGGGTAATGCATAATTCAACATTGAGAACACAGACTTCTTCGTTTCACCAGCATAAGACGTGCCGACAATCAGAACAATTTTCTTGGCGAAATTAACCGCAATCATTGTTTCTGTCCGTGCGCCGTGACGCTCCGTATTTGCTTTGAAACTTGGCAAATTGATAATGGTAAAATCGGCCTTGAATGTCTCAAGCTCTTCAGGACGAGGCTCAATCAGTAGGTTTTGAATGAATAGTGAGTGCCATGCGAGTTCTGTAATGACACGTGTTGGCAAGCGGTGGACGGGATCAGCCCCACCAAATAAGTCTTGAACAAAGAGTTCTTTGCCTTCGGCATGAGCAAGAACGTCGCTATGGAGCGCATCAAACTGCTCAGATGTAATGGATTTATTATTGTCCCACCAAATATTGTCTTCAGTCGTTTCATCGCGAACAATAAATTTATCTTGTGCGGATCGACCGGTGTGCTGTCCTGTTTTAACCAGAAGTGGGCCGTTTGCAGCGATCTCAGCTTCATTGCGCTCAAGGGCGGCATGGTAAAGCTGAGCTGGGCGAAGGTTCCAGTGAGCGGCCTTAAGATTATTAAGCCCTTGTTCTTCCAAACCAAATTTACTTCTTTTATAACCTGACTGTTGCATCGCAAGATCCTTAAAATACGTTAATTTGCGGGACTATAGGCATTTAGGCTTAATTACGCAACTCTGCCATCGCCCTCAATTGCCTTATCAATGACATATTTTTTAGGCTGAATGAGTATATTGTGGACAAAATATTATAATAAAAGCCGTATGATAGGCTTATGATGGCTCAGCAATCACCTAAAAACGTGGGGATTGTGGCTTAATGGAGGTATTCTTTGGAACATATCGTTCTGGTTGATGATGAAGCGAGCATTTTAACCTCGGTCAAAATGGCCCTTGAAGTAGAAGGGTTTCGTGTTTCCACCTATACCAATGGTCAAGATGCGTTAGCCGGGATTCCCAAGCTTTCCGCTGACTTGGGGGTGTTTGACATTAAAATGCCACGGATGGATGGTTTGGAATTATTAAGACGTTTACGGGCCTTTAGCGCCATGCCCGTCATTTTTTTAACTTCCAAAGATGATGAAATTGATGAGTTCTTTGGCCTGCGCATGGGTGCAGATGATTATATTACCAAACCCTTCTCGCAGCGCCTTTTAATAGAGCATATTCGTGCCGTTTTACGGCGCACAAATGCGCGTTTAGGAGACAAGCCCCCCTTAAAAGCCTCAGATGTTTCTGCCGATAATGCGTCGGATCGCTATTTTCAGCGGGGTCGGCTGGTGGTGGATGCAGAACGTCATGAAACATTATGGGATGGTTCGCCGGTTAACCTCACAGTGACCGAATTTTCATTGCTTGAGGCCTTAGCCATTCGCCCAGGGGTTGTAAAAAGCCGAGATGCCTTAATGGATGCAGCTTATGATGAACAGATTTACGTGGATGATCGGACCATTGACAGTCACATAAAAAGATTACGCCGTAAATTTAAAGCGGTTGATCCGCAATTTAATGCCATTGAAACGCTTTATGGTGTTGGTTATCGGTATAAGGAAATTTAATATTGGCCTTATCACTATACTTACCCAGAAGCCGTTTGTTCTTACGTATTATCCTCGTTAACCTTGTTGGCATTATTGTGCTGGGCGCTGGTATCTTTTTTGTAAGCAATGAACGCGAGGCCCTGGTTGAAGCGCATAAAGCGAATATTTTATCTCAAGCCCGCATTATTTCGAGCGCTCTAAGCGAAGCGGCCAGCGAGGGACAATTCCAGTTCTTGCCTGGGCCATCACTACTGGGCTCGCATTTGGGAGATCGGATGACGCCAGATTGGCGCGTTGTTGAGGCGGCTCAAATTGTTGCTCGCCTTACAAACCGAACCAATATTCGTGTCCGATTGTATGCGCGCAATGGCCGGCTTCTTGTTGACTCTGAGGGAGTCAGTCGACGGGGTGGTGTTGTCTTGCGCGAATTGCCACCTTTGGGCAGCGCTGAAAATCATTTCTCCTGGGTCGCATTTGAGAGTGCGATCCGTAAACAATTTGGGTTCCCAGGCATTTCTATTCTCACCGATGATCTGGCGTTAAATGGCGCGAACCTTGAAGAGGTTCGGTTGGCGCTTTCGGGAAGAGCCGCGACAGGTCATCGTCGCGATGAAGCTGGGCAAGATATGGTCACAGTCGGCATGCCTGTGCAGGCTTATCGGGCGATCATTGGCGGGCTCTTTGTGACGAGTAAACCTGGTGAGATCGATCGCATTATTTTTGCGGAGCGAATAAACTTTTTAAAATTAATCGGGGTCGCTGTTTTGGTAGCGATGATCACCTCACTCTTTTTGGCGCGAACAATTAGTGTGCCGGTCTCTAAATTATCTCGCGCTGCGGGGCAATTTTCCAATCGTGTGGGTGCCTTGCCTTCAGCCGATGTTATTCCGGATTTTTCTGTCCGTGGCGATGAGGTCGGCGATCTGTCGGTGACATTGCGTGCGATGGTTAGAGAGCTCCTTGAGCGGCTTAATACGATTGATCAATTTGCCGCTGATGTGTCGCATGAATTAAAAAACCCATTAACCTCGCTCCATAGCGCGGTGCAAAGCTTATCCAATGCCAAGAACCCAGATGATCGCGAAGAATTAATGGTAATCATTGAGCAAGATGTCGCGCGCCTTAATCGGTTGATTAGCGATATTTCAGCGGCTTCGCGTCTTGATGCTGCGCTCTCACGAGATCTTTCTGAGCGATTTAATCTGTCCGAGCTAGTTGGAGAAATGTCGGCTACTCGTACCACAACAATTGCCTCGCAGCAGAATGTCGAGCTTACGGTTGATGCGAATGAGGCTATTATGGTTGAGGCACCTAAAGAGCAAATCGCGCAAATTATTGACAACCTTATATTAAACTCAATTTCATTTGCGCCAGCGGGCACTCGCGTTAAAATGATTGTGCGGCGCAATAATGGGGAAGCTGAATTGCTCGTGATTGATGAAGGCCCAGGCTTGGTTGACGGCACAGAAGAGCGTATATTTGAGCGCTTCTATACAGACCGGTCGAATGCGGTTCGGCATGATGCGCGTTCTGGACATTCGGGTCTGGGGCTCAGCATTTCTCGTCAGACGGCTCGGGCTTATGGGGGCGACTTGGTTGCATATAATCGTCTCGATGGAAAAGGCGCCTGCTTTCGGTTAAGCTTACCGCTCAAGCTCGAAGGCTGAGGGCTTGGGAGCTAAGAGAAGAGGAGCTTTCCTATGCGTCTTCATGCAAGTTGCGTTTATTGGCCTCGCGGCGGTGTTTTGATACGTGGTGCGCCGGGCCAGGGGAAGTCAGATCTTGCTTGGCGGCTCATGGCCGAAGCCGAGGCACAGTTCATTGGTGATGATCAAATTAAATTGCATTTATCCGATGGTTTTCTTATGGCGCGGCCCTGCGTGCCTGGGTTGCTTGAAGTGCGGGGCCTCGGTTTGGTTAGGGTTCCATTTCGCGACCAAGGTGAGGTAAAACTTGTTATTGATTTAACAGATGACATGCCGCGTATGCCAGAGCCGCGCTTTGAACGCTTTCTTGGGATTTCTCTTCCTTGTTTGTCTTTATTATCTTTTGACGTTAATGCGGTTCGGCGTATTCATCTTGCTTTACATACGATTGGCCAAAATGGGTTCCCCGATGATGGAATAATTGAATTTGATGACCCGTCAGGGATTGCCTCGACGGCTCTCAAAGGGCATTCTGCTAATAATAAGGAGTAAAAATAATGATAGGCATGGTGTTGGTGACTCATGGCCGTTTGGCTGAAGAGTTTCGTGCAGCTTTAGAGCATGTTGTGGGCGCCCAAGAACAAATTGATACAATTTCAATTGGGCCCGATGATGATATGGAAAAGCGCAGGACAGATATTGTTAAGGCGATTGGCAAAGTCGACACAGGCCATGGTGTGGTTCTGTTAACGGATATGTTTGGAGGAACACCCTCCAATTTGGCTATCTCATTGCTCGAGAAAGATAAAGTTGAAGTTGTTGCTGGCATTAATTTGCCAATGCTCATTCGCCTTGCAAGTTTGCGCGGGAAAGCCTCCTTGCCCGAGGCCATTAGCTCTGCCCAAGAGGCTGGGCGTAAATATATTTCAATTGCGAGTCATGTTCTGTCTGGCGAAAATAGCTAAAACTTATGGTCGGTGCGTTGGTCTCAATTGTGAATAAGCGCGGTCTGCATGCGCGTGCTTCAGCTAAATTTGTAAAATTGGCTGAAACATTTGATGCCGAGGTTCTTGTCGAAAAAGACGGCGAAACCGTTAATGGAACCTCGATTATGGGTCTTATGATGCTCACTGCCTCAATTGGCACCTCAATTCAGATTTCAGCCAAAGGCTCAGACGCTGAGGCGGCTGTTACGGCGCTGGCGGCACTTGTGACTGATGGGTTTGGTGAGATCGATGAGTGAACCCAAGCTCATATAAAGATTTCTTTATATGAGCTTGATTTGCGGTGCTGTCACTGATACAAACATTTATATTCAAAAATTTGAGCCAAAAAGGGATTAGCCATGAGTGTTTCATCAACAGATTATAAAGTCGCAGATATCAGCCTCGCAGATTGGGGCCGTCGTGAAATCGCGATTGCAGAAACCGAAATGCCGGGCCTTATGGCCTTGCGCGACGAGTTTGGCGCAAAAAAACCTCTAAAAGGTGCCCGTATTGTTGGTTGTCTTCATATGACCATTCAGACAGCTGTGCTGATTGAAACATTAACCGCTCTTGGTGCTGAAGTGCGCTGGTCGTCTTGCAATATTTTCTCGACACAAGATCACGCAGCTTCTGCGATTGCTGCCACGGGTGTGCCGGTTTTCGCTTGGAAAGGCGAGACAGAAGAAGAGTATTGGTGGTGTGTGGAGCAAACGATTGAAGGCCCAGATGGTTGGAAGCCTAATATTTTGTTGGATGATGGCGGCGACCTCACACAGCTTCTTCATGAAAAATATCCTCATTTATTAGATGACGTTGTGGGTGTTTCAGAGGAAACTACCACTGGTGTT
>CBFHLW010000036.1:0-15097 GCA_965656805.1 Alphaproteobacteria bacterium
GATTGAAATATCATTGTCATCATAAAGAACAATAAGGCGGGATAATTTTAAATGGCCTGCGAGACCAATCGCTTCATGGCTAACACCTTCCATTAGGTCACCATCAGAGGCAATCACATAGGTGCGGTGATCGACAAGATCGTCACCAAACCGCGCATTCATCATCCGCTCGGCCAGTGCCATACCAATTGCTGTTGCAAGGCCTTGTCCAAGAGGTCCAGTTGTCGTTTCTACGCCAGCAACGTGCCCATGTTCTGGATGCCCTGCGGTGATTGCACCTAATTGCCTAAAGTTTTTGATTTGCTCAATGGTCATGTCTTTATAGCCCATTAAGTAATGGAGCGCATATTGCAGCATTGAGCCATGACCAGCTGACAAGACAAAGCGGTCTCTGTCATGCCAATTTGGGTTGAGTGGATCAATTTTTAAATGTCGAGCAAATAGGACTGTTGCAAAGTCTGCAGCTCCCATTGGCATGCCGGGATGGCCTGACTTGGCGGCTTCAACGGCGTCCATTGCAAGTGCGCGAATTGCATTCGCCATATTTTTAAGTTGGGTCAGATCAAGATTGCTGCTATCAGCCATCGATTTTTTCCTTCACAGTGCCGATTATCTTACGTCGTGATAAAACGGCTAGAGAGAATAATTAAGACGAAAATGCGTTTAAATATTCTGTTTCTAAAATAATGACGCAACAAACTCATTTGATAAAACACTCATTTGATAAATCTATGATGTTCTTTGGCGGGTCGTCATCAATTGGAGGCAGTTTGGTAGATTTCATTTGCCAATTAAATATTACGCGCCAATAATCTTTAACTCTAAGCCGTCGTCAATGCCGCAACATGGCTTCAACAGCCAGTATAGTCAATGCCAGATTCGCCCTTCTGTGTCGTTATCCTCTGGATATTTTTCTCTAAATTATTCTATAAAACCTCTCAGAACCCTCGCTAAGTTGACCTATCGCTTGCCCGTGAGTTCAGCTTCGATTACAGTGAGGTTAAAGGGATAAACATGCAACAAACGGGTAAATCTTTAGAGCGTTTGGCGGAGGCTATTTCACATTTGGATGGCCGAATTCGCGCGCGTTTTCAGGCGATTTCCGACGAAAATACGCGTCTTGATCAAACCAATGCTCATTTGCGTGCAGAGCTATCTCAAATGCGGCGTCAAAATGCTGATGCCGAACATTCAAATAGCAAGGCATTAGGCGCTGTTGAGCGGGCACTCTCGATGATCGATGAGTTGAACGAGGAGCTTCTTAAAGATGGCTGAGTTGGACCTGGTCATTGCCAGGCGGCCGTTAACGGTTCGTGTCGATGATGGTGATGAGGCGCGCATTGAAGCCCTTGCGCATGATTTAAGTGCTTTTATCAGTGACCTTCGGGCCCAAGCGCGCGATGCCTCTGATAGTCAAATTTTAATGTTAGCAGCCCTCAGCCTCATGGATGAGCGGGAAAAGGCAAGAGAAGAAGCAAAGCTCATGGGCCAAAAATATGAGCATAAGGCCAATGATATGGAGCTTGTGGAACAAAAAACGATCCATGATGACGCACAGATAGCGGGCTTATTGGATCAGTTGACTGCCATTGTTGAGGGTTTAGTTGCACCTTCCAGCCCCGCCAGTAATGCCAGTGATGTCGCCGTTACCACTAAGGCGGAGCCGACCAGTTCAGGAGCGGCGGAGCCGACCAGTTCAGGAGCGGCGGAGCCGACCAGCTCAGGAGCGGCGAATAAAGAGCCAGGTTAGGCCCTTTACTAAACATTGCATGCTATGTTTTGTAACAGGAATGAAATAAGAATTTCCCAGCGTCCATGTTTTATGAGATATGATAATGGTGAGTTGATCCTAAGGTGTTTGAAGGCAAGTCTTTCTTGTTCAAAGCGCTTTAAAGGGAAATATGACTTAAATTTTAGGGACTGCCCGGTTCGCGAATGCATATAACGCTCGGGACCTTACGATCCTTAAGGGAGCTGTCCCTGTGTTAGGCTGTGGCCTTGCGCACACGGTGCCCACCTACTTATGTAGGTCTCCGAGGATCATGCTAAACGGCCAGGGCGGTTCCGCTTATTATGATGGCACAGAATGTTTGCTACGGGCTTCTGGGCTTTGTGGCTAAATCTGCGGCTAAATCTGCGGCCAAAATCTGCGGCCAAAATGTAATAAATTTTCTGTGGGGGTTTGAAAATGCTAGATAAATCTGCATTACGCGAAAAAAACCTTCATCAGCGTAAGATGCTCAACTCAATTCAGCGCGTTTCCGATGCGGCCCTGCTTTTAGCGCAATTTGTGATGTCTATTCGGTCGCATAGTCTGCTCACAATAGGGGGATATTGGTCTGTTGGGAGCGAAATTGCGACACATGATCTCCTCGAGCATTGCCACAATGCGGGCCATAAGGTTGCCTTGCCAACGCGAGCGTCAAATAATGATGAAGAGGCTTCTGGCAAAGATATGTTATTTCGCACTTGGACGCCTAGCGCGCCTATGATGGTGGGGTCATTCAATGTCCCTGAGCCAGATGGGGCTGCCGTCTTGCCAACACTCTTGCTTGTTCCATTGCTGGCGTTTGACCGCAATGGCGGTCGGCTTGGTCGCGGTGGCGGGTATTATGATGTTTACCTCTCACAACGTCGTCAAAATTCTAATGTGTGTGCTCTGGGGCTTGCATTTTCGTTTCAAGAGGTCGAAAATTGCCCTATGGATGCGCATGATGAGCGCTTGGATGCTATAATGACACCCCGCGAAATTCATTGGATAAACAAGACGGCTTTTGCCAATATTGGGGTGGATGTCTAAATCAGCCTCTTTGTCATCAGAGACAGAGAAATCAGAGACAGATAAATCAGAGACAGAGAAAATAGAAGAAAGTTACAATGCGTATTTTATTTTTGGGCGACATTATGGGGCGGGCTGCGCGGGAGGCTGTTATTCAGGCTATGCCGCGCTTGCGCAACACCCATCATATTGATTTTGTTATTGTTAATGGTGAGAACTCAGCAGGTGGGTTTGGCATTACAAGCAAAATAGCAGATGCTCTTTTTGATAGTGGCGTTGATGTTATCACGACTGGAAATCATGTTTTTGATCAGACAGAAGTTCAATCTTATCTTGATCGAGAACCGCGTTTATTGCGGCCTGTTAACTTTCCCGATGGAACGGTGGGTCGCGGCGTTGGGCTTTTTTCGGTTGGAGAGAAAAATATTCTAGTCGTAAATGCGATGGGTCAATTATTTATGGAATCTCTCGATTGCCCGTTTGAGCGCGTCGAAAGAGAACTTGCAAATTGCCCTCTACGCGATGTAGCGGACGCTATTATTGTCGATTTTCACGCCGAAGCGAGTTCAGAGAAAATGGCTATGGGGCATCATTGTGATGGGAAAGCCTCGCTTGTTGTTGGGACCCATACCCATGTTCCCACCGCCGATACGCAAATTTTACCAAATGGTACGGCTTATCAAACGGATGCGGGGATGTGTGGTGATTATGACAGTGTGATTGGAATGCAAAAAGATGAGCCGATCAATCGCTTCGTGACGAAAATGCGCAACGGTCGAATGCAACCTGCTGACGGCCCCCCTACATTATGTGGGGTTATTGTTGAGACCGATGAGCGCTCAGGGCTTGCAAAACATATAACACCATTCCGCGAAGGTGGAAGGCTGGCAAGAACGCACTGAACAGGGTAACCTATTTACTGATTCGAAATGCTATAATCAGCCTTTAAAATTTGCCTCCATTGACGAGGTTGGTTTGGTTTGATTATTCAAAAAATAAATTTAAAACGCGCATAAATTGGGCGCGTTCATTAAAATGAAGTGAGGACGCCCATGGCTGGCCATTCAAAATTTAAAAACATTCAACACCGTAAGGGTGCCCAAGACAAAAAACGTGCCCGCATTTTTGCGCGATTAGCCAAGGAAATCACCGTTGCAGCCAAGCTTGGCATGCCAGACCCTGACTCTAACCCTCGTTTGCGGTCGGCTATTTTGGCAGCGCGCGCGCAAAATATGCCTAAAGATAATATTGAACGCGCTGTTAAGAAAAGTGCTGATAAAGATGGAGAAGCTTATGAAGAAATTCGCTATGAAGGCTTTGGTCCTGGCGGCATAGGCGTGATTGTTGAAGCGCTCACGGATAATCGTAACCGGACGGCGAGTGAAGTCCGCTCTGCATTTTCAAAGAATGGCGGCAATTTAGGGGAAACTGGCTCTGTTGCGTTTATGTTTGACCGAGTTGGCGCGATTGAATATCCAGCAGGTGCGGCTGAGGCCGAGACTGTCTTTGAGGCAGCCATTGAGGCGGGTGCTGAGGATGTTGCTTCAAGTGACGATGGGCATGAGGTTTTTTGTGCTCCCGATGAGTTGCATAGTGTTGCCCAGGCTTTAGAAGAAAAATTGGGTGAACCAAGTTCGGCACAAATGATATGGCGTCCTCAAAATACGATTGATGTTGTCGATGATGCCGCTGAGCAAGTGCTTAAATTCATGGATGCACTCGACGATGTCGATGATGTGCAAAATGTTTACGCCAATTTCGATATTGCTGATGAAACAATGGAGCGATTATCGGCTTAGCCGATAGTCATATGATGAGTGAGCATACGCGCCGTATTATCGGATTTGACCCTGGTTTACGTGTCACGGGCTGGGGCGTGATCGAGGTGGTTCGTGGAAAGCTCATTCATATTGCCAATGGGTCGGTTGCCTCCAATGGGAGTCTTTCACTTGCCGAGCGCTTGCTAGAGTTAGATGAAGGTCTTCGCGCTGTTTTGATGCAATGGCAGCCGCTTGAGGCATCAGTTGAAAAGTCATTTGTGAACAAAGATGGCGTTGCAACACTTAAGCTGGGGCAAGCTCGCGCCATTTCGCTTTTGGCGCCCGCGCGATTTGGGATTTCTGTTGCTGAATATTCGCCAAATGAAGTTAAGAAAACAGTGGCAGGTGCCGGGCATGCGGATAAACGACAAATACTCGCAATGCTTTCAATGCTTCTGCCAAAAGCTGATATTTCTAACGAACACGCCGCTGATGCTTTGGCAATTGCAATTTGTCACGCACATATGACACAAAATTTTACGGCGCGTGTGAAGGCGGTTTTATGATTGGGTTTTTAACAGGAACATATCTTGGTGAGCGGGATAATGCTGTGCTCATCGATGTACAAGGGGTTGGTTACTTAGTTGAGGTCACGAATAACTTTTTGACCCAAGCGCCGCAAAAGGGTGAGGTGATTAGTCTGTCAATCGAGACATATGTTCGCGAAGATCAATTTCGTTTGTTTGGCTTTTTTTCCGACGAAGAGAGGCAGTGGTTCAAGCTATTGATGGGGGTCCAGGGCGTTGGTGCTAAAGTGGCGCTTGCTGTGCTGGGTATTTTAACACCGACGGATTTGGCAGAAACGATTGCGGCTCAGGACAAAGCCGCGATTGCGAGGACGCCAGGTGTTGGACCTAAAGTGGCCCAGCGTGTTGTTCAAGAATTAAAAGACAAAGCGCCTGCGCCACAATTTAATGTGTCAGATGGCGCTGTTTCGATCGTCTCTGGTGCGCTTGATGACGCACTATCGGCTCTGGTGAATTTGGGGTATCAACGCAACGCCGCCTATATGGCTTTACAGCATTTGCGAAACGAAAATGCTGATCTCGATATGCAGGGTCTGATTAAAGGTGCTTTGAGGGAACTGTCCAAATGAATGATAGATTGGTCGACAGCGCTCCTGGTGAAGAAGAGATAGACGCAGCACTCCGCCCTAAAATGTTAGATCAGTTTATTGGTCAAAAAAAAGCGCGCGAAAATTTATCTATATTTGTGGGTGCCGCGCGTAAGCGTAACGAGGCGTTGGACCACGTTTTATTGGCAGGCCCGCCTGGGTTGGGAAAAACAACATTGGCGCAAATTATAGCTCGTGAAATGGGAACGGGTTTTCGTTCTACGTCAGGGCCAGTGATTACAAAGGCGGGCGACTTAGCCGCCTTATTGACCAATCTTGAGGCCCACGATGTTTTGTTTATTGATGAAATTCATCGCCTTACGCCCGCCGTTGAGGAAGTTCTTTATCCAGCAATGGAAGATTATGAGCTCGATCTCATTATTGGTGAGGGGCCGGCGGCTCGGTCGGTCAAAATTGATTTGCCACCATTTACCCTGGTCGGCGCAACGACGCGTACGGGATTACTCTCAACACCGCTCCGGGATCGTTTTGGCATTCCGGTCTATCTAAATTTTTATGATGTTGACGAGCTAACGCTGATCGTAAGGCGTAATGCTGAATTGCTCGGCATGAATTTAAGCGATGACGGTGCTGTTGAGATTGCCCGACGTGCGCGTGGAACACCGCGAATTGCAGGACGTTTGTTGCGGCGCGTGCGTGATTTTTCCGATCTCCAAGATACTGATATTGTATCTGCTGGGGTGGCTGATTTGGCTTTGAATAGGCTCGATGTGGATGCTCAAGGACTTGATGGATTGGATCATCGCTATTTGCGCATAATTGCCGATAAATTTTCCGGCGGTCCTGTTGGGATTGATACAATTGCCGCGGCGTTAAGTGAACCGCGCGATGCGCTTGAAGATATTGTTGAGCCTTACCTCTTGCAGCTTGGGTTTATCAATCGCACCCCCCGCGGCCGCCAGCTTATGCCTGTAGCCTTTGAGCATCTCGGCATTATGCCGCCAAGCCAAAATGGGCCAGATCTCTTCATCGATACGGATGGGGAAGAGGTGTAATCGAATGTCTCAACCTTGGCATAAAATAAATGTACGGGTTTATTACGAGGATACAGATTTTTCTGGCATTGTTTATCACGCCAATTATTTGAAATTTGCCGAGCGCGGTCGCAGTGATTGCCTGAGAGATAATGGTGTTCACCATAGGGCTTTGGCAGCTGGAAATCCCTCCCTGGCTTTTGCCGTCACGCATATGGATATTCAATTTCTGGCCCCGGCGCGAATAGATGACATGCTAACGGTGGCGACGCGCTTTACCAAAGCACATGGCGCGCGCCTTGTGGCGGAGCAAGAGATCTATCTTGGAGATAAGGTTATTTGGCGGGCAACGGTTAATGCAGCATGTATTGATATGGCGGGCAAGGCGCGGCGATTGCCTCAATCTGTTGTTTCGGCGCTAACGAGAATCGAGACATAATAATAGTGAAGCGAGGGCCATGAACGAAGGGCAATAAAAGTGGAATAATTTTTGGGCTGTGTGCCTATTTTTTTAACTTACGCTTTGCGCTTTGGTTAAATCATAATTGGCGCGCGATAGTCTAAGTTTTGTCACATTTTGTGTTTAGAGGTCGTGATCTGTAACTTATGATTTTTATCATATGGTGTTTTGGTGTTTTACGTATCGTTGTTTTAGGAGTGTGTGATGGATCCAGTAATTATAGAGCAAGCAGGAGAGGCGATGGCGCATACTGATTTTTCTCTGCTGGCTTTATTTTTCCGCGCAGACTGGGTTGTTCAGCTAGTCATGCTAGGTTTGATCTTTGCATCGATTTTAAGTTGGGCAATCATCATTGAAAAATGGCGAAAAGTTCGGCGCTTTAATAAGCTCGCTGATATTTTTGAGACGCAATTTTGGTCAGGCGGTTCAATTCAGCAATTGTATAAAGATGCAAGCGCAGGACCCGAGCATCCCTTGTCGGGGCTTTTTGTGTCAGCAATGCGTGAATGGTCACGGGCCGATACGGGCAAAAACGGAAAAATAACGTCTGAGACAGAGCAATTAATAGACCGTGCATTAACGCGCGCAATTGCTCGCGAAGTAGGTGCGCTTGAATCGCGCATGCTGTTTTTGGCCACTGTTGGTGCCGTTGCCCCGTTTATTGGTCTTTTTGGAACGGTTTGGGGCATTATGAATAGCTTTCAGGCGATCGCTCTCTCGCGTGACACAAATTTAGCTGTGGTTGCACCTGGTATTGCTGAGGCGCTTTTTGCCACTGGCTTAGGGCTTCTTGCCGCTATACCGGCGGTGATAGCTTATAATGCTTTTAATGCATCCATCATGCGGTTAGGTGGACGTATGGACATTTTTGCGGATGATTTTATAGGCTTTATTCGTCGCCATAAAGAAAAAGGCTAGGGCGTAGGTCATGGCCGGAAATTTTTCTAACCAATCACGTGTTCAGACTTCAAGTCGTTTACCGCTTAGGCGCGCGCCGATGAGTGAGATTAACATTACGCCTATGGTCGATGTAATGTTGGTTTTATTAATTGTTTTTATGGTCGCAGCGCCCTTGCTGACGGTCGGTGTGCCGGTTGACTTGCCTAAGGCTGAAGCTTCGCCTTTGCGCGGTGAAGAAGAGCCTTTGGTGATAACAATCAATAAAAAAGGTGAGGTTTTTGTCCAGGAAACCAAGGTTGATCCGAAACGTTTAGTTGCACAACTACGCGCGATTACAAATACAGGATATGATCAACGCATCTATGTTCGTGGGGATGAGGCTGTTCCCTATGGACGCGTTGCCGATACGGTTGCACGTATAAATTCAGCTGGATTTCGTCGCGTTGCTTTGGTGACTGATATGTCCGATAAAGGAAAAGGGAGCAAAAAGTGAGTGCTGGCGCTTTCGATCGCCAAGATATTCTAATATCGGTTTGTTTGCATGGTCTGTTGCTCTTGGGTGCTTTGGTCTCAACCCCCCAGTTGCGCCCAACCCCTATGATCTCTGAGCCGTTGCCTGTTGAAATTGTTTCAATCAGCGAGTTAACAAGTTTAACCCGAAAAAAAGAACCAGTTAAGCAGGAGCCTGTGCCCGAAAAGAAACCTGTCAAAGCACCTGTTTTGGAGCCCAAACCTGCGCCGCCAAAGATTGTTAAGCAAGAAGCAGCGCCAATGCCCGTTGAAAAGCGGCCTGAGCCTGTCGCTGAGCCTAAAAAAGAAGATCGTAAAGTGCCTGAAGAGGTTATGCCCGCATCTCCAAAAACAGAATTGGTAACGCCTGTGCCCCCGAAAGAGGAAACACCGCCAAAGCCGATTTTGGACCTAACGCAAGTTCAGGCGCTGCTTGATAAAACGCCAGATGACCCCGTCGCCCCAAATGATGATATGGAAGAGGCGGAAGAAATAACAATAAGCGAGATTGATTTGTTTAAAGCACAATTTATCAAATGTTGGAGTTTTCCCGCTGGTGCGAAAAACGGAGAAAACTTGCGTGTTGAAGTTGTTGTATCAATGTCAGTCGATGGTATGGTGGTTGCTGGCCCTACGGTTGTCAATCGCGCGAAATTAGGCGATCCTTATTTCAGAGCGGCTGCAGAGAGCGTGTTGCGCGCCATTAGGCGATGTCAGCCTTTTAAATTGCCAGCCGAAAAATACAAAGGGTGGCGCGAGATCAAATTTGGTTTTGATCCGCTCCAAATGTTAGGTGGATAAATGAGTGGTTTAAAGTCGACAAAATTATTAGCCTTTTTATTAGCCTTCTTTGTGTGCTCGACGAGCGCATCTCTGGCGTTGTTGGAAATTGAGATTACCCAAGGGAATGTTGACCCTTTGCCAATTGCGGTTTTGGACTTTAGCGACGAGGAAGATATCGGTGCGCAGATTTCCAAAGTTGTGACTGCAGACCTTGAGCGGACGGGTTTGTTTCGATCTTTAAATCGCGATGCTTTTGTTCAAACCTCTGTTGGGGTGAGCGAGCGTCCTCGGTTTGGTGACTGGCGCATTATTAATGCTTTGGCATTGGTCACCGGGCGTGCGCAAATTCAGCCAGATGGTCGGTTGCGCGTCGAGTTTCGTTTGTGGGATATTGTGGCGCAACAGCAAATGACGGGTCTTCAATTTTTCACAACAAAGGATAATTGGCGCCGTGTCGCGCATTTAGTTGCTGACGCCATTTATGAGCGTATGACGGGCGAGAAAGGCTATTTTGATACGCGTATTGTCTATGTGTCGGAAAGCGGCCAAAAGAATAACCGCGTTAAACGCCTTGCTGTAATGGATCAAGATGGCGCAAATCAACGCGCGCTCACAAGCGGACAAAGCATGGCATTAACACCGCGCTTTAGCCCTACGGCCAGCGAAGTAACGTATCTTTCCTATCACCAAAATAGGCCGCGGGTCTATCTACTCAATATTGAAACAGGCCAACAAGAAGTGGTCGGCGACTTTCCAGGCATGACATTTGCCCCGCGGTTTTCTCCCGATGGCCAAAAAATTATTATGAGCCTGGAACGAAATGGTAATTCAAACATTTACACGCTTGACTTGCGCACGCGCGAAACGCGCCGTTTAACGTCATCCATTGCCATTGATACGGCCCCCAGCTATTCGCCCGATGGCAAAAACATTGTGTTTGAGTCAGACAGATTGGGAACCCAGCAACTTTTTATTATGGATGCAAACGGCAAAAATGTTAGGCGTATCAGCTATGGTAAAGGTCGATATGCAACGCCTGTCTGGTCGCCGCGGGGCGATTTAATTGCCTTTACCAAAACCTATAAGCAACGTTTTTTGATTGGTGTTATGAAAACAGATGGCACAGGTGAACGGATTTTGACCGAAGGTTACCATAATGAAGGGCCAACCTGGTCCCCAAATGGACGTGTTATCGCTTTCTTCAGAGAAAGCAGCGGAGCATCAGGTGGCCCGACGATCTGGACCGTAGATGTCACAGGCTATAATGAACGCCCACTTAAAACCGATGGTTTTGCATCAGACCCAGCTTGGTCGCCGCTTATGCGCTAGGGTTTATAGGGAATTTCTGGCAGATAAAAATTTGATATAAATATTTTTGTAACATTATCGCCATAAAGTTCGCTTAGTTTGCAATTTTAGTAAAAACCTCGTATAAGATCGTTCTACGCAGTGCTTGGTTTTCTATAGAATTTAGCAGTGACGGTTTTCCCAGGAGATGATTATGAAAATAGGTAGTTTAGTAAAGCAAGTACTTACGGTTGGTGTTCTTTCATTCGCGCTCAGTGCTTGTGGCGGTTCCCCTAAAGGTGTTGGAAGTTCAAGTGTTGATGGTTTATCAGCCTCCAGGGGTGCAGATATTGGTTCATCGCAATATTTAGCAACAAATGTTCTTGATCGTGTATTTTTCGGGGTTGATCAATCATCACTCGATGCAGCCTCAATGAATGTCCTGCGCACTCAGGCCGAGTGGCTGAAGAAAAATAAGAATATTTCTATTACAGTTGAAGGTCATGCAGATGAGCGTGGAACACGTGATTATAACCTCGCATTGGGCGCACGTCGTGCATCAGCTGTTCGTGATGCGCTCATCAGCCTCGGGGTTTCACCAGAACAAGTGTCTACCATATCTTATGGCAAAGAGCGTCCAGTTTCAGTTTGTTCTGAAAGCCGGTGCTGGTCTAAAAACCGTCGTTCCGTGTCTGTTATTCGTTAAGTCGAGGACATACGAAAAAGAGAAGGGCACTCATTTGAGTGCCTTTTTTTTTACTTATTCTACCAAGGTGATGATTTTTGTGCCTTAATGTGTTCATAATTCTCGTGTTATTAAGATCAAATAGTGAAGAAAGTTCTTTAGATGGAAAAAAATATTATGGGGCTCTGGCGCGCACGACGCACTTCAGTTTTGATTGCTTTTTTTGCATTGAATGGGATATTTGCCCCTGCCGTACTTGCTCAAACCGATGCGTCTTCGGTTCCGAATGTGACGCCAGTGCCGGTAATTGTTCAAGATAATTCATCACTTGGTGCCGCTGGAGATGGCGCACAGACGGAGGATGGTCTCGAGGCTCTAGCACTGCGGTTGACGCGTATTGAGCAACTCCTCCGTGCCCAGCAAAATATTCAGCGGAGTGGCCAGAACCAGAGCTTAATGGACATTACCCAGCGGCTTGCGAAAATCGAGGTTGCTTTAGAAGAACAAAAAAACGCACGCGCATCTCAGGCCCCTATGGCTCAAAGCGGTGGTATGAGAAATTTTAGCGATAGCGAGGCTGCCGACTTCAGGATGTATCTTAATGCCTTGGCGGAATCGAGCCGCGTTATTCAAGGGCAAACCGATGAGATTTTAAGGCGGCTGGAACAGGCAGAAAAAGATAGCCAAACCCGTGCAGCAGATGCTGAATTTCGCTTTCAGGCGATTGAAGGCAAAATCCGTCAAGATGCGAATGCCGGGAGCGCTGAACCTCAAATTATAGGCACAATTGCACCTGTCGCGCCAGTAATTGGCGAGGTCGATGTCGTTGATGAATCTGCCCCGCTGGTTGGCGAAGCAGAGCTTGCTCCGACACCCGCAAAGACACCATTGGCCGACCCCATTGCTTTATATGAACGCGGATTAGGGGCGTTGCGTGGTGGAAATTATGAGGATGCGCGCCGAGATTTTCGCCAGCTCGTCGCTGATTTTCCCCAGCATAAACGTGCAGGAAATGCTCAATATTGGTTAGGTGAGACATATTATGTTGAGCGTAATTACAAAAAAGCCGCTGAGGCATTTTTGGTTGGATATTCGCAATTTGGCCAAAACGATAAAGCACCTGATAGTTTGCTTAAACTTGGTATGACACTCATTGCCATGGGTGAGACAAAGACTGGCTGTGATGCATTTGCAGAATTGGGTGTAAAGTTTCCGAATGCAAATGAAGTCATTCGTCAACGTGCCGATGTTGAGCGCAAGCGTGCCGCGTGCAAATAATATTTTAACGCCCTCTGCGTTTTTACGGCATTTAAGGCGTTTATCGCGTCAGACGCATTATGCTCTTGCTGTATCGGGTGGGGCGGACTCTATGGCGCTTCTAGGCTTGGCCGTTGGCGCATCCAAACTCAAAGGAGCACCACAATTTACGGTGCTCAGCGTTGATCATGGATTGCGCCCCGAGGCGCGCAAAGAAACACAAATGGTTGTGAGATGGGCGCGAGACCATGGCTTAAATGCAAAGGTTTTAAGGCATGAGGGTGATAAGCCGCGCTCTGCTGTGCAAAATTGGGCGCGCAATCTACGTTATGATTTGATGGCGGGCTATTGTGATAAACACGCCATTTCAGCGCTGGTCACAGCGCATCACATGCAAGACCAGGCCGAGACATTCTTAATGCGACTTGCCAAGGGCAGTGGTTTGCGAGGGCTCAATGCCATGCAACCGACATATAAACGTCAAGGCCTATTAATCTTGCGGCCAATGCTATCGCAAATGCCTGAAGAACTTAGACGCCTATGTCAGGTCAAGAGCTGGCCCTATATCGATGACCCATCAAATCTAGATATTACATATGAGCGTGTTCGGATGCGCAATGCTTGGCCTGAGCTCATTTCGCTTGGGCTGACGCCGGAAATGATCTCTGAAACGGCGGCGAAACTATCTATGGTTCATTCTGATTTAGATTTCCAGATCGATCAATTAATTGCTTCTGAGGCCATGTTTACCGAATTTGGGGTTATGAAAATTTCCAAAAATATTTTTATCGGTTTAACCAAAACCATACAGAGAGGACTTTTGCAGCGCGCTTTGTCAGTGATTGGTGGTGGGGACTATCCCCCATCTGCGGCCTCGCTGGAGCATATGCGCTTGCGGGCAATATCAAATGATGTGGCTGCTTTGACGTTATCGGGTGTTCAAATGCGGTGCCGCAAGCATCATATTTTGCTCGGGCGAGAGACCCAAAAAGCTATGTCTGCTGGGGGTTTTGCTTGTTCTGCAGCAGGAGCCTATATTTGGGATAATCGCTTTTTCATTCAGTTTGAGCGCGGGCTTAAAGGACGCATGATCAAAGGCTTGGATATGGGGGGGGTAGCCCAGATGCGGGCACGCGATGTCGCGCTCCCCAAAGACGTGCCAAGCGGCTATTTGGCGGCTTTACCTGCCGTTTATCAAGGCGAAAAGCTGATTGGATGCCCGTCTTTGTCTAAGATTCCTGGCGTTCGTGTTTCAATAAAGGTCTAATCTGTTGAGGATTGAATAAAAAAACACCTCAAATGCATTTTTGGGTCTTGAATATCTGGTAAACGAGGCATCTAGACCCTATGTTATAAAAGAAGCGCTAAATTTTTTATCGTGCTTGTTATAGATAGAAAGGTTTTATTGTGGGTGGAATGAGAAACCTCGCGATCTGGGTTGTTGTAGCCTTGATGCTGTTCACTTTATTTAACATGTTCAACACACCGTCGGGCGGGCAGGGGGGCAGTGAAGTAACCTTCTCGCAATTTATTGCTGAGGTTGATGCTGGGCTTGTTTCAGATGTTGTTATTGCCGGTGATGCGATTACGGGTCGTTATGGAAGTGGTGGTGGGTTCTCAACCTATGCGCCCCCGAATGACCCAACCTTGGTCACGCGCTTGCAAGAGCGTGGCGTCAATATTTCTGTACGTCCCGAAAATAATGGCCCAACACTTCTTGGTGTTTTGATTTCATGGTTCCCAATGCTACTTTTAATCGGTGTTTGGGTGTTTTTTATGCGCCAAATGCAAGGTGGTGCTGGTCGTGCCATGGGCTTTGGAAAGTCCAAAGCTAAATTGCTCAATGAAGCAAGCGGCCGCGTTACCTTTGAGGATGTTGCTGGTATTGATGAAGCTAAAGATGATTTGCAAGAGATTGTCGATTTCTTGAAAGATCCAAGCAAATTCCAAAGATTGGGCGGACGTATTCCTAAGGGAGCGCTTTTGGTCGGTCCACCTGGCACAGGTAAAACACTTTTGGCACGCGCAATTGCGGGCGAGGCTAATGTGCCGTTTTTCACAATTTCTGGTTCGGATTTCGTTGAAATGTTTGTGGGTGTTGGCGCAAGTCGTGTCCGCGATATGTTTGAGCAAGCCAAAGGCAATGCGCCTTGTATTATCTTCATCGATGAGATCGATGCGGTCGGACGCCACCGTGGCGCAGGCCTTGGTGGTGGTAATGATGAGCGCGAGCAAACGCTTAACCAGCTTCTTGTTGAGATGGATGGTTTTGAAGCAACAGAAAGCATTATTTTGATTGCCGCCACAAACCGTCCTGATGTCTTGGATCCTGCGCTTTTACGTCCGGGTCGTTTTGACCGTCAGGTTGTTGTGCCAAACCCAGATATTATCGGCCGCGAGAAAATCCTCAAAGTGCACATGAAAAAAACACCGCTTGCATCTGATGTTGATGCACGTGTGATTGCTCGCGGCACACCTGGTTTCTCTGGTGCAGACTTAGCGAATTT
>CBFHLW010000037.1:0-14986 GCA_965656805.1 Alphaproteobacteria bacterium
TGGCTTGCCCGTTTACTTCGGGCAATAACTCTTGCGCGGCAGCCAAAGCGTCAATCACGTCCTGTGTCATCTGATTTGCATCATGATATGATTGATAATCGGCATTTGATGTGTCGAGGCCAGTAAAGTTTGGTGCAACAACAATATATCCCTGCGCGGCGTAAACTCCTGCCCATGCTCCAGAGCGAACAAAAGCCGGATTTTTTCCAGAAAAATCAGCTAGATTATAAGGTTTATCTGGCATTGTTCCGTGCAGCCCAATAACAATTGGATTGGGATTGCTACATCGGGCATCTTCGCCATGCGGCACCATAAGTGCGCTGGAGGCCGTGACTGCTTCGCCACGTCCGCCGACCGTATCATATTCATAATGGTAAACATCGACCGAACAGGTCGGTGCCCCAGCCACACGCAATGTCCATTTTCCTTCTTCGAAGCTATTGAGGTGCTCTGTCAGAGCTGCCGGTGTTAATGACGCGGTTTGCGTCCAACTCCCATCACGCAGCACACTCGGTCCGGTTTTAGGTTGGCAAGCAGACACGAGTGCCGCTGCGATTATCATTAAACAAAGCTTGTGGTTCATCATCTTCTCCCTTGGTGTGGGCTCATTTTTCTGAGGTTAGGGCGGTTATCACCAGTCCAATATGTCATTACGTTTCTAAATATATAATGCCAGCTTCAAATAGATTTGACTTTTAGTGCATATTTGAGTGTAAAAAGTCAAAGTGTAGAAACCAATAAGACGGAACGATGGAACCCACAATTCGAATAGGCGCGCTTGCTGGCTTTCATGACCTTGTTTTTGAACTCGGTGGCGACCCCAAGACAATATTCAAACTTTTGCAGCTAGCAGATGAGCCAGCGCCATCACCAGATACGCGCATATCACTAACAAATTATCGGAGGGCTATGACCCTTGCGAGCAAGCAAACCAATGTGCCTAATTTTGGTTTGTTACTCTCGCAGAGACAGCACTTAGAAGAGCATGGTGTGCTCGGTTATCTAACAAAACACGCTGCGACTTTAGGCGTCGCGATTGAGACATGGATCGCTTATTTGAAGAGGTATCAACCTTCAGTCGAGACAAATCTTATATGTTTCGAACAAACTGCGTTATGGGAAGTGCGATTGCCCTTCACACCAGCTGTTTCTGACCAAGACCACGCCGAAGCTGGCGCTGGGCTGGTTGTTAAATTCATTCGTCAGAATCTTGACCCTCTCTGGAATCCAGAAGCCGTTCATTTTAATCATGCTGCCCCCACCGACAAAACGCTTCATAACCGGATTTTTCGATGCCCAATTTTTTTTCGATCAGAGCGTGGGTATATCGAGTTTCCACTTTCTGACCTTGAACGGCCATTGCGCTATTCCGATCCGCTTCTTTTCCAACTTTTACAAAGCTATGAGCGTAGCCAAACCTCTCCGATTGCTAATAGCTTTCAAGAAAATGTTCAGTTTATAGTTGCTGAACGCCTTGAGGAGGAAAGCATAAATATTGACGCTATAGCGCAAGTGATGGGTCTATCCCGATCACAGCTTCAATCGAAGCTGAAAGATGAAGGGTATAATTTTCGGGAAATCGTAGGCTTGATAAGAATAGAACGCGCTAAGAAGCTTTTATGTGACACACAGATGACACTCACACAAATCGCCGATAGTATTGGTTATGCTCAATTAGCTGTTTTTACACGCGCATTTAAACGTTTCACTGGAACGACCCCCAGTTTGTGGAGGCGTCAATCTGGTGTCAAAAACAAGTTATAGCGGTTTGGCACTTGGGGGAGTGTTTAGAGTGCTTGGTTCAATTTCAGTGACGCCAACTGCGCATTCACTCTTTAATTATCTTAGAATACTCCAAATATTTTCAGCATATTGCCTGTTTGCAATGTGGTTCATATGACTTGCCCTCATTTTGTTAAACTCTTTGAGGTTTAACACTGAGTAAAGTTATGGCATGGCGTAGACAAAGAATGGCGATAATCAGAAATAGAAATTATGGTGAACTTTAAGATGTCGTAAGTGCCTGCTTGGCAATGGTTTATTGGTTCGTGACAAGAGATCATTAGAACAGAGGATACGACAAAGCGACCTCATAAAACTCCCAAGACAAGAGCCTGAAATATTTCATTCGAGCCATTAGCGTATCTGGTTGATGCTTGCTATGTCTCGTTCCATGATGCGTAAAAACCCAACGCCTGCTTTTTCTGCGGCTAATCTAATTCTATATTCATAACGACCCTCAATGCCATCTGTATCATAGATAACAATAAAAGGTTTTTTCTCTGTTAAATGAGCGGCAAATAAGGCTTGCTGAAGGCTGTCGAGGCTAGATCGTTTATCGAGGCCTCCTTCTATCACGTGGGTTTGTGTTTCAATATCGACCCGAATTGAGCTTTGTCCCGAGGCGTGATGATAAACATGCTCCACCTCAGGTTTGCCGCCAATTGATTGTGCAAGCAGCTGATTGAAATAGTCCTCGTTTTTTTTGCGATTATCTGCATGAGGTGAGACGATTGTTGCTATGAGTAATGCGATGCCAAGGCAAAAATAAGAAGGTATCGACATGCCCAGCTTTCCAAAATAATTAACGCAATATTTATCGATCGGCCAAGACCAATAAATTTATTATCAATAGCTGTTTACGATGAGAGACTATCGTAAAAATGTCAATTTTTTATTCGCTCAACTAAAAATATATGGTCCTTTTTTTATACTTTTATTTGCGTTGGGTGGTGACGCCTTGATGATGCGGAAGAGCGATCTCTTGGGCATAAATTTTACGTGTAGACTTAATGACTCTGAGGCTTTGATTTATGGGTTGCTTGAAATCATAATTATATAATTGGTCGTTAAAGCGGTTCATATAAAAACTCTTTTGGTCCAGGGCTATTCGGATACGCAATTAAGAAAACTGAGGGCGTCTTTAAAGAGAAAACCAGATGACAAGCTGGTGAGTTTGTTTGTATTGTGAATAGGTGAAATTTAGAATATGCACTGATCAAAGGACACCAAACATGACAATAACAATCAAACCGAGTGGTCAAGGTTGCGGGGCTGTTGTAAATGGCGTGGACTTAACGAAGTCTTTATCAGACGAGACGATTTCTGATATTCGGGCGGCATGGCTTCAACATCATGTGCTAAGCTTTCCAGGGCAGCCGATGACTGATGACGATTTAGAACGATTTACGCTTAGCTTTGGTCCCTTTGGAGATGATCCTTTTATCGCTCCTATCGAGGGACGCAAACATGTCATCGCTGTCATGCGCAAAGCTGACGAGCAGTCCCCAGTTTTTGCTGAGAACTGGCATACTGACTGGAGTTTCCAGAAAAACCCACCAGCCGGTACATGTTTATTTGGCATAACGATTCCTCCTGAGGGTGGAGACACACTTTTTTCTAATCAGCATATGGCGCTTTCAGAAATGCCAGATGAGATGCGCGCAAAGCTCGAAGGAAAGATGGCCGTTCATTCAGCGCAATTAGCTTATGCCCCTGAAGGGAGCTATGGCGAACAAGATGCAGCGGGCGACCGCTCAATGGATATTCGACCATCTGAGAATGCGCGTGATCATTATAAACACCCACTGATACGAGAGCACCCTGAGACTGGACAGCTCGGCCTATTCGGCACATTTGGCTATATTATCGGAATAGACGGAATGAGTGATGAAGAAAGCTGGCCGCTATTAATGGCTTTGCAAGAATGGCAAGGACGAGAAGAGTTTATCTATCGCCATAAATGGGAAGAAAACACACTCTTAATGTGGGATAATAGATCTGTTTTGCATCGTGCAACTGGGGGCTATCAGGGCTATGATCGGCTTTTGCATCGCACAACGATTGGTGCATATGCCGCCTAATGTTCTTCGGAGTGACTGGGTCATTTAGCGCTCATCTATCTGGTCAAGTGCATGGTCATTCATTACACTTGCGACATAATTGAACTGTGCATCACAGCATAAGTTTCCGTCTAAAGGACGGCATCATCTTGTTGAACGGCCAATGATTGGCTCATGTGCCAATTAGCTTATTGTTTTTTTAGCCTGCGTCCATGTGATAATGGTCCTCGAGACTGCATCCGCGCAAAGTTAAAATTGGTTGGAGTTCACGCAGAGCTGCAGGAGTTCGATCTAGCGGAATGCGCGGGTGTAAATGATGCACAATATGAGCTGTCATACCAAGCGAGCTTAAGTTACCGAGCCAGCTTTTGAACGCCCGCGTATTTTGATAACGACCCATGGTCGGGTTTGGAAAATGTGGGCGCCAAGACAAATAATACCGCAAGTAAATAAAGCCTAGCTTAGTGGGAAGCCACCATAAAAAGAAGGCCTCGAGTGCATAGCCCGAAAATGCCATGATGAATAGAAAGAGATTAAAAGCGAGTGTGATCATAATCTGATCACGAATGGCGAGTTTTGCCTCCCGCGTATTAAGGCGTTCTAGTGTATTGAGATATGCCTTATTTGACTTTGAACCTGGCTGAAAGTTTTTTATGGAATTTATAATATTCCCCCAACCTGTCTCGGCATTACTTGAGAAGTCCGGGTCAAGTTCTGGGTTATTCGTGTGTTTGTGGTGTTCAATATGAGTTTCGCGTAGGACACGATAGGAACTGGCAAGGGGAATAAGCGAAGCATGACCAATCAGCTGATTGAGCCAGTATAGTTTTTCGCCCTTGCGGGCATAAATATCATGCTGCGCTTCATGCGATGGTAGGTAGGCTAAGGTGCAGTTGATAACTGCAATGATAAAGCCAGCCCAAAGAGGAAGCACATTATAGAAAACCAATGGCCAGATTGAAAACCAGCATAATACATTTAAGAGCGGCCATAAAACCATAAACCAAGAAAGGCCACCCATATATTTGCGGGCAATTTGACGCTCTAAGCGATATAATTCGTTCTCATTTAGTGTTTTTAAATAGTCTATGTCGAATTTTTGCGCGTTCATATCCAGCGTCCTGTTTTGAAGGCAATCAAGCCATAAATCCCACCAAAAGCCATACATGCTATGCGTAGATGAGTATTTGAAATCAAGCTATTGAGGCTATCAGGTAAGACCCCTTTATCAGCTGCCAATAAAGCGATCTCGGCAATGACTGGTCCAAGAAAAAACAGTCCAAACCAGACAGGCATAAGATTTAAGGTCGTTTTAATCATTGTTGTCATTATGTGAATTTAAGGGTTTTTATTGCCCAAGCAAACAATTTATCGTTTTTATGATAAAATTATTCCTTCATTAAAACCTTTGCTGTAATGCTTTAATAATATTTGTTTCAGCAAGAATTTCGTTAAGAGCGTCATTTGTTTGAAAGGCTTCATATTTTTGATGCAGCACATTGAGTGACTTAGCATGATATTTTTGTGGCTGCTGCTTATAGGTTTTACCCGCGAGGTCAACGCTAAACTCTTCCTCTCCATTTTTGAGTGCTCTGGCATTGGCAAGCGACCAAGGCAAAAAATAAGACGCAATATTCGTCAGGATGGGTTTCAGTGTGGGGGAGAGCTGTTCCCATGTTTCGAGCGATCCGCGGTCTTGGGGGTCCTGCATCCGTAAACACCACGCAAGGAGATTGGGATAGCGCGCGCGCAGATGTCCTCCTAATGTTGGGTCGAGAGACATTTCATAAACTTGGGCCGATGTGCCAAAATCACCTGCAACGGGCTTGCCACCAAACAAGAAAGGACGGCTCTCTAAGTGAGCTTCAAAAAGGTCAGCAAGATCGAAGAAATATTGCTGAATAAGAGGTGCAGTCTCCTCACTTGAGCCAACAAAATGACCGCGCGATGACATATGTTTTTTAATAATTTGCGCTGTGCCATCAATCGTTTCAAGCCCTGCCGTTCGATTAAAAGAACGCGCAAGGATATAGGCTGAGGTGGTTTGGTCAATCTCACGGTACCACCTGAAGTGAAACATGATTTTGTTGAGCCATTCATCTCCATATTCTTCAAGAAGGATTGATATAAAGTTGAGCTCTTCATTTTCGGGTTGTGTTGGCTTTTGGGGATAGGTGATTTCCAAATGGTCCATTATGGGCGTCGAGTCTTGCATCACAGTGCCGTCAGGAAAGTGCGCAAGTGGAATGATTGGCAATTTAGCGAGCTTTTTATAAGCCTCTTCATGATCTCCGCGATTTCGCCAAATATGGGGAATATTTTTATAACGACAAAAGGCCCGAAGTTTAACGGAATAGGGCGACATTTCTGCGCCAAATATTTCAATTATGTCGTTCATGATCATTTCCTAAAACATAATAATGGTTAGCTTGGAATGCTATTCGAAAAAGCACCTATGACAATAACGCCTATAACGATCAACGCAATGCCGATGAGACCAACCATATCGATATGTTGATCAAATATAAACGTGCCGATCAGGGTAATCAAAACAATCCCCAAACCCGACCAAATAGCGTAAATAATGCCGATGGGGGTTGATCGCATGACCATGGATAGACAGAAAAAAGCAATCAAGAACCCGATCGCCATTACGATAAGGGGCTGCCACTTTGTAAACCCGTCAGACATTTTGAGTGCGGAGGTAGCAATGACCTCGGCAACAATTGCAATAGTTAGATAGTGCCACCAAAGCATATATTTTCCGATCACTTTAAAGATTATGTTGCTTAAGTTATGGCGCTCTATTTAATTGTTAAGCTCACTCAGCGTTCGCAGGGCAAAGTATATATTGATAGAGCTTGAAGGCTCAACATTACCCACTTGCGTATTGTCTTTTGTGTAACGTATTTCGAGCATTGTACAATCGTCTTCATAAAGGAGGCTAAGCGAGTCATTAACAGCGACGCCGGTTCTTAGGTTTTCTTGACGCTGGCCCCTTACAGACCAATTTTGAGCGAACCGATAACGCGCACCATAGGCCGCATCCTCGAGACGATCACCGATTTGCCCCGTTTCATAAAAACTATACCGTGCATCAGCGGAGAATCGATCATTGGCGTAGGCAATCGATGTCTGGTTTCTCAATACAGATCTATCAACTTGGTCGAAGCGGAATTCGGTATTAACCGTGAATTGGCCGAAGCTTAAATTTGCGTTTGATACGATATTGGATTCATCGTCGCCATAACCCGTTTTTGAGGCCAATGTATATTTATCGAGATTATAAGATTGACCGACAAAAACCTTAGCTCTTAGTTCTGAATTAGTTTCGATACTATATTCGACACCATAGTTCGCACGCGATGTTTCTTGCCCTGGGGCATCCATTCGAAACAAAGCTGAGGGGGAAATGTCCTGCGCGACGCCACTGCGCAAATATTGAGTAAAATAGTCATTGTCACCCATTGCCCCGATAATTTGAACGCGTGGCTTTAAATTTTGGGTAGCCATAGTGCCGAAGCGAACAAGCGGGTATTCAACATTAAAGGCAATACTATTGGCGATATATGTTTCATCATTTGCGGCCGCCTGAAAGGTGGCTTTGTGTTTGCCTTGATTATAGTAATACCCGTCCCATTGGAGGCGATTATCAACACGCCAAACAAGCCCGTGCCGGTCAATCGTGCTGGCATACCAATCTAGACGAGAGCGAAGTTCGGTTAAGTCATAGCCATAGTTTCGTACACTATGAATGGCCGAATTTGTAAGGGTCATTTTTCCACCCAAAAATGGATTATCAAATCGGCGTGTGTGTTGAACGCTAGGTAAAATGTGTTGAATATTCGTACTGCTATTGCCACCTGTGACATAGCGATAGTTAACCATTTCGACGCTGACATTGTCTTGTCCAAAGCTCCGCATAAGTTTCGCATTGCTTGTTAATGTGGTCTCATCGCTGATATTATAGCGATCAAAGAAAGTGTCATCGCTTGGTTCGACAATGTCAAAATCCAGTCTCCAATCACTGACGCTCAATTCACCCTTTGCGAGAATACCACCTCTAAACGGATGATCTCCATCGACTGTCGCCAGTTCGTCTTGGGGTTCGGTGCCGATGAGTGTCATTTCATATTGGCCGGCTTTTGTAAGGTGGCGCCAATCCGCGCTTAACACGATCCCCTCATCTGCAGTTATTTGCGGGCGAAGCGTAATATCGTAATTGGGCGCAAGGTCTATGAAATAGGGGGTTGTGATATTTGCACCTAGCTTACCATCGCTGCCAATTGAGGGCGCTAAAAACCCGGAACGTTTTTTCACATCCGACGTTGGGTGCGAAAAATAAGGCGTATAGATAATGGGTAGACCATAAATATCGAGCGTATTATGCCAATAGCTAACGGTCTGAGTGGTTTTATTTTGCAAAGATTCTCGAGAGCGTATTTGCCAGAAAGGAGCATCTTCTGGGTTTTCACAAGGTTCACATGCCGTATAGGTTGGTGAGGACATGGTCAATAAAGTGCCGTCCTGCAATGTGGCGCTTGGTGATTGAAGTCGCGCATTATCGGGTAAGTCTACGGAAATACGCTCCATATTCCCATTTTGCATTTTGTCCCGTAATTCCATATATGCTGCACGTGTTCGCGTGCCATCAGGGTCAATTAAATTAATATTGCCGTCAGCTGTTATAATATCTTGGTCTTGATCCCAAATAACGTCATCGGCTGTTAGGGTTTTGCCCTGATAAAGAATATTGACATCACCTTGAGCAGTTACAGAGTTTTGTTCTTGATTAAAGGTTAAGCTATCGGCTTCAATTTGTGCTTGATCTTGAGCGCTCACAGACAGCGCCGGAACAATGAGGAGGCTGAGTGCAACAGCATAGATTGGTTGTTTACGCAGTTTGTTCATTTTCTGGCTCATCACATTCGTGTTCCTAAAACTCTTTTGTCATATGCTCGGGGTGTTAGGCGTTTGTCGCTTTGTTCTGGAGAAACCAATTATATGCATCGGTTAATCCATCCGAAAGAGAAATCGAGTGTTGCCAGCCTAATTGATTAATCTTGCTTGTATCAAGAAGTTTCCGCGGCGTCCCGTCGGGTTTAGTGGCATCAAATGTTAGACCGCCTTTAAAACCAACGGTTTGGCATATGGTCTGCGCCAGTTCCTTAATTGTGACATCTTCTCCGCTACCTAAATTGACATGTTCCATGTCCGAGTAGTTTTTAAGTAAAAAGAGGATACCTGCGGCACAATCGTCAACGTGCAAAAATTCGCGCATGACCTTACCAGATCCCCAAACGGTCATGTCTGGGGCGTCGGCGGCTTTAGCTTCATGGCATTTTCTGAGCAAAGCCGGTATGACATGGCTGGTCCCTAGGTCATAATTATCACCTGGTCCGTAAAGATTTGTTGGCATAGCGGAAATATAATCGACGCCATATTGCTTACGATAGGCTTGGCATAACTTAATGCCCGCAATTTTAGCAATGGCATACCATTCATTTGTAGGTTCAAGAGCGCCCGTCAATAGAGCGCTTTCTGTTATGGGTTGCTCGGCAAATTTAGGATAAATGCAGCTTGAGCCAAGAAATAAAACTTTTTTGATATTGGCTTGATAGGCCGCATCAATAAGGTTTGCTTCTATCATGAGGTTTTCATAAATGAATTCTGCGGGCATTTGGTCATTGGCCAGAATGCCGCCAACCTTTGCAGCGCATATAATCATGGCATCTGGCTTATTGGTGTTCATCCAGTCACGCACTTGGCTTTGCTCGGTTAGGCTGCACTGGCTACGCTCAACGGTGAGGGGTTGGGCATTTTCTTTTTGTAATGCACGCATGACAGCGCTCCCCACCATGCCTTTATGTCCGGCGACGAATATTTTTTTATTGGAGAGGTCATAAAGCATGATTAAAAATCTGCGAGTTTAAAGTCAGGCTTTGGCTGACGGGCATTGTGAAGCGCAATGCGAACCATTTCTTCAACCAACTGTTCGAGACTTGTTGATGGCTCCCAGCCCAATATTGTTTTAGCTTTGCCTGGGTTTCCAATGAGCAGATCGACCTCTGTTGGACGAAAATAACGTGGATCGATTCTAACAAGAACATCTCCTGTTTTGGCATCTTTCCCTACTTCGTTAACGTCCTGCCCAGACCAAACAATATCGCGGCCAATATGTTTGAACGCATATTCTACAAATTGACGAACGGTTTCAGTTCGTCCCGTGGCGAGCACAAAATCATCGCCCTGCTTATGCTGAACAATCCGCCACATTCCCTCCACATAATCTTTGGCGTGCCCCCAGTCGCGCTTGGCATCCAGGTTTCCAAGGTAGAGGCAATTTTGTCGCCCGACTTCGATATTGGCAACTGCCATAGCAATCTTTTGGGTTACAAATGTTTCTCCACGCATGGGGCTTTCGTGATTGAATAAAATACCATTAGAGGCATGAAACCCATAGGCTTCGCGGTAATTTACAGTGATCCAATAGGCGTATAATTTCGCGGCCGCATAGGGCGATCGTGGGTAAAAAGGCGTTGTTTCAGATTGTGGCACTTCTTGTACTTTGCCATAGAGCTCCGAGGTTGAGGCTTGATAAAACCGTGTTTTTTCTGCCAAACCAAGAGTGCGCAGGGCTTCTAGTATACGTAACGTACCAATCGCATCTGCATTCGCGGTGTATTCGGCTGTTTCAAAACTAACTTGAACATGGCTTTGCGCCGCAAGATTATACACTTCATCTGGTTGTATGTCTTGGATAAGACGCACCAAATTGCTGGTATCAGTGAGATCACCATAATGCATAAAGAATTGAACATTTTCTTCATGTGGATCTATATATATGTCGTCAACGCGCTGGGTATTAAAACTTGAGGCACGTCGCTTTAATCCGTGCACAATATATCCTTTGGACAGGAGAAGCCTTGTGAGATAGGCACCATCTTGTCCTGTGACACCGGTAATAAACGCCGTTTTTTGCGACATGTTTTATCCTTTAATTTATAAACGCTTTAGAAATTTGCATAATCGCATACCGAGCGCTTTCATACTGTTTATCGCAATTCGTTTAAGCGAAGCCAGCTATTTTTGAAGAATATATTCTCTGGCCTAGGTTGTAAAACTGTGTTCTTGGCCTGGCGGCCAATGCAGACTTGGGTTGATATCATGTCAACGACGTGCAATTTGGCTGCTCGTTGATATTGTTTTGGAATCTGTAACTATGGCGCGAACAGCGATTATTATCGGTATCACAGGACAAGATGGGGGCTATTTGGCTCAACTTCTTTTGTCGAAAGGATATAGAGTCATCGGTGGTTTGCGCCGAAGTTCGACCCTTAACTTGCCCCGTTTGTCTGAGCTTGGCATTGTGGGTGACTTGGATTTGCAAACCATCGATATGCAAGAACTGCCTAACATGTGTCGTTTAATTGAAGATACGGGTGCCGATGAAATTTACAATCTTGGTGGCCAAAGCAGTGTTCAGGTCAGTTTTCAGCAACCAATTTATACGGCCGAATCTGTTGGTCTTGGGACATTGCGCTTGTTGGAAGCGATCCGTATTACGGGCGGGCAGGCGCGTTTATTTCAAGCTTCTTCTTCAGAAATTTTTGGTCGCACCCAAACCTCGCTTGTCAATGAAGCCACCCCCATGCAACCACGTTCGCCTTATGGTGTTGCTAAATTATTTTCACATTCACTGTTGGTCAATTATAGAGAAGCATATCATATTCATTGCGCATCTGGCATATTATTTAATCATGAAAGCCCAATGCGCAGCCTTGAGTTTGTGTCTCGAAAAATAACGACAACTTTGGCGCAAATTGCATGTGGCGGGCAGGGTGTTTTGCGACTAGGTAATCTCGATACAAGCCGTGATTGGAGCTATGCTGGTGATGTTGTTCGGGCAATGTGGCAAATGATGCAAGTTGATCAGGCTGATGATTTTGTCATCGCCTCTGGAAAATTACACTCGGTGCGAGATTGGGTTAACCGTGTTTGCGCTTTTCATGACTTTGACCTGGAGTGGGATGGCGCGGGTGATAAAGAATGCGCATTTGATAAAAAGACAGGTCGTAAATTGGTGGCGGTTGATCCTGCATTCTATAGGCCTTTGGAGCCCATGGCGTTAAGTGGGGATAGCAAAAAAGCTTATAAAGATCTTAACTGGGCGCCAGAAGTTGATTTTGATGCTCTTGTTGAAATGATGGCCAAGCGAGATTATGATCGAGCTTGTAACGATGGAAATTGGTTTTAAAGGCCTTAAATGTCAGATCAAAATAATAAAGAGGCCAATGAAGCAATCCTAACAACCAGCGCCAAAGAGCGCCGGCGCGGTTTAAATCTATTATTTGTAACGCTGCTTTCTCTTGGCATGGGTCAATCGCTGTTTTTTGCAATTTTCCCGCCGGTTGCTAGAGATTTAGGGCTGAGTGAAATTCAGGTCAGCGCCATTTTCACTCTTTCGGCTGTTTTATGGGTGATTTTTAGCCCTATTTGGGGTCGCTTGAGCGATGTTTGGGGGCGAAAGCCTGTCATATTGATTGGTCTTGCGGGTTTTGGTGTCTCCACGGGTGGCTTTGGCTTTTTGCTTTTAATTGGCGAAAAAGGATTTTTGCCACTTATGACCCTATACGTACTGATGATTATCGTGCGCGCTATTTTTGGTTTTTTTGGATCTGGAACCCCTTCAGCTGCGCAAGCCTATGTCGCGGATCGAACGACCCGCAAGGAGCGCACATCTGGCGTGGCCGCCATTGGTGCGGCTTTTGGTATGGGCACTGTTATCGGCCCTGGCTTTGCTGCGGCACTTGCCGGCATTCATTTGCTTTTACCTTTTTTTGCATTATCGGCATTTGCGCTTACTGGTGCTTTGGCGATTTTCTTGTTTCTGCCCGAGCGACGTCAGCCAAAAGTTAAGCGTAATAAGAAAACAGAACTTAAACTTCTGGATAAGCGCCTTCGTCCGTTCTTATTTATGGGGATTGTTGTATCCTTAACCCAAGCTGCTGTTATGCAAGTAGCTGCTTTTTTTGTTATGGACACGATGCATATTTCATCTGGGGAAACGGCTCAAATTGTGGGCATTGGCATGATGAGCATGGCCATGGCAACGCTTTTTGCGCAATTGGTGCTTATTCCTAAAATGAACTTATCCGTTCGAACATTGTTGCTTTGGGGCATTTGGATCAATATTGTCGGTATCGGGCTTTTGCTCATTCCGTTAACAATATCTTCCTTTGTGATTTCGATGACACTTCAAGGCTTGGGAATGGGGCTGATGCGCCCAGGTGTCTCTGCTGGGGCCTCTCTTGCGGTCAAAGCGAATGAACAGGGAGCTGCGGCTGGGTTTATTACCTCAACGGCTGCTGTTGGTATTATCTTTGTGCCCCTCATTGCTATGCCAGTCTATATGGTGGTGCATACGGGCCCATTTTGGATCGCCTTTGGGCTTTCTTTTGTGATGCTTTTGCTTCTATATAAGTCTGATATCGCGTCTTTGGCTGATCCAGTTGATATTGACGACGTAGAAGAAAAGACGATGAGCGATCCGTCTCGCCACTCCAAATATTAAGACGCTTTAGGCCTTCGCTTTGCAGCGATTTAGGTTTTTGCGATGGTTTGCTAAAGCTTGAAGTGCCCAGCTGCGCGCCATTGCTCCATTTGCGTTGCAATACTGGCGGCAAAAGCATGGGGACGGTCTAGCATAATATGGTGCCGGGCGCCGGGTACTTCGTAAAAAGGTATATCAGGTCGGACTTTGCGCACATGCTCCGCAATTTTGGGTTGCTGAAAGTCCCTTGTGTCATCATTGTGACTTAGTCCGCCAAACATATAAGCTAAGGGCATTTTGAGGGCTTGCCACTTTTCGGCAAGGTCAGCGCCGACAACAAAACCGTCATAAATATTATTGTCAAATTTCCACGTGAAACCATCTTCGCGACGATCATCTCGGATAATGCCATCATCATGGTTTAAATCGCGAATAGAGAGATCTCCAATATAGTCGATGATAAACTCATTCTCGCAAGGCTGTTCGGGCATCAGCCGAAAGCGTTGCAGGGCTTCTTCTTTTGTCTTGTAAACGCGTGTGGGCGGGGAGTTATCTCTGTCACTGTACCATTCTTCATGATACTCGGGCGGCGGTGAAATATAATCACAGATTAAAGTCGCCGCTAATTCATTCCCGTATAGATGGGATGCAACAACACCAATCATGCCCCCAAAACTATGCGCTACCAGAGCGGGCTTGCTGTCAAAGCCTGACTGGCGAACTGTTTCAATAACGGCCTCGGCCATAATCTCGCGGGAATAGTGTTCGAGCCAGTCACTATCGCCCATGCCAGGTAAGTCGAGCGCAACAATATGGTATTGGGGAAAGAGCAAAGGCGCGATGAAGTCAAACCATCGCGCATGTGCACCATTGCCGTGTAAGAGAACAATCCCAGGCGCCTTTTGATGCGGCTTCCAATGCAGTGTGTGTATGTGACGTCCCCGAAAAGGAAGGCGCCGCGATTCACCAGGCTGAGCGATGGCTTGTTTGAACCACGTGGGTTCAAAGTCAATGCGTTCTGCTTTTGGGAGTTTTTCTTGTTGACCTGCGTTGTAAGCTCTCATAACTCTTCCTTATATTTGTGCCTAAACTACTCAAAATTCGTTATCTGCCAAGTGCAATGTGAAGAAGAGTGGATAAGAAATGTGAAACTTGACAAGCGAAGGTTGCGCGACTATTTTGCGGCCTTAATTGATGTCATCATGACACCTTAGCTATTTATGGAGCCGACGATGAAAGTCCGGAACTCATTGAAATCATTACGTGATCGCCACCAGAAGAACCAGTTGGTTCGTCGTCGGGGTCGCCTTTTTGTTATTAACAAAGTAAATAAACGCTTTAAAGCGCGCCAAGGCTAAGGCTTTTACTCTATTCATTTTCGATTTGGGGATTGCGTTAAGGTGCAGTCAGGCTCTACGTTTGTCTGATGCCCTCTTTGCAGTTTAATGAATTGCAATAATTGTTAATGCTATTTGATCTAGAGTTTTGCTCCCATGTCAATTTTGTCAATTTTGCTTTTAAGTATCCTTGTCCTGTTAATCTTGATGTGGATCCAGGATGCATATTTGCGCCGTCAAATTGAAAAAAACCA
>CBFHLW010000038.1:0-14959 GCA_965656805.1 Alphaproteobacteria bacterium
TTTTTACTTGTTGAAGCTCGCTTTTATGAATCAATGGCGGATGCTTTAGCAAAAGGTGCCATTGCCCAGATAGATGCTTTTGGAGGTACCTATGAACGGCTCAGCGTGCCTGGTGTATTGGAGGTCCCGCCCGCCATTTTCTATGCCAGCCAAAGTGGCAAATATGATGCATTTGTTGCACTTGGTGTCGTAATACGGGGAGAAACCTCACATTACGATACGGTTTGCAATGAAAGTGCGCGAGGCTTAATGGATCTTGGTATTCAAGATGGATTGGCCATCGGAAATGGTATTCAGACGGTCGAAAATGAAGCCCAAGCATGGGCGCGTGTTAATATGGATGACAAAGATAAGGGGGGCGGTGCTGCTAGAGCGGCTATCCGACTTTATGAAATTCGCGAAAGCATTTTAGGCGCCATGTCATGAGCGACAATTTAACTAATGACGCTCGATCTTCAGCTCGTTTATATGCTGTCCAAGCGCTTTATCAGATGGATATTGCCAAAACACCTTTAGAGACGATTATTCGTGAATTCGTAGCGCATCGTCTTGATACGAAGATTGATGATGTTGAGGCGCCAGAGGCGGATCAAGTCTATTTTGAGGCGATTTTGCGCGGGGTTGTCGATAATCAGGTATTTATTGATCGGCATTTAAATAGTTATTTAAGTGAAGGTTGGCGTTTATCTCGGATTGATAGCACAATGCGCGCTATTCTTCGCTGCGGGGCATATGAGCTTATCTTTAACAAAGACGTGCCTATGCGTGTCATTACTTCACAATACACGGATCTAGCCCATAGCTTTTTTGAAGGTCCAGAGGGTGGGGCGACCAATGCATTGCTTGATCGTTTGGGCAAGGCAGTTAAATCTGGTGAAATTGATCCGCTTTAATAAGTGTTTGGTTTTAAGGATATAACAAGCAAAATGAAAGAGCGTCCAATCAAAGAATTTGAGTTCATTGATAGGCTTAGGTCGCTATGTGGTGAAACCCCAGAGAATCTGGCTCTATGCGATGATGTCGCCTGCATTCCTCCTGTTATAGGCCATGATTGGGTCATATCGGTAGATGCAATCCAAAAAGGCCGTCACTTTAGTAGTAGTGATGATCCTGAGCTCGTCGCTCGACGTCTGGTTGGAAGTGCAGTTTCGGACCTTGTTGCTAAAGGTGCAAAGCCGCATGGCTGTTTAATGGCATTTGGTCGCGACAAATCCTGGGATGATCAGTGGTTAAACCTTTTTGCGGAGGCATTCTCGAGAGAAATTAGGCATTACAATATGGCATTGTGGGGTGGCGATACCGTTTTAGGTCATGGATTTGCTGCATTAACTGTTCATGGACTGATACCTAGCGGCAAAATAATAAGGCGAAGCGGTGCCCATATTGGCGATGATGTCTATGTTACGGGTACGATTGGAGATGGTTTTCTCACTCGCATTGCGCGAGGAGGGCAAGCGATTGAAGCGGTAACGCATTCAATGGATGCTTATGCTTGCCCAAGACCGCCCTTTGCGTTTACACCCAATTTAATTGATTTTGCGACGGCAAGTATTGATATTTCTGATGGTTTAGCCGCTGACCTCGACCATATTTGTCGAAATAGCTCTTGCGGCATTGAGGTGTTTGTCGATCAGATACCTTTGTCACCCTATGGAATGGCTTATGCTAAAATAAATGGCTTTGATGCCTTGATTATTGGAGGCGATGATTATCAAACGGCATTTACGGCCGCCCCATCAAGCCGTGATAAGCTCTCCATGGCTGCTCAATCGACAAACACACGCTTAACGCGAATCGGGAAAGTCTGCTCAGAAGGAAGTGAGTGTGTTTTCAAATTATCCGATGGGAGCGCATTACATCTCGAAGCGCGCGGATTTGAGCATTTTTGAATTAAATACCGAAAAAACCTCAATTAAGTAGTCTTTTGATTGCTTTTTGTTTCGCTTTTTGGCATTTTCCAGTCACTTTAACGCGAAAGCGCAGTCCGCGCTTTCAATTTACAATTGGGGAAAAATAATGAGCAACTTAATGTGGCTGATTATCGGCTCTGGCGTATTGGCTATTTTATATGGCGCTTGGGCGGTTAGAAGCATTCTTGCAGCTGATGCAGGAAACGAGCGGATGCAAGAAATTGCATCAGCTATTCAAACAGGCGCGAGCGCCTATCTAAACAGGCAATATTCAACCATCGGTATCGTTGGCGTGATTATTGCTATTGCCGTTTACTTCTTTCTTGGCTTGAAAGTATCAATTGGTTTTATCATTGGTGCATCTTTGTCAGGTGTAGCAGGTTATATTGGCATGTTGGTTTCTGTTCGTGCGAATGTACGGACAACGCAAGCCGCAAGTCAGAGTTTGGCCGCAGGCCTTTCAATGGCTTTCCGTTCGGGCGCTGTAACAGGAATGCTCGTCGCTGGCTTGGCTCTGCTATCTGTGGCTGTTTACTTTGCAATTTTGATTTTCCACCTTGAGTTATCTCCATCATCACGTGAAGTGATTGATGCATTGGTTGCTCTCGGTTTTGGTGCTTCGTTGATTTCTATCTTTGCCCGTCTGGGTGGAGGTATTTTCACAAAAGGCGCTGATGTAGGTGGTGACCTCGTCGGTAAAGTAGAAGCGGGTATCCCTGAAGATGATCCTCGAAACCCAGCAACGATCGCCGATAATGTTGGCGATAACGTTGGTGACTGTGCGGGTATGGCTGCTGACCTATTCGAAACTTATGCCGTAACAATCGTTGCGACGATGATTTTGAGCTCTATTTTCTTCAGTGCAGATGCATTGACGATGATGCTTTATCCTTTGACAATCGGTGCAACATGTATCGTGACATCAATCATCGGCACATTCTTTGTACGTCTAGGTTCAAACAACTCGATTATGGGTGCGCTTTATAAAGGCTTTATTGCATCAGCAGTTTTGTCACTTATTGCGCTTTATTTCGTAACAGACCATGTGATTGGTTTAGATACGCAGCGTGTTGTTGACGGACAGGTCTTTGATGGTATGAGCCTATACCTTTGCGGTGTTGCAGGTTTGGTAATTACAGGCCTTATCATTTACATCACCGAATACTATACGGGCGTAAACTATCGTCCTGTTAAATCAGTGGCGGCTTCATCACAAACGGGCCACGGCACTAACGTGATTCAAGGTCTTGCTGTTTCTATGGAAGCAACGGCTTTGCCAGCGATCGTGATTGTTGTTGGTATCCTTGTCACTTACAACCTTGCTGGTCTCTTCGGTATTGGTATCGCCGTTACAACAATGCTTGCCCTTGCAGGTATGGTTGTTGCGCTTGATGCTTTTGGCCCTGTGACGGACAATGCTGGTGGTATTGCTGAAATGGCTGATCTTCCCGAGAATGTTCGTAAAACAACGGACGCGCTTGACGCCGTGGGTAACACGACAAAAGCTGTAACCAAAGGTTATGCCATTGGTTCTGCTGGTCTTGGTGCGCTTGTTCTGTTTGCCGCTTACACGCAAGATTTGAAGTACTTTACTGCAAACGCAGATCAGTATCCTTATTTTGCAGGAATTACACCTGACTTCTCTTTGTCTAATCCTTATGTGGTTGCTGGCCTGTTTATTGGCGGCATGTTGCCATATTTGTTTGGCGCAATGGGCATGATGGCTGTTGGCCGCGCGGGTAGTGCAATTGTTGAAGAGGTGCGTCGTCAGTTCCGTGAGAAGCCTGGCATTATGAAGGGCACTGAAAAACCAGATTATGGTGCAGCTGTTGACTTGTTGACACGCTCGGCCATTAAAGAAATGGTTGTTCCATCACTCTTGCCAGTTCTTTCGCCGATCGCGCTTTACTTCATTATTGAAGCTGTGGCAGATCGCTCAGCGGCTTTCTCAGCCCTTGGTGCAATGTTGCTGGGTGTCATCGTTACCGGTCTGTTTGTTGCATTGTCAATGACTGCTGGTGGTGGCGCTTGGGATAATGCCAAGAAATATATTGAGGATGGTCATTATGGCGGCAAGGGTTCAGAAGCTCATAAAGCAGCTGTAACGGGCGATACCGTTGGTGATCCGTATAAAGATACGGCTGGTCCAGCAGTTAATCCAATGATCAAGATCACAAATATTGTGGCCTTATTACTTCTTGCCATTATGGCGCACTAATAAGCTTTTATTAGCTTACGTTAATAGAAAACCCCGGGCTTTCCCCGGGGTTTTTTTATGTGCGATCTGAAAAAAGGCCCCGTCTAGAAGGTTATTAGTTAAATTCCCAGTTTATGAAGAAGGGGGAAAGCATGCAGAGCCAGTGCTATGTAGCACTAAACTTGCTAAGGTTTCGCTTCCAATAAAAAAAACACAGAAAATGTAAATGAGGTTTAGCGGCCAACTCCAGGGGCACCACTATCGCCTGACCCGACACGTCCAAGATTTCCAAGTAATTGCTCAATAACCGTGAGTTCTTTACCTGTTGTTTCAGTTGTGCGGTCAACAAATGCAACAACTTTGCCGTCATCCAACCCATATTGTTTGTAGCTTTTTACTTTATTCTGCTCATCAAAATAAATGGCGAGAACAATGCGGTTCATTTCCTGTGGCGCTTTATAGCTTTGCGTTTGGTAATGACTGTATATGTAAAAAAATGCTTGGCCATCAATGACAGATGTCGTTGTTGGAGAGCCAAATATTGACTTTACGGCATCAGCTGTGGTTTGGCCTGTTTTCAAAACAGATAAATCGAGCTCATCAAAGACATATCCATGATTGTGTATCACTGGCGCGCATGATACCAAGCCAGCAGCTAAGACGCAGGTGACGAGCACATTGCTATAATGTTTGCGTCTCGATGGTTTTGTCATGATTTACCTCAAAAAATGGTGGGCTTGCAACTCAATGCTTTAGGCTATACTGATTTCAGGTAACCCGCAAACGATTGAACGAAAGTGTAATTAAATGTTTGGCTTTTTTCGCCGTAAAAATCAAGATAATCAAGTAGCCGCACTTTATGCGAATATCGTGAAACGCGCGCGCCACCCTTCTTTTTATCAGTTTGGCGAAGTGCAGGATACATTTGACGGGCGCTTTGAACTATTGAGCTTGCATGTACATATTGTCCTACGAGATCTAAGACGACGTGGGCTAGGTCGCGAGGCGCAAGGGCAAGCTCTGTTTGATACCTTTTTTCAGGATTTAGATCAGGGGCTTCGGGAGAGCGGTGTTGGCGATATGGGGATTAGCAAAAAAATCCGACGAATGGCAGAAGCTTTTTATGGTCGTGCAGCGGCATACGATGATGTTATGATTGGCTCGCCATGTTCTAATGAGTCGTTAGATGCTTTATCACAGATGATTAGTCGCAATTTTTTTGAAAGTGATAATAAGGCAAAAGCTGCAGAAAATTTAGCGGCTTATGCTATTGCTTTAGATCAACTTTTAAGCAAGACGTCTCTTGAAACAATCATTTCTGGCCAAATATTTGCCAATGATTTTGATTTTGAAAATGATAAATTTTAGTTTTTCCTATGAGTGTAAAAATGGACATAGTTGAATTCAGCTTTAAAGTTCTGCCAGAAGACATACCCGTATCAGGTTATGATTTTAACCCTGAGATTACAGATGATTTATGCAAGGCTTTAGCCCTTCGTTGTCTTGTCGATGAAGTTAAAGATGTTGTTTTAAAATATCGCGTGAGCCCATTTGATCAAAAGGGGTTGTATGTCACGGGGCATATGCGAGGTAACGTTCGCCAAACCTGTGGGATATCGCTAGAACCGATGTGGACATTGATTGATATTCCATTCGAAATTGAGTTCCAACCAGCTGATATCGTTGCGGCAATGGACGTGGCTGAAGATGATTTTGAGACCGATGTACCAGAAATTATAGATATAGACGGCGCAGATGTCGGAGACGTTGCCGCTCAAATTTTTGCGCTCGAAATTCCGCTTTATCCTCGCAAGCCCGATGTCGAATTGGGTGCTCTTTTGGCTGATCACGAAGCCAAAGCAGAGATTCCGTCACCATTTGCCGTGTTGGAAAGCCTAAAGAAAAAAGAGAGATGAAACTTGTTTTGCGTCGCGAAATAGAGCATGTTCCAGCCTTCTCGTCATGTAGACGCTTCCATTGAGGTTTTATGTTGAATAAGAGAATAACAATTTCAGTTGATGCTATGGGCGGTGATTTTGGTCCAAGCGTAACAATTCCTGCCATTGCTAAAGCATGTGAATTACATCCTGATGTTGCCTTTTTGATTTTTGGTATTGAATCCGATGTGCGTCCTTTTATTAATGCTCATCCTATTCTTCTTGAACGCTCAGAGTTTATAGCTTGTGATACCGCAATTACTATGGACGAAAAACCGGGCTCAGCCCTTCGTCGTGGGCGTAAAGTCAGCAGTATGTGGCAATCCATTGATGCGGTAAAAGCTGATATTGCGCATGCTAGTATATCCGCAGGTAATACGGGTGCATTAATGGCAATGTCGAAAGTTGTTTTGCGTATGAACCAAGGCATTGAACGTCCAGCTTTGGCGGCTATTTGGCCTACGTTACGCGGTGAATCCATTGTACTTGATGTCGGAGCAACCATTGGCATTTCAGCTTCTCAATATGCCCAATTTGCTATTATGGGGCGGGCTTATGCGCATGTTGTTTTAGGAATAGCTGATCCTAGTGTCGCATTGCTCAACCTTGGCGTTGAGGACATGAAAGGCACAGATGTGATTAAAGAAGCTGCCGAGGTTATTAGCGAACTTGATGTAAACTATATTGGCTTTATTGAGGGCGATGGTATTGGTCGCGGCGACGCAGATGTGATTGTGACCGATGGCTTTACAGGCAATGTTGCGCTTAAAACTGCTGAAGGAACAGCGCGTCAAATAACAACGATGTTAAGCGATGCGATTAAATCAAGCTGGATGTCACGTATTGGTTATATTTTTGCACGAAGTGCCTTTAACGTTCTAAAGGAGCGTTTGGATCCAAATGCATCAAATGGAGGCATTTTTCTCGGTCTTAATGGTGTCGTGATTAAAAGCCATGGCGGTGCTGATGTGAGTGGCTTTACTTCTGCCATTGAAGTTGCCATTGAAGTTTCAAGAGCAAAAATTAACCAGATCATTTCTCGCGATATAGATGATATGCAAATCGTACTTGAAAATGCTTGGGCTGAACGTTTGGAGTAGACGTTTCGTGATATAATAAAAAGTAGAAAGAAAAAAAATGTTTAAAAAATCTACAATCATCGGATGCGGAAGTTTTCTTCCTCCTAAAATTCTTACAAATCATGAATTATCAAAAAGTCTTGTCACCTCTGACGAATGGATAATGTCCCGGTCTGGTATCGCGCAAAGGCATATTGCGGAGCCGCATGTGTTAACCTCCGATCTTGGAGCTGCAGCAGCGCTTAGCGCATTATCACATGCGGGTCGGTCTCCTGACGAAATTGATTTAATTATTGTTGCAACGACCACACCTGACCGGACTTTCCCGGCAACGGCAGCTTATATTCAGCATAAAATTGGGGCCAAGGTAGGCGGAGCTGCATTTGATGTTCAGGCGGTTTGCTCTGGGTTTGTCTATGCACTCAGCACGGCATGCGCCCTTGTTGAGACGGGGCAGGCCAGGACTGCGCTCGTGATTGGTGCTGAGCTTATGTCACGAATTATCGATTGGGAAGATCGTGCAACCGCTGTGCTTTTTGGTGATGGGGCAGGAGCTGTTGTCATTGAGCAATGTGACAGTAAGAGTGCATCTCATATTATAGATCATCACTTAGCCTGCGACGGTGCCCAGTCAGAGCTGCTATGTGTGGACGGTGGACCTGCTTATAACCAAAAAGTGGGGCATTTGCGGATGAAAGGAAAAGAGGTTTTTCGTCATGCAGTTGAAAACATAAGTCATACCGTTGAAACTCTTCTAAAACGCAACGGAATGAATATTGATGATATTGACTGGTTCGTTCCACATCAAGCAAATGTAAGAATTATTAAAGCTGTTGCTCAACGTATTGGTATGCCAGAAGAGAAAACAGTTATAACGGTTTCTCATCATGCGAACACATCTTCGGCTTCAATTCCTCTTGCCTTTGATATGGCTGTAAAAGACGGTCGTATTCAAAAAGGTCAACTGGTTATGACCGAAGCGATGGGAGGCGGCTTCACTTGGGGTGGAAATTTATTCCGCTTTTAAGAAATTAACTAATTTTTACTTGCTGTTAGATGTCAGTAAGGGCATAATTTGATTAGAGGATTTTTTATGACTGGAAAAACATTAACAAGAGCAGATTTGGCAAACATGATTGTAAATACAGTCGGCCTTTCGCGTAGTGAGTCTGCTAATATTGTTGAGACTGTTTTGTCAGAAGTATCTGATGCATTAGTTTCTGGTTCATCTGTTAAGCTCTCATCTTTTGGTTCATTTACATTACGAAACAAGCGTGCGCGAATGGGACGCAATCCCAAAACTGGTGAAGAAGTGCCTATCACACCTCGTCGTGTTTTATCTTTTCGCCCCAGCCATGTGATGAAAGATAAAATCAATAAACGGCCTTAACGGATATCTAAGAAGAGATCGTTCCACATAATGTTAAAAGATCCTTCCGCATATAAATCCATCGGTGAAGTTTCTAAGGAAACTGGTCTTCAACAACATGTATTAAGATTTTGGGAAACGCGATTTACTCAAATTCAACCTGTAAAAAGCGGCCGTGGAAGACGTTTGTACCGACCTGAGGACATACAATTAATTTTGTCCATTAAACATCTTCTTCAAAGTCGTGGTTATACAATTCGGGGTGTTCAAAAGTTGATTACAGAGCAGGGCGTTGATGTTCTTCGAAGCGTGCCAAGTGTTGAGTCGAGAAATGCCCATAAAGATATAGGGAAATTTATTGTTCGGTTAGGCGAGGTAAGGCAGCTACTCAATAAAACCCGTGACGAGCTTAAGGCGCGACAAAATACTTTATAGACACAACTTGCATGGATCCGTCAAAGCGCATAGAAAGCCTAATAGCGGAGTGTAGCGCAGCCCGGTAGCGCACTTGTCTGGGGGACAAGGGGTCGTCGGTTCAAATCCGGCCACTCCGACCATTAGTTAATTCCAATAAGAGTTGTGCTCTATATTGGCGAGTTAGAAGGAATGATTAAATGACAACCTTTTTACCAATCGGACTATTTATCTTGGCTTTTGCTATATTGAATTTTGCCAAAAACGGTCGCATCGACTAATCAAGTTTAAACGCTTTAGATTAGCTTTTAATCAGGCCTTTGCATCCACCAAATGATTGCTCCGGCGGGGATTGTCCAAGCAAGGCCAGTAATGAGATAGAACATAAATTCTGTAAACCCGTTAGATGGTGCCCAGTCACTTACGGCGATGCGCATAATTATCAATGCGTAAAAGATAACGAGCAGAAGCATAAGCACGAGCCCGATGAGCTTGCGTATGCGAATGGGTAATAAAGGTTTTTTCATTGGGCTCTCCGTTAGACTTTATTAACGTATTTGGCTGCTAAAAGCGACCAATACAATCACTTTGCTCGCGCCGTTTCGTCGCAATGCGGAAATGGATAAATTTTGCTACATGTTTTTCCATGAAACACACATATGCACACATGTCGCGTCATAATGAACGGTTAGTTGCCATTTGGCTTTTTGTCATTGCAGGTTTTGTAACCTGTATGGTGATTGTTGGTGGGCTCACGCGATTAACCGATAGCGGTCTCTCCATTACCGAATGGCAGCCTATTCTTGGTGCTATACCGCCTTTAACGCACCAAGACTGGCTTATTGCGCTCGAAAAATATCGACAAATTCCTGAATACCAGCTCATTAATAAAGGTATGTCGCTTGACGACTTTCAGTTCATTTATTGGTGGGAATGGGGTCACCGTTTTCTCGGACGGATTGTTGGCATTGTGTTTTTTGTTCCTTTTTTATTCTTTTTATTAACCAAACGCTTGTCGCGTACGCTTATCTGGCAACTTCTTGGTCTGTTTATACTTGGTGGCCTGCAAGGAGGTATGGGCTGGTATATGGTTAAAAGTGGCTTGGTTGATAGGGTTGATGTGAGTCAATATCGCTTGGCGGCTCATTTTCTGCTCGCACTCGTTATTTTCTCTTATAGCTTGTGGCTTGGCCTTAGACTTTGGCGGCAAGGGTCGAGCGTGCCTGCCTTTGGTCGTCGCGTTGTATTCGGCGGCGTAATCGTTACCTGCATATTTATGCAAGCCGGACTTGGCGCCTTTGTCGCTGGGACAGATGCTGGCATGACATATAACTCGTGGCCTCTTATTGATGGCCAATTTGTACCAAATAATCTCTATAGTGAGACGGGGACTATTCGAGATGCTTTTGAGCATATTTTAACAATACAATTCAACCATCGTATGATGGCTTATTTCCTGATATTTTTAGTGCTTACAGAGCTCTTTCTTAATTATCAAAGACGCGAAGATAAAAGGATTATTCGCTCGTCGAGTTTACTTGTCCTGGCGATATTCGCTCAGTCTTTCATAGGCATAATGACCCTCATTTGGGTTATGCCGATCAGTCTGGCCGCACTTCATCAGTTTATGGCTGTTATAGTTCTTGGCCTTGGTATTTTTCATTTGAATAATCTTCGGTTTCATCGTCAAACAGTGAGTTAGGGCTTCAACTTTTAAAAACAGTATCTTTTATAGGGTAAAATAATACCTTAATTTTAACTCACTGTTATTAATAGCCTTTTTCATTATGTTGTTCTTTTTTTGTGATTGCATTCATCTCACAGTTTGCGTATAAGCCTTTTCAAGGATCACTTGATCAAGATAGGATATGAGATATGAAGACTTTTTCTGCAAAACCCGCAGATATTAATAAAAAGTGGGTTCTAATCGATGCGCAAAATATGGTTGTTGGTCGTTTAGCCTCAATCATTGCTATGCGTCTCCGCGGTAAGCATTTGCCAACATTTACACCACATATGGATTGTGGTGATAACATTATCGTTATTAATGCTGAAAAAGTGAAATTCACTGGCAATAAAACGAAGAATAAAATGTATTACCGCCACACGGGTTACCCAGGTGGTATCAAAGAAACAACGCCTCAAAAAGTTTTAGAAGGTCGTTTCCCTGAGCGTGTTTTAGCGCTTGCTGTAAAAAGAATGTTGCCAGGAGGCCCTTTGTCTCGCCAACAATTATCAAATTTGCGTATTTATGCCGGAACTGAGCATCCACATGAGGCTCAGGCGCCCGAACTGCTTGATGTCGCTGGAATGAATACAAAGAATGTAAGGAACTAAGATATGTCTGAAACAACACTTGAAAATTTAGATCAGGCACTTGGTCAATCAAATTCGTCTGCGCCTGTTGATGTTGTTGCTGTTAAAGCTGAACCGAAGATAGATGCTCAAGGCCGTGCTTATGCAACGGGTAAGCGTAAGAATGCTATTGCACGTGTTTGGATTAAGCCTGGTTCAGGCAAAATCACAGTTAATGGTCGTGACGAAACAGTTTATTTTGCCCGACCTGTGCTACGCATGATTTTACGTCAGCCGCTTGAGGCTGCGGGACGTCTAAACCAATATGATGTTGTTGCTACAGCAACGGGTGGCGGTCTATCAGGTCAGGCTGGGGCCGTGCGTCACGGTTTGTCAAAAGCACTCACGTATTTTGAGCCCGAGCTTCGTGCTGTGCTTAAAAAGGGTGGTTTCTTAACACGCGACTCACGTGTGGTTGAACGTAAGAAGTTTGGTCGTGCGAAAGCGCGTCGTAGCTTCCAGTTCTCTAAACGCTAGGGCGCAAAAACGTTTGTTTAAAGGGCCCCATGTGGGCCCTTTTCTTTTGGTGTCTTTTTCTTTTTGCAACATTGCATTAGTCTAACCATACTTAATTGCTATTAAAATAAGGAAAAAAAATGGATGATATAATCCCAGGGTCAGATGTTACCATTATGGATATTCAAGATATGCTTCCGCATAGATATCCTTTTCTGCTGGTTGATCGTGTCAAAGACATGGTAAATGACGAGCAGGGTATCGGCATTAAAAATGTAACGGCTTCAGAACCATGGTTTACGGGGCATTTTCCTGAAAGACCTATTTTCCCTGGCGTTCTCATTATTGAGGCTATGGCGCAAACAGCTGCGATTATTGTGATCAGTTATATGAGGCGAGAACAACCTGAATTCAGAGCGGATTCTGTGTATTTTATGTCAATTGATAAAGCACGCTTTCGCCACCCCGTTATACCAGGCGATCAAATCGAGATACATGTCAAAAAAGTAAATCAGAGAAAAATGGCCTATAAGTTTTATTGTGAAGCTAAGGTTAATGGGAAAATTGCGGCAGAAGCTGAAGTTATGGCTATGCACGTTATGAATAAATAGTTGGAATTGTCATTATGACACAGAAAATACGCGTGGGAATTATTGGGGCATCTGGCTACACGGGGGCTGATGCTGTTCGCTTGCTGGCGTGCCATCCAAAAGTTGAGATTGCCGTTTTAACGGCCAATACCCATGCTGGTAAATCCTTTGCTGATTTATTTCCTCAGTTTTCAGGGCTCGATCTTCCGCCTATGGTTTCAGCTGAAGACGCTGATTGGTCAGATATTGATGCCGTTTTCTGTGGCTTACCGCATGGAACGGCACAAGATATTATTGTGAAATTGCCAGATCATCTTCGTGTCATTGATATGTCCGCTGATTTTCGCCTGCGCGACCCATCCGACTATGCGAATTGGTATGGAAGAGTGCATGCAGCTGAACATTTGCTTGATGGAGCGGTCTATGGTTTGCCAGAACATTATAGATCTCAAATAAAAAATGCCCGGCTCGTTGCCTGCCCAGGATGTTACCCAACAGCCGCTCTTTTATTATTATTACCATTGGTGAGTGCTGGCCTTATTCTTGTTGATGATCTTATTATAGATGCTAAGTCAGGTGTGACTGGCGCTGGGCGGAGTTTGAAAGAGCAAAATTTATTTTCTGAAGTCGCGGAGGGTATTCATCCCTATGGTGTCGCGTCGCACCGTCATGCTCCTGAAATTGAGCAGGAGTTAAGCCTAAAGGCGGGTAAGTCAATGTTGGTTAGTTTTACACCGCATCTTGTGCCGATGAACAGAGGCGAATTACTGAGTGTATATGCAAGGACAGCGCCTGGCGTTAGTGCTAACGATATTCATTCGGCACTATCAAAGGCCTATGCATCTGAGCCTTTTGTGCGCGTTGCTGGTGAGGCCTTGCCAGCGACACGTCATGTACGAGGTTCTAATTTTTGTGTATTAGGGGTTCGTGATGATCGTCTACCAAACAGAGTGATTTTATTTTCGACTCTCGATAATTTGGTCAAAGGCTCGAGTGGGCAAGCTGTTCAAAATATGAACATCATGTTTGGATTTGAAGAAACCTTAGGGCTTCAACAGCAACCACTCTTTCCTTAAAATTTGGCCTTAACTTTGCCTATATTTGCGGATAATGAGTTAAAAGTAATGATTAACAGGATATAACGATGAGCGAAGAATTTCACCGAATTCAAAGACTACCAACCTATGTTTTTGAGCGCGTTAATAAGTTAAAAGCTGAAGCGCGGTTAAATGGTGCAGATATTATCGATTTTGGAATGGGCAACCCTGATTTGCCAACCCCAAAGCACATTGTTGATAAACTTATTGAAACGGTTCAAAATCCGAAAGCGCATCGTTATTCTTCATCTAAGGGTATACCTGGGCTCAGACGTGCTCAAGCGCGATATTACGAACGTCGTTTTGGTGTCAAACTCGATCCCGAGACTGAGATTATTGCCACTCTTGGATCTAAAGAGGGATTTGCTAATATGGCTCAGGCAATCACTGACCCAGGGGATGTCATTCTGGTTCCAAACCCGACTTATCCAATCCATGCTTTTGGTTTTATTATCTCTGGGGCCACGATCCGCCATCTTCCTGTTTCAGATGACAGTAATTTTATGGATGTTCTCGATCGTGCTGTTAGCAACACTCATCCTAAGCCAAAGGCTTTGGTTTTGAGCTATCCATCGAATCCAACTTCAGCTGTTGTTGATCTTGATTTTTATAAAGAGGTGGTGGCTTACGCTAAGAAACACAACATTTATATATTATCTGACCTTGCTTATTCGGAAATCTACTTTGACGAAGATAACCCGCCGCCATCCATTTTACAGGTAGAGGGGGCTAAGGATATTGCTGTTGAATTTACCTCTTTATCCAAAACTTACTCTATGCCTGGCTGGCGCATGGGTTTTGCCGTCGGAAACCAGAAATTAATTGGCGCTCTGACACGGATAAAATCATATTTAGATTATGGTGCTTTTACGCCCATCCAAGTTGCAGCGGCTACGGCTCTTGATAGTCCGGAAAGCGTCATTAAAGAAATCCGTCAAATCTATAAACATAGACGTGATGTTTTGGTTGATGTGTTTGGCCGTGCTGGCTGGGACGTTCCACCACCACCAGCCACTATGTTTGCTTGGGCAAAAATACCAGAGCCCTTCAGACATATGAAATCAATGGAGTTTTCTACACTTCTTCTCCAAAAAGCAGAAATTGCCGTTTCGCCTGGTATTGGTTTTGGTGAGCATGGTGATGACTATGTGCGCATTGCCTTGGTTGAGAATGAGCAACGGATTCGTCAAGCTGGGCGTAACCTTAAGCGTTTCTTTGATGAGACCAAAGGCGTTTCACAGGTTGCCGAATGAAAGATGGTCAGTTAGCCATTGGTATTGCTGGGCTTGGTACAGTTGGTAAACAGGTCGCGCAGGCTATCTTGAATGGCGCTTTGCCTGGTGTCGTGCTACGCCATGTCGTGGTCAGAGACACGATGATTGATCGCGGGCTAGACTTAACTGGTATTCGTATCGGCACAGATCTACAAGAGCTTGTGGCACCTGACAATAGTATCGATTTAGTCGTGGAACTTATTGGCGGAGAAAATGGTCCTGCGCTTGACTTGGTTAAGTCGGCTCTGTCTTCAGGAAAATCTGTTGTTACGGCAAATAAA
>CBFHLW010000039.1:0-14730 GCA_965656805.1 Alphaproteobacteria bacterium
CTTGGGCTAAACATGTCTCCTCTTAAATGTCTGAGCTTAATATGCTCAGTATAAGATTGTTAGAAACGGGAGTAGCAATGGCTCAGCAAGAAAATGCGTCGCGACCACTTTCGCCGCACATACAAATATATCGTTGGACTTTGACGATGATCCTGTCAATCCTGCACCGAGCGACGGGTGTGGCCCTTTATGCTGGTACAGGTCTTCTTGCTTGGTGGTTGCTTGCCATTGCAACGGGTCCAGAGGCTTATGAGCAAGTTCGCCTTGTCTCGAGCCATTGGCTGGGTCGATTGGTTTTGTTTGGTTATAGCTGGGCGCTTTTCCATCATATGTTTGGCGGTATACGCCACTTTATCTGGGATACAGGGCGTGGTTTTGACCTTAAGACCGTTGAAATTTTAGCGCGTATAACTGCTATTATGCCACTTTTATTGACTGTTTTGGCTTGGGCCCTTGCCTATTTTTACCTAGGAGCATTCTAATGAGCATGCGTACCCCTCTCTCGCGCGTCCGTGGTCTTGGTTCTGCAAAAAAGGGAACTGAGCACTTCTGGCTTCAGCGCGTTACAGCAATCGCTAATATTCCTTTAACTGTCTTTCTGATCGCAACCCTTGTGGTTCATGCGGGTTCTGATTATGCGACCATGCGTGCCTTTTTGGCGCAACCCATCGTGAGCATTGTGTTTTTGCTTTTGATTGCAAGTGCTGTTTGGCACATGCGCCTTGGCTTGCAGGTTGTGATTGAAGATTATGTTTCAAGCGAAGGTCGTAAATTAGTGGCTATTATGGCCAATAACTTTGCTTCTATTGTTGTGGCGGTGACTTGTTCACTTGCCGTTTTGAAAATTGCATTAAATTAAGTGTCTAATACCAAAGAGCGCCTTAGCGCATATGGAGTGACGAATGAGTGAATATGAGTTCATAGACCATCAATTCGATGTTGTCGTTGTTGGCGCCGGCGGGTCTGGTTTGCGAGCGGCGCTTGGGTGCTCTGAAAGAGGCCTGCGGACAGCATGTATTTCTAAGGTTTTCCCAACGCGTAGCCACACTGTTGCTGCTCAAGGTGGCATTTCGGCGGCGCTTGGCAATATGGGTGATGATGACTGGCGTTGGCATATGTACGATACGGTCAAGGGCTCTGATTGGCTGGGCGATCAAGATGCGATCGAATATTTGTGTCGTAATGCCCCTGAGGCTGTTTATGAACTTGAGCATTTTGGTGTTCCGTTTTCGCGGACCGAAGAAGGTAAAATTTATCAGCGTCCATTTGGTGGTATGACCACCAATTTTGGTGAAGGTATTGCCCAGCGTACATGTGCAGCTGCTGACCGGACGGGTCATGCGATTTTGCACACTCTTTATGGCCAATCTTTGCGCTATGAAACTGAGTTTTTTATTGAGTATTTCGCTTTAGATTTGATCATGGATGGTGACCGCTGTGTGGGTGTAACAGCCTTGCGCATGGATGACGGCACATTACATCGCTTCCAAGCTCAACAGGTTATCTTGGCAACAGGTGGTTACGGGCGTGCCTATTTCTCGGCGACATCTGCACACACATGTACAGGTGATGGCTCCGCCATGGCCTTGCGTGCTGGATTGCCGTTGCAAGACATGGAGTTTGTTCAATTCCATCCTACAGGCATTTATGGTGCAGGCTGTCTGATCACAGAAGGATCACGCGGCGAGGGTGGTATTTTGATCAACTCTGAAGGTGAGCGTTTCATGGAACGTTATGCGCCTTCGGCAAAAGATCTTGCGTCTCGAGATGTTGTGTCCCGCGCGATGACAATTGAAATCCGCGAAGGACGCGGCGTTGGTCCAAATAAAGATCATATCTATTTGCACCTCGATCACATTGACCCCGCCGTATTGGCTGAGCGTTTGCCTGGCATCTCTGAGAGTGCGGAAATCTTTGCTGGCGTTGACGTGACCAAGGAGCCAATCCCTGTGCTACCGACGGTGCATTACAATATGGGTGGCGTTCCAACCAATTATCATGGTGAAGTCTTGAACCCAACGACAAAAGATCCTGAACGTGTTGTGCCTGGTCTCTTCGCAATTGGTGAGGCGGCTTGTGTGTCTGTCCATGGAGCGAACCGTCTTGGTTCAAATTCACTGATTGACCTTGTTGTGTTTGGGCGTGCTGCGGCTATTCGTGCAGCGGAAATCACTGTTGCTGGTGAACGCCAAGCGCCGCTTGCAAGTGACGCAGGTCAAAATGGTATTGATCGCCTAGATCGCTTTAGAAACGCCAATGGCAAAACGCCAACAGCCGAACTTCGCTTGCAAATGCAACGTATTATGCAAGAAAATTGTGCTGTTTTCCGCACTGGTGAGGTCCTAGAGGAAGGCTGTAAGCTGATGCAAGATGTTGTTGGGCGGATGGATGACCTCAAGGTCTCAGACCGCTCAATGATTTGGAACAGTGACCTTATTGAAACACTTGAATTCGACAATCTGATTATTCAGGCTGTAGCAACGGTTGAGGGCGCTAATGCTCGCAAAGAAAGCCGCGGCGGTCATGCACGTGAAGATTTCCCAGAGCGTGATGATAAGAATTGGATGAAGCATACATTGGCTTATGTGGATGCGAAGGGTAAAGCGAAGTTGAAATATCGCAACGTCCATAACTACACATTAACCAATGAAGTCAGTTATATTGAGCCAAAAGCTCGCGTATATTAATCGGGGACGGAGTTAGATATGGTTGAAATTGCATTACCAGCAAATTCAAAAGTTGGAAAAGGGGTTGCGCATGTGGCACCTGGCAACCTTAAGAAGCCACGAACATTAAAGGTCTATCGCTGGAGTCCAGAAGATGGTCAAAACCCGCGTGTCGATTCATTTACTTTTGACGCCGAAGATTGCGGACCAATGGTGCTTGATGCGCTTTTGAAAATCAAAAACGAAATTGACCCAACTCTGACCTTCCGTCGCTCTTGCCGCGAAGGGATTTGCGGTTCTTGTGCCATGAATATTGATGGGCAAAATACATTGGCCTGCACTAAAGGCTTGAATGAGGTCAAGGGTGATGTTGCTGTTTATCCTTTGCCACATATGCCGGTTGTTAAAGATTTGGTGCCTGACCTCACAAACCTCTATGCGCAATATGCCTCTATTGAGCCTTGGCTTAAAACAGATAGTCCAAAGCCTGAAAAAGAGTGGCGTCAGTCGCGTGAAGACCGTGATCAGCTTGATGGTCTTTATGAATGTATTTTATGCGCATGTTGTTCAACGTCGTGCCCGAGCTATTGGTGGAATTCAGATAAATATCTCGGACCGGCAGTTTTGTTACAGGCCTATCGTTGGCTTGCAGATAGTCGTGACGAAGCGCGGGGCGAACGTCTTGATGACTTGGAAGATCCTTTTCGTGTCTATCGCTGCCACACGATCATGAATTGTGCTAAGGCTTGCCCGAAGGGATTGTCTCCCGCAAAAGCTATTTCTGAAATTAAGAAAATGATGGTGACCCGCGAAGTTTAGGGTTGTCTGCAGTTGAACTTATAAAATGGCGTCGAAGCATTATGTTTCTGGCGCTATTTTTTTAACTTTCTAGGGCCTGCCTTGATGCAACATATCTTATTTCTATGTGCCGGCAATCGGTGTCAATCGGTTATGGCGGAGGCTTATGTTAACCATGTCGCCGCAGGGAGATGGCGCGCTTATAGTGCAGGTAAGCCTCCCGTTATGGATCCTCATCCTTTGGCTGTTCAAACGCTCATGGATGCGTGTGTTTTGTTTGGCTTGCCGCAGTCTCAATCTTGGTTTGAATTTGGCGGGTCAAGCGCCCCACATTTAGATTTTGTTATCTCATTATCTGTATCAGCAGTTGATCAGACCAGTCTCATTTGGCAAGGAAACCCACAAATACTGCATTGGCCGTTTCCTGACCCAGCGCATTTTTCAGGGTCGGAGGAAGATAAGCGTGATCACTTTCGAAGTGTATTTGTGATGATAAAAGAACGCATTGACCAATTCTTATCTCTGTGAATGAGTTGCTAACAATAGGCGCTTATTAAATCTATGGCTGGTTGAGCTTTGATTGACGTTGCATGTAGGGCGTGGCTAAAATAAGTTTGGAGGGTATTAAATGAATTTAAACCAAGATGCTGGTATCGCTTTATTTCAAGCAGAGGTTCGTGATTTTTTACGGGCCAATCTGACGGATGATTTGCGTCGTTCTGGCCTAACAAGTTTGGGTATTTGCAGCGATTATGAGGCTGGGATGGCTTGGCAGAAAATACTCCATGCACAGGGGTGGGCGGCGCCGCATTGGCCAAAAGAGTTTGGTGGATGTGGCTGGAATGATATGCAGCGCTATGTGTTTTCAAGTGAATGTGCCATGGAGAATGCCCCAAAGCTTGCCCCTATGGGGCTAGGTATGATTGGCCCTACATTGATTGTATGTGGGAACAAGACGCAAAAAGAATACTATTTACCTCGTATTTTGTCGGGCGAGGATTTTTGGTGCCAAGGATATTCAGAGCCAGGTTCGGGATCCGATCTTGCTAGTCTATCTTGTCGCGCAATTCGTGATGGTGATGATTATGTTATTAATGGTACGAAAATTTGGACGACCATGGCGCATAACGCAAATATGATGTTCTGCTTGGTGCGAACCAATAGTGAGGTCAAGGCCCAGAAGGGCATTTCCTTTATTCTCATTGACATGACTTTGCCGGGTATTTCTGTCCGTCCGATTATTACACTGGCAGGTGAGCATGAAGTTAATCAGGTATTTTTTGAGGATGTACGGGTGCCGGCCAGCCAGTTGGTCGGCGCAGAAAATGATGGTTGGACAGTCGGCAAGACGCTTCTCACCTTTGAGCGCGGTGGGGCTTATGCTGCACGGCTACGCGAAAAACATGCCCGCTTGGCACAACTTATTTCCCCTTTACAAGATTATGACCTCAATCAACGATTGGCAGACTTGCATGTGCGGCTTGACGCGCTTGAGGCAAATGAATTTAGGGTGCAGAGCCAATTAAGTCAGGGGCATGCAACAGGCCCTGCGAGCTCTCAGCTTAAAATTATGGGTACGGAATTGCAGCAGGATCTTGATATGTTGGGCGTGGAAGCTTTAGGGTTTGATGCTTTGCCTTGGGCGGCCGAGGCGCGTTTAGGTGGGCGACTTCACAATCAAGCTGCACCTGATTTTGCTTTGATGGGCATGGCGGATTATTTGAGCAATCGCGCCGCTAGCGTTTATGGCGGGTCGAACGAAGTTCAGCGCAATATTATCGCTAAAGCGGCTTTGGGTTTATAGACGCTTATGTCCCCTGAAAAGGCATATCAAGCACTTGTAGAAAATGGCGCAATTATTGAAGATGTGGCTCAAGCCCAAGCCGCCGCGCAGCTGGATAGATTATTTTCCGTTTTAACGGAACGACGGTCTCTTCGTCATATTTTTCAGAAAAAACAGAGTCCTCGTGGCATATATCTTTATGGTGATGTCGGGCGCGGTAAATCGATGCTAATGGATTTATTCTTTGAACAATTACCTCTTCGAAAGAAGCGTCGCGTGCATTTTCATGCCTTTATGCAAGAAGTACATGAGCGCATTTTTAACTGGCGTCAGCTTGAAAAAAAGGGCGCGGTAAAACAGGGCGATCCTATTCCACCTGTTGCAAAAGAGATTGCAGCCGAGGCCAGCGTTCTGTGCTTTGACGAATTTCAGGTCAAAGATATTGCGGATGCCTCTATTTTGGGGCGGCTTTTTACGCAATTTTTTGAGGCAGGCATCACGATTGTCGTTACCTCTAATCGCCACCCAGATGACCTGTATAAAGGCGGTTTGCACCGAGATCGGTTTTTGCCATTCATTGCATTGGTCAAGGATAGTTTGCTTATTTGTGAACTGACAGCGGCAAAAGATTTCAGGCTTAACCGTCTTTCTGGTCATCCCGTTTGGTTTACGCCGGTTGGTATTGCAAGCCGTGAACATTTAGATGCGCGCTTTGAGGACCTCACAGGTGGTGTGGCATGCCAGCCCGTTAGGCTTTCCTTGAAGGGGCGGGTTTGGGATATTGAGGAGACGGCTTTGGGTGTAGCGCGAATGCGTTATGAGCATTTATGTGTTGAGCATAGAGGCGCTGGTGATTATTTGGCTTTGGCGCAAAGGTTTCATACAATTATTATTGATGGGATACCGCGCCTGACAAAGGATAAACGAAATGAAGCGGTTCGTTTTGTAACTCTGATTGATGCGCTCTATGAGCATAAAGTGAAGTTACTTGCTTCTGCTGATAGTGAGCCAGCCCAAATTTACCCCGATGGGGATGGTGCCTTCGAGTTTCAAAGGACGGTTTCGCGTTTAATGGAAATGCGATCGGAGGCTTATTTGGCGCTTGCGCATATGTCTGATGAGGGTCATTTAGGGGCAGAACTCATCGATGTGTCGTGAAAGCCGAGCGTGCTATCTTGCATCATGCGCTTAAACGCGGTACTTCCAATCATCACATTGACTCATCAAAAGGATTAACGATATGTCACGTAAAAAAATTGCACTTATTGGTGGCGGCCAAATCGGCGGCACACTCGCACACTTAGCCGGCTTGAAAGAGCTCGGCGATATCACAATTTTCGATATTGTTGATGGCATCCCGCAAGGCAAGGCACTTGATCTCGCGCAAAGTGCACCAGTTAGTGGTTTTGATGCTAACCTAAATGGCACAAAATCATATGCAGGCATTAAAGGCGCTGACGTTGTGATCGTAACAGCAGGCGTTCCGCGCAAGCCAGGCATGAGCCGCGATGATTTGCTCGGCATTAACCTAAAGGTTATGCAGCAAGTGGGTGAAGGCATTAAAAAATATGCGCCAAATGCATTTGTTATTTGTATCACCAACCCGCTCGACGCTATGGTTTGGGCTCTTCAAAAAGCATCTGGACTCCCCAAAAATAAAGTTGTTGGTATGGCTGGTGTTCTTGACTCGGCGCGCTTCCGTCATTTCTTGGCTGACGAGTTTAAAGTCTCTGTGCGTGACGTTACTGCATTTGTTTTGGGTGGCCACGGTGATACAATGGTGCCAAGTGTTCGTTACTCAACGGTTGCTGGTATTCCTTTGCCTGACCTCATCAAAATGAAATGGACAACACAGAAGCGTATCGATGAAATCGTTCAGCGCACCCGCGATGGTGGGGCTGAAGTTGTTGCGCTCTTAAAAACAGGCTCCGCCTTTTATGCGCCTGCCGCGGCAGCTATTGAAATGGCTGAGAGTTACCTCAAAGATCAAAAGCGTGTCTTGCCATGTGCTGCGCATTTGAATGGTGAATATGGTCAGAAGAATCTTTACGTTGGTGTGCCAGTTGTTATTGGCGCAAAGGGCGTTGAAAAGGTTGTGGAGATTAAACTCGACGCCAAAGAGCGTGCGATGTTTAAGAAGTCGATTAAAGCCGTAGAGGGTTTGCTCGATGCATGTAAGAAAATAGATAAATCTTTAAAGTAGAGGTTTATCTCTCAGGATAGGCCAGCTCTTAGAGCTGGCCTTTTTTTGGAAAGGTCATTGGAAATGAAAATTAAGATTTGGTTGGCAATTATTGTTCTTGTTATTCTCAGCGCTGGTGTGGTTGCCTTGTTCCAGCCTCATATTCAAGACCGCATTGTCCAGCGTGTGGTTGAGCGCCAAATAGAAGCTAGCCAAAATATTCCAGATTACGGAAATAATGCGCTTGATGTCGTCTTTTGTGGAACGGCATCGCCGATGGGTAATGGTGAGCGCGCACAACAATGTATCGCCATTTTTGCGGGGCCTCATTTCTTTATTTTCGACGCTGGGGCACGTTCGACAGCCAATGTTGCGCAATTGGGTCTTCCAGTTGAACGCTTATCAGGCGTATTCTTAACCCATTTTCATTCGGACCATATTTCCTCGCTCGGGGAGTTACATCTTTTAAGTTGGGTGCGAGGTCGTGAAGGGAAGCTAAACTTATATGGTGGTCCCGGAGTTTCGCAGGTTGCAGACGGGTTTAATCTTGCTTATGGGCAAGATTATGTTTATCGCACTGCGCATCATGGTGCAGATTATTTATCGCCCAAAAATGCAGGTTTTGTTGCTAAAACCATTGTTGCCCCGCCATCAGGCGTGCAAACTGTCTTTAACAAAGATGGCGTGCGGGTAGAGGTGTTTGAGGTTATTCACCCTCCTATTCGACCTGCTTATGGATATCGTATTTGTTATCAAGCGCGGTGCGTGGTGGTCAGCGGCGACACGAGTGCAAGTATGAATTTGCAAATGATTTCGCGTGACGCTGATGTTTTAATCCATGAAGTGTTGCACGAAGACTTAACGGGATATATCGCGCAGGGTCAGAAAAAAGTAGGTATGGAACGGGTGAGCAAGATCATTGCGGATACGCCAGATTATCATACAACCCCCATTAATGCTGCCAAAATTGCTCAAGCAGCCAATGTTGGTTTGCTTGTTTTTACCCATTTTGCCCCCCCGCCACAGAATAAATTAGTCGAACAAATTTATATGCGGAATTTAAGCTCTGTGCTTGATGTCGATAAGGTCATCTTGGCTGATGATGGTTTGTTTTTGCGACTTCCCGTCGGTGAGGCAGGTGTTGTGAAAAGAGTATCGCTTAAATAAAGCGAATTTGAGCTTGGTTTCCATTTTTTTTGAAAAAATGATATATTCTGTCGTTAAGTGGTCATTTTAGCATTGGTTCTGCGAACGTTTCGCGCTATCAAAAGTATGTCATTCTTGGTGCGCGTTTCGAATTTAGAAAACGGGTCATGATGAAACGAATATAGTGACAATATAGTCGAGGATCATATGAATATTCACGAATATCAAGCAAAACAAGTTTTAAAAAATTTTGGTGTGCCAGTGCCTTCAGGCCATGTTGCTTTTTCAGCAGATGAGGCCGTTGCTGCCGCAGAGGAGCTTGGTGGTCCCATTTATGTGGTTAAGGCGCAAATTCATGCTGGCGGCCGCGGTAAGGGCGGCGGCGTTAAAGTTGTGAAGTCACTCGATGATGTACGCGCGGAAGCAGAGCGGATGCTTGGTATGACCCTTGTTACACACCAAACTGGCCCTGAGGGGCGTCTTGTGCGCCGTGTTTATATTGAAGAAGGTTCTGATATTCAGCGCGAACTCTATTTGTCTGCAGTTGTTGACCGCGAGACGTCACGTGTTTCTTTCATTGTTTCCACCGAAGGTGGAATGGACATTGAAGAAGTCGCCGCGAAAACACCTGAAAAAATTATCACAGTGAGCGTTGATCCCGCCTCTGGCATCTCACCGCACCATGGCAGAAGCATTGCTTTTGCATTGGGTCTGAGTGGAGATCAAGTCAAGCAGGCTACGCAGCTCGTAACTAACCTTTATCGTGCTTTTGTTGAAAAAGATATGGCGCTTCTTGAGGTAAACCCCCTTGTGGTAACGGGAGACGGCAATCTTGTTTGCCTGGATGCAAAAATTAATTTTGATGGCAATGCGCTTTATCGTCAGCCTGACGTTATGGAATTACGTGATCTTGATGAAGAAGACCCAGCTGAAGTTTTGGCTTCAAAATACGACCTTAATTACATAACACTCGATGGCCAGATTGGCTGTATGGTCAATGGCGCGGGTCTTGCGATGGCGACCATGGATATTATTAAATTATATGGTTCTGAGCCAGCAAACTTCCTTGATGTTGGTGGTGGTGCAACAAAAGAAAAGGTCACCGAGGCTTTTAAAATCATTATGTCTGATGACAATGTGAAGGGTATTCTGGTCAATATTTTCGGCGGCATTATGCGCTGTGATGTTATTGCTGAGGGCGTTGTTGCTGCGGCGCGTGAGACGCAATTGGCCGTGCCATTGGTTGTGCGCCTTGCTGGAACAAATGTTGATTTGGGCAAGAAAATTTTATCAGAGTCTGGCCTAACTATTATTCCGGCTGACGATCTTGATGATGCTGCCCAGAAAATTGTAGCTGCAGTGAAGGAGGCCGCATAATGTCTGTCCTTATTAATAAAAATACAAAAGTTATTTGTCAGGGCTTTACTGGTTCGCAAGGCACTTTCCACTCTGAACAAGCAATTGCTTATGGAACAAAAATGGTTGGCGGTGTGACGCCTATGCGGGGTGGGGAAACCCACCTTAACCTTCCGATTTTTAATACGGTAGAGGAAGCTGTGCACAGCACAGGGGCTACGGCCTCAGCTATTTATGTGCCGCCTCCCTTTGCGGCTGATGCTATATTGGAAGCGATTGATGCGGGCATTGAGCTTGCTGTTTGTATCACCGAAGGTATTCCAGTTTCAGATATGATCCGCGTTAAGCGTGCCCTTCAGGGTTCTAAAACGCGCCTGATTGGGCCGAACTGTCCTGGTGTGATTACCCCAGATGAATGTAAAATTGGTATCATGCCTGGGCATATTCACAAGCGCGGATCTGTTGGCATTGTGTCTCGTTCTGGTACGTTGACATACGAAGCTGTGGCGCAAACGACAGCGGCTGGGCTTGGTCAGTCAACGTGTATTGGTATTGGTGGCGACCCTGTTAATGGAACAAATTTCATTGATTGCTTGGAAATGTTCCTGGCGGATGAAGAAACCCAATCCATTATTATGATTGGTGAAATTGGCGGGTCTGCTGAAGAAGATGCTGCTGAGCTTATTAAAAATTCAAAAATTAAAAAACCAATGGTCGGCTTTATCGCTGGCGTTACTGCTCCTCCTGGGCGTACCATGGGGCATGCTGGTGCGATCATTTCTGGTGGCAAGGGCGGTGCAGATGATAAAATGGAAGCCATGCGTTCAGCTGGCATTCATGTGTCACCTTCTCCTGCTGCACTTGGCAAAACCCTTGTTAATGTTTTAAATGGTAATTAACAAAAATTAAGAGAGAACTTGATGTCTGGTTTTAGTCAGTCATACGAAACAGACCCACTCATTGAGAGCATGTTGAGTGGATCAAATGCTCTTTATATCGAACAGCAGCTCGCTCGGTTTATTGAAAACCCTTCAAGCGTAGATACGCAGTGGCAGGCTTTCTTTAAAGGTATGGACGAAACAGGGGTGGCACACACCCCTAGCTGGCAACGCTCAGATTGGCCACACGTTGTTAAGAGTGAAATGACTGCCGCGCTTGATGGCAATTGGTCTGTTGAAAGCGTTTCTCAGAAACTTAAAAATCGTCATACCGATGCAACGGAAGCGGATATTCGCGCGGCGACGCTCGATTCTGTTCGCGCCATTATGATGGTACGTGCCTATCGTTTTCGTGGCCACTTGGCTGCTGATTTAGACCCACTACGTTTGAGCCCGCCTTCCTCTCACCCAGAGCTTGACCCGGCAAGTTATGGCTTTGAGGAGGCTGATTATGATCGGCCTATCTTTATCGATTATGTGTTGGGTTTGGAAACGGCGACTGTTCGCCAAATGCTCGAGATTTTGCGTCGAACCTATTGCGGTACGTTTGCTGTTGAATTCATGCATATCTCAGACCCCGAAGAAAAAGCCTGGTTACAGGAGCGCATGGAGGGTGCTGATAAGGAAATATCTTTTACCGATGAAGGTAAGCGTGCCATCTTTAATAAACTCGCTGAGGCTGAGGGTCTTGAGAAGTTTTTGGATGTTAAATATACGGGTACAAAACGCTTTGGTTTAGACGGCGGTGAGAGCCTTGTGCCAGCGCTTGAGCAAATTATAAAACGCGGCGGCAATCTCGGTGCCAATGAAATTATTATTGGCATGCCGCACCGCGGACGATTAAATGTTTTAACCAATGTGATGGCCAAGCCTTTTCGGGCTTTGTTTCATGAGTTTTCGGGTGGCTCGTCTAATCCAGATGATGTTGAGGGGTCTGGTGATGTGAAATATCACCTTGGCGTGTCAACAAAACGCGAGTTTGATGGAAACAGTGTCCATTTGTCTCTGACCGCAAATCCATCTCATTTGGAGGCTGTTGATCCGGTTGTTTTAGGAAAAGCGCGCGCCAAGCAAGACCAGTATCGCGTGACTATGGATGATATTGTTGATCGAAGCACGGTTATTCCGCTTTTGCTTCATGGTGATGCTGCCTTTGCGGGGCAGGGCATGGTTGCTGAATGTTTGGGCTTGTCTGGCCTTAAGGGCCATAAGTCGGGAGGGTCTATTCACTTTATCGTGAACAACCAAATTGGGTTTACAACAAACCCACGGTATTCCAGGTCTTCTCCCTATCCGTCTGATGTGGCGAAAATGGTTGAAGCCCCAATCTTTCACGTGAATGGCGATGACCCTGAAGCGGTAGTCCATGCCGCAAAGATTGCGACTGAGTTTCGTCAGAAATTTCTGAAGCCCGTAGTTATTGATATGTTTTGTTATCGGCGTTTTGGCCATAATGAGGGTGATGAGCCCGCTTTTACCCAGCCATTAATGTATGACCGCATTCGTTCGCATCCCCGTGTTGCAGAGCAATATGGAAATCGACTGGTTAAAGAGGGTGTGATGACCCGCGAAGAGGTTGATGGTGTCGCCCAAATTATGCGTGATATGCTTGAAAGTGAGTTTAAGAGTGCCACAAGTTATAAGCCCAATAAAGCAGATTGGCTTGATGGTCGTTGGTCTGGTATGCAAAAGAAATCCGCTAGTGACTTTGTTCGCGGTGATACAGGCGTTAATAAAAAAACACTGCTCGCTTTGGGTGAAAAGTTAACATTCAAACCTGAAGAATTCAATTTGCATCGTGCCTTAGAGCGGCAGATTAAGGCCAAGGAAGACATGTTTAAGTCTGGTCAGGGTTTTGACTGGGCTACAGCAGAATCTCTTGCTTTTGCTTCTTTATTGAATGAAAAATATACGGTCCGATTGTCGGGGCAAGATTGCGAACGCGGAACTTTTTCTCAGCGTCATTCTGTCTGGTTAGATCAGAAAAACGAGAAGCGCTATAAGCCGCTAAAAAATATTAGCAAAGACCAGGGCATGTTTGAGGTCATTAACTCAATGCTCTCTGAAGCTGCAGTTTTAGGCTTTGAATATGGGTTTAGTTTATCAGAACCGAATGCGCTGGTTCTATGGGAGGCCCAATTTGGCGACTTTGCCAATGGGGCTCAGGTTTTGATCGACCAATTTATTTCCTCGGGCGAACATAAGTGGTTGCGTATGTCTGGCTTGGTGATGTTATTGCCGCATGGGTATGAGGGGCAGGGGCCAGAGCATAGCTCGGCGCGCCTCGAGCGTTATTTGCAAATGTGTGCGGAAGATAATATGCAAGTCGCAAATTGCACAACGCCTGCTAATTATTTTCATATTCTACGGCGTCAACTGCACCGTCAGTTCCGTAAGCCATTAATTTTAATGACACCTAAATCGCTCTTGCGGCATAAAAAATGTGTGTCAACACTTGATGAGATGGCAAGTGGCACATCTTTCCATCGGGTGCTGCCGGACGACCATGAGGCGCGTGGTCTGAATACGCTTCAAAAGGCAAAAAAAATTCGTCGCGTTATTTTGTGCAGTGGTAAGGTCTATTACGATTTGCTTGAGGCACGTGAAGCTGCAGGTCTTGATGATGTTTATATTATGCGTTTAGAGCAGTTACATCCTTTCCCGGCTGATGTTTTGGCAAAAGAGCTGGCACCGATGGCCCATGCAGAGTTTGTTTGGTGTCAAGAAGAGCCGCGTAATATGGGCGCATGGACATTTGTGAACCCAGAAATTGAAGCTGTTCTTAAAACCATTGGTGCAAAACATAGTCGAGCAACTTATACAGGCCGCAAAGCTGCGGCCTCGACAGCGACGGGTTTAATGAGCCGTCACTTAAAAGAGCTTGAGAATTTCTTAAAAGCCGCATTAACCGACCCATTGGAGGTGTGAAATGGCAACCGAGATCCGTGTGCCGACTTTAGGCGAGTCAATTACTGAAGCAACGATTGCCCAGTGGTATAAAAAACCTGGCGAAGCGGTGGCAATGGATGAGCCACTGTGTGAGCTTGAAACAGATAAGGTAACGATTGAAGTGCCGGCGCAAGCTGCGGGCACAATGGGCGCGCAATTAGTTGAGGCTGGCGCTACTGTTGAAGTTGGTGCTTTGCTTGGCTCTATTGATGCGGGCGGTAATGCGGTTACACCAAAAGCTGCGACACCCAAAGCAGCAGAGCCTGCTGCAAAGCCAACTGAAGCCAAAGCGCCAGAGAAAGCCGTAACACCGGCTCAGTCAATCGCGGCACCAGCTGCGGTTTCCCGTGATGATCTCGCACCATCTGTGCGTGGCATTGTCGCTGAGAATAATTTAGATCCGACTCAAATTAAGGGTACAGGAAAAGGTGGTCGTATCACAAAAGCAGACGCGCTGAATGCTGTTGCAAACCCGGCTTCCGCCATTGTGAACACACATGGTGCAGAAAATATGCGCGAAGAGCGTGTAAAAATGACAAGGTTACGTCAGACGATTGCGCGCCGTTTAAAAGAATCGCAAAATAATGCGGCAATGCTTACCACATTTAACGAAGTGGATATGGGCGAACTTATGGCGCTTCGCAAAGCCTATAAAGAGACATTTGAACAACGTCACGGCGCTCGTCTTGGCTTTATGAGCTTCTTTGTGCGCGCTTGTGTTTCTGCGCTTCATGAAATTCCTGCGGTCAATGCTGAAATTTCAGGCGATGAAATTATTTATAAAAACTACGTCAATATGGGAGTGGCTGTTGGTACAGATCGCGGCCTAGTTGTTCCTGTGTTACCCGATGTTCAGAATATGGGGCTTGCTGACATTGAGAAGACTATTGCCGCATTGGGGCAAAAAGCGCG
>CBFHLW010000040.1:0-14336 GCA_965656805.1 Alphaproteobacteria bacterium
GCGGTCAATGCCTTGATTAGCATAATTATCGATGACATCGACAACCTTCGCGCCAGCAAATAAACGGCTGGATACAGTTGATATTTCTCCTGGCGCAATGGCTCTGCCATCTAAAATATAATCACTTTTAAAGACTTCATTTTCTGTTTGATTTGCGCCACGGGCCACAAAACGTGCATTCACGGTCGCGTCTTGCGGGGGAATAAGCGCCGTGGCCCAATATTTATCTGTGAATCCAAGCCAACCGCCTTGAGATGTTATTTTTACGGGCCCGTCCTCTAGCAAGTCTGCATAGTCTAATTCTTGCAAACCATCTTCGCCAAGCAAACCAATCGGGCCCTCATGAAGCACAAAGAGATTGCTGGTCTTTGGACGTCCTTTGCGGATAATTTGTCCATAGGGAAATAAGGTGACAGTCGACGCGGATATATTTTGAACTTGATCGTTAATTGTAAACATAAATTCATGATCAACAGAAATAGTGCGCGTAAAGACAAGGCCTGACTTTGACTTATATTCGAGAGTAACGGGGTTGTCTGGTGCTAGAGTAGCGCCGTTTTTGAGTGCCCATTGACTTTGATCATTAGGTAAGTCGAGTTCGGCGCCAGGAAGGGCTTGCCACCCAAATTGTGCTTGCCAACTCTTTGGTTCTGTTTCTGGGCGTAGAAGTGTCACTGCGGGGGACCCTTCTTTGAGTGAAACGGGATATTGCGTGAGAGAGATATCATCAAAACGAGCACCCAAAAGAGAAATTGAGCCTTTCATTTGATCAGATACAATTGAAACTCGCGGGGTATTTATGAGTGAGGTGCGTTTTGCTGCTTCAGGCTCTTCTTGCTCAAGCTGAGGTGCGCCGGGTGCGGTGAGGGCAAGCGGGTCGGTTGCTATAGGCGCAAGAGGCTGTTCTGTGGCGGCTTGTTGTACAAGCGCTTCTCGCTGAGCTGCCTCTTTGGGCGCAATAACAAAATATTGCCAACCTATTAAAACACCCAAGCTCAGAACAATGGCAAAAAGAAAGTTACTATTCTCATTCACGGATTACACCCTTATCGTTTTGTCAGCTGATCGCTTAATCAGTCTTCGTTTGGTTTTGGTCAATTTCGCCATGCAGTTTACGCAACGCATAGAGAAAGTCATTTCTTAAATCTTTAAAATTACGCTTGCACGTTTCTAGCCGACCAATGAGGACATAGTCCATGCCTGATCGACCCTGCTGGGGCAATATTTCTTTTGCTAATGCTCTTAAGCGACGCTTTGTTTTATTGCGTCTGACCGCAGACCCTATTTTTTTTGTTGCTGTGAGGCCGAATCGGACAGATTCGGATTGGTCATTACGAACGTTGAGTTGTAAGACAAGACCCTTGGTCGCTTTGCTCGCGCCTTTAGCTGCTGCTAAAAAATCTCGACGAACGAGCAGTCTTTCGAGAGACTGCGCCATGGCATCAATAATTAGGCTGATAAACGCTTGCGGCCGCGCGCACGGCGACGGCTTAAAACAAGACGACCACCTTTAGTGGCCATACGAGCACGGAAACCATGACGGCGCTTGCGAACCAAATTACTTGGTTGGAATGTTCTTTTCACTGGTCACTCCTTGGGGCTCATCGATAACTTTTAATAAGTCCGATAAGCTATAAAATTCTTAATATGAATGGGGATTTAGCCAATATAAGCGTAATAGTCAATCTTAACTCTGTGAAAAGCGCAGTTTGAGTAAAAAAAATAGAAACTTGTGACGATTCTCTCGCTTTTATAGCCAGTTAAAGCTAGTTTGTGCGGCAGAGGAGTATGTTCATGCGTAAACAATTAAAACGGCTGGGTGCTGTAGGCTTATTGGTTTTAGGGTTTGGCTTAGCATATTATTTTGATTTGGCAGCATATTTCTCTTTAGATGGCTTACGAGAGAATGAGGCGCGTTTGCGTGATTTTGCAGCAAATTCCCCGTTTCTCGCCGTCACTTTATATATCCTCACTTACGCAATAGCTGTTGCCCTTTCATTGCCAGGCGCTATTTGGCTGACATTATCGGGCGGCTTAATATTTGGCACGATCTGGGGCGGCGCGCTGGCTGTTACTGGCGCGAGTATTGGGGCGAGCCTATTGTTCCTGTTGGCCCGTTATGTCATTGGCGATTTTTTCAGAGATCGTTATGGGGCACGTCTTCAAGGGTTTGAAGCAGGATTTAATGAAAATGCAGCCTCATACCTTTTATCAATGCGTTTAGTGCCTATTTTCCCTTTTTTCCTGGTCAATTTGGGGGCGGCTTTTATGGCTGTTCCGTTACGTACTTTTTTCTGGACCACTTTTATCGGTATTATTCCTGGAGGCTTTGTTTATGCAAGCATTGGCAATGGTATTGGCTTTCTATTGCAGAATGGTAAAGAACCAGAGCTTAGTTTGTTTGGACGGCCAGAAATTCTTGTGCCGCTCGTAGGGTTGGGGGTTTTGTCGCTGGTGCCTGTTTTTTTAAGACGCTTTAAAAGCGCGGATTGAGGCACGGCTTTTTATATAATGTTGTTATATTGTGGTCAGCTGACCCAAGTTAAGAGAGTTTGAGTATGAAAGATGTCATATTTGCTGATTTATGTGTGATTGGTGCTGGCGCTGCGGGACTATCCGTTGCAGCAGGTGCCGCGCAATTAGGCGTTAACGTTGTTTTGGTTGAAGCCAATGAAATGGGCGGCGATTGCTTAAATACAGGCTGTGTGCCGTCTAAGGCCTTGCTGCATGTTGGGCATATCGCGCATCAAGCAAGCAAAGGGGCAGCGCTTGGGATTAGCGGTCTCTCTCCAAAGAGCAATTATGCTGCTGCAATGTCATATGTTCAGTCTGTTATTGAGGGCATTGCGCCGATTGATAGTGTTGAACGGTTTCAAAATTTAGGTGTACATGTCATCAAAGCTCGCGCTCAATTTATAGGGCCAGATCAAATCGAGGCCGGGGATAACATTGTCCAAGCAAAGCGCTTTGTTATTGCGACAGGCGCGCGCGCGCGCATACCGCCGATAAAGGGGCTAAGCAATTTGCCCTATCTCACGAATGAAACGCTGTTTAAAGTCAAGGCCAAGCCTGGGCATTTGCTTATTTTAGGTGGCGGTGCTGTTGGTCTTGAAATGGCGCAGGCGCATATTCGATTGGGCGTGAAAGTTACTTTGATAGAGCGTGATGTTTGCTTGCCAACAGAGGATCGCGATATGGTTGCGCCGATTTTGGATCAATTGCGCGCCGAGGGCGTCACTATTCTTGAAAAATGTTATGTTAAGTCTGCTGAAATGGTCGGGCGCAAAGTTGTTTTGAAAACCTCAAAGCAAGATATTATGGGTAGCCATGTTTTGGTTGCGACAGGACGCCAGCCAAATACGGAGACGCTTGGTTTAGAACAGGCCGATGTTGTTCTTGATAATGGATTTGTTAAGACTGATGCCCGTCTGCGCAGCTCCAATAAACGCATTTATGCGCTTGGTGATGTTGTTCGCGGCGCGGGATCAACTCATGGTGCTTCTTATCAAGCTGGTATTGTTATTCGCAATGCTTTGTTTAGGTTACCGGCAAAGCAAAGTCTGACTTTGATGCCGCGTGCTGTTTATACATCCCCAGAATATGCACGGGTTGGCCTTAATGAGTGTGAGGCTGTTCGAGAGAATATTAAGTATCGTGTCGCGCGCTGGCCATTTGAAGAAAATGATCGCGCACGGGCTGAATCGGACACGGCGGGTCACGTCAAAGTTATTATAACACCCAGTGGAAAATTACTCGGTGCTGCCATAACAGGTAAGATGGCCGCTGATTTATTGACGCCGTGGTCTCTGGCTATGAGTAATAAGTTGAAATTATCTGCGATGGCTGGGGTGATTGTCCCATATCCAACGCGAAGCGAAGCTGGCAAGCGGGCGGCGGGTGATTTCTATGGTAGAAAGTTGTTTAGTGCGCGCGGTCGCATGGTCGTCAAACTTATCAATATGTTATTGCCTTAACCTTTTGTTAAGACTTATCCGCTATTGCTTCCTAGGAATAAATTTGGTGTTTCGTAAGGAGTAGTTTGTTGCTTAAAAGCTTATCGCAATTATGGGTTAAACCCTCTAATGACGGTATTTCAGCCACGATTGCCCGCAGAACAGTGATTGTTCTCTGGCTATGTGCAACTGTTTGCTATCTTGCCATTTCCCCCTTTATTGTTTCCGAGCAATTATTACAAACAATTAAAACGATTGGACTTTATGGCGAAATGCTCAGCGAGGAGCTCCATAACCAAGAGAAAGTCCATGAATTATCCCTCAAGTCCACAAGGAAGTATGGCATTGAAGGCCTCTATCGTAACGATAAAACGGCCGGACAGTTTGGGCATTTCGTTATGTTTTCCGAAGACCCCTTATTGGATAGTATTGGCATCACATACAATTTAACTAATGCAGCTTGGTGGTCGCGCGTGCCTGAAGCAATGTCTATCGTTTTTGGAGATGGCAATAGCGTTATTAGAATCTTAGGTTATAAAAATGAAGCAGCGCCGCGGGTAGATGTGTTCATTAAAAAGGATTTTTTGCAGAATCGTATTGGCGGCATGTTTACTAATGCTGCACTCATTGGTTTTGCGTTGTTTATTCTGACACATTTTGCTGTTTGGTTTACTGTGCGAGCCTATATTGGTGCGAGTTTGAGCGCGATGCTTGCCAGTCTATATGCTACGCCCTCCAATAGCTCTCTTATGGGTAAGAAAAATTCGCCTTTGGTTAAAAAGTTGAATGAAAATCATTCAGCGCTTGAAGTGCATATTTATGAGCAGGCACGATTAGCATCATTAGGTGCGGCAGCTGGCCGACTGGCTCATGATATTCGAAACCTCTTGGCAAGTTTGCTACTGATTTCTGAGCGTTTTGTAGCTATGGAAGGAGAGGCTGAAAGTAAGCTCGGCAAACGGATGCAAGCTAGCGTCAATCGTGCATTGGCCTTGTGTGACTGGGCGTCGCGGTACACCAGCGCGAAGCGTGATCAAATTGTTGTTTCTGAACTTGGTTTGGCGCCTCTTGTTGATGAGGTTCTGTCATTTGTTGCCCTTCATGATCCTAGAAGTCGGGTTGATCTCATTAATGGCGTTAGCCCCGAGTTTACCGTTCTTGCGGAGCGCACACTTTTGTTTCGTATATTATTTAACATCGGCCTTAATGCTGTGCAGGCAATGCAAAGACAAAAAGATCGTGGTTTTTTGAAAATTACTGCGCGGTTGGAGGATAAAAATGTGGAAATTGATCTCATAGATGGCGGTCCGGGTTTAGACGCTTTAGATGCTTTGTCCTCGATCGAACCGCATAATAACCAACCCAAAGGGACTGGCCTAGGTATGACGATCGCGGCCGACCTTGCGCGATGGCACGGTGGTGAACTTGAGCTTGTCCATTCTGATAGTTTTGGCACTTGTTTTCGTCTGAAACTCCCGTTAATGGCCCGTCAAAAAGATGATGGCGTCGAGCTGGCCGACTTTGTAACCAACGAGTTAGGTTAAGAGTATTGCATTCTTAATCAAGATCGGCTACTCAAACCAAGTGTTAGCACCGGTAGCTCAGCTGGATAGAGTACTTGACTACGAATCAAGGGGTCGGGAGTTCGAATCTTCCCCGGTGCGCCACATGCCATTTATTCATTTCAAATTTATTTTTCTCAATATTTGAATGCTGTTTCTTCATCATTAGTTGATGAGCGCGGTTAATGATCCATTTATATTAGACGTGCTTATCGATGAGAGGGAAATTCAGCTCAAAAATATCAGCTCAAAGATAGTTGTGTTGGATATTTGAGAGGTCTGCTGTGATGCAGTCTCATAATTACCGCAGGGCGATGAAGGAAAGGGCGAGCCCCGCCATCAATGCGGTCTGAGCAAAGACCATAAGTATAGGTCGCCATCCGACTTCTCTAAGGGAGTCAAAGCTGGTTTTAACGCCCAATGCGGCAACTGCAAATATGAGAAACATGCGGGCCCCTTGTGACATTAGTTTAGATAACTCCTCTGGAATAAATTGAAATGAGTTAAGGGCCACAACCACGAGAAAACCAATTAAAAATCCAGGAACTTTAGGTGTTGATGATAAGCCAGACCGTGCACCAATAAAAATAGCGATTAAGGCAACGATTGGGAATAAGAGGGCGACGCGCAATAATTTAGTGATGGTCGCGACTTCGCCAGAAGTGTCACTTACAGCATAACCAGCGCCCAAAACCTGCGCGACATCATGAATCGATGCTCCGAAGAAAATGCCAGCTTCAAACTCAGAATGCCCCATGAGGTCGCTAATAATTGGATAAGCAATCATGGCTATGGTTGAGAATGTTGCAACGCAGACGATTATAAAAATAGTGTTGCGTTCGAGATGTTTGCTTGCGGGTAGAACGGATGATACGGCTAAAGCTGCAGAAGCGCCGCAAATGGCGACAGCGCCACCAGAGAGAAAGCCAAGCTCTTTTGGGAGTTTTAATAAACGGGAAATCCCGACGCCCGAAAAGAAAGTGATCGCGACGATAATGATAACGGCAATCACAACATCAAGGCCAAGGGCAGAAATTTCTTGGAATGTTATTTGAGCACCAGATATAGCAATGCCAATGCGAAGAAGGTCCTTCGCCGCAAAATCAAGACCGATGCGTGTCGTCTCAATGGTGGATAAGAAATTAACCGCAAGTCCGAGTAAGAGAGCAAAAAAAACAGCGGGGGCTAAATAATGCTCGGCCAAAAACATTGCGGATAAGCTTATCATGGCGGCGCAAGCGAAGCCTGGTAAAATTGAGCGTAAATAGCTGAGTGAAAGTTTGTTGATTTTGGTTGGGGCGAGCGCCGGCAGGCCTTCAAATGAATCCAAATAATCATAATTCTTATATTTAAATGCGGATTGATCAATGTCGTTTTTAAGTGTCATGCCAGTTTCATTTCAGAATAATTAAGCTCTATCTGTTTTAGTTTGGCCCATCTTTCTTATAATTAATACTATAATTATATGACCACATTCATAAGCCGCTATTATTTTATGATGACTTATAAAAACGGCTCTTTATTTTTTAATATTTTCTATGCAGACTTATCTAATACAGGTGTGGGTATGACAGGAATAGAAAGTTTAAAGTGTGAACCGCCAATATTTCCATTCTTTAGCAAATGCGCTGTCCCATGAAGGGTTTGCTGAGCCACTATTGGTCATCGACTTAGCGCGGTTGCGCCATAATATTGAGCTTTTCCAGCATATGTTACCTCAAGGCATGGCTTATCGCATTGTTGCCAAGTCCCTGCCGAGCCCTGCGCTATTAAACTTTGTTATGAAGAAAACGCGCTCAAACAGGTTGATGAGTTTTAATGCCGAGATGACAGGGCAATTGTTAAAAGCTTTTCCAAATGCGGATCAATTACTTGGAAAGCCGTTACCGGAAAAACGCTTGGCGTCATTTCTTAGGCAATTGCCAGCGGGTTTGCAGCGCAAACAGGGGCATATTCAGTGGTTGGTTGATACGCCAGAAAGACTTGCGGCTTATGAGGCCATTGCACGCGGCTTTAACGTCAAACTTCGGATTAGTTTGGAGTTAGATGTTGGATTACACCGAGGTGGTTTTTCTCCGGGTGCACATTTGCAGGCTGGGCTGGATATTTTACGGCGCAGTCAGCACCTTACGCTTTCGGGCACAATGGGGTATGAGCCTCATCTGACGAAAATCCCTGATATTGAGGGTTGGCGTGACCGTGCAAAACGTGGTGCTTGGAAAATTTTAGATGATACTTACGACCAAATTGAAACCCAGTTTGGAGTCGGTATTTTGAGTTCACTTGTACGGAATACTGCTGGCAGCCCAACATTTGGTTTATATAAAAATATGCGGCATTCAAATGAATTGGCCGCAGGGTCTGCGTTGGTTAAGCCGAGCGATTTTGATATTCCTTTATTGCGCCGATTTAAGCCCGCTGCTTTTATTGCAACGCCAGCGTTAAAAGTAAGTAAGGGTGTTGAATTTCCCGCCCATGAATTTGCCAATGGTGTTGTCGGCAAGGTACAACCTGGCCAAAAGATTTTTGTGCATGGCGGATATTGGATGGCGTCGCCTGTGTTTCCGCGTGGCTTGAATTATAGCGATATTTTTGGACGTTCGAGCAATCAGGATTTATTGCTGGCGCCTCCGAGTTTAAAAATAAAGGTTGATGACTTTGTATTTTTAAGGCCGCACCAAAGTGAAGCCGTATTGTTACAATTTCCCAATATAGTAATATTTGACGCTGGGAAAATTACCGATATTTGGCACCCGTTACCAGTTTCAGCATAGGTCATTATTTCCCGACTATGTACAGGCTTGCCGCATGACTTGGCCTCGTATTATGTTAAGGCTATGTAGAGTAGTTATTCCAACAGCGTTTTATTTTAAACACACAGCGACGTGAAGTCTTAGCGTGGTATTAGGTCAGGGAGAAGATGATGAAAGTGAGTGAAACAGTCACATTAAGTGTTGAGGACAATGTCGCATTTATTACAATTGATAATCCGCCGGTTAATGCGTTAAGTTGGCATGTGCGTGATGGTATTTATGAGGGCGTCACAAAAGCAAATACACTTGAAGATGCCAAGGCGATCGTGCTGATTTGCCAGGGGGGTACTTATATTGCTGGGGCTGATATCCGTGAGCTCGGTGGACCCAGCAAAGGTGTGGACTTTAATCTGGCTCTAGAGGCGATTGAAAATTCATCTAAGCCAGTTATTTCAGCGATTCACGGGACTGCTCTTGGAGGAGGATTAGAAACGGCTCTAACGTGTCATTACCGAGTTGCCGTTGCCTCTGCCAAATTTGGTCTTCCGGAAGTTAAGCTTGGTCTTTTGCCTGGTGCTGGCGGCACACAGCGCTTGCCTCGTATCGTGGGTGTAGAAAAAGCGCTTGAGATGATGGTGCTTGGTGACCCCATTGATGCACAGTCGGCTCTTGCGTGTGGGCTCATTGATGAGATTGTTGATGACCTCGGCATTGGTTCGCGTGCTTTTGCTCAAAAGGTGATTGCTGAAAGCAAGCCATTGACACGCGTGCGTGACCTTGAAGCAAAGTTGCAGCCTGCGCGTGATAACCCGGCTATTTTCGAAACCTATCGCAAAATCGTTGCTAAACGCGCCCGTGGATTTGATGCCCCAGAGGCAATTATTCAGTGTATAGAAGATGCTGTGAATAAGCCCTTTGACGAAGGCCTTGCCGAGGAGCGCCGACGCTTTGTTACGCTTATTGCCGGTACGCAATCCGCCGCGCAAAGGCATTATTTCTTTGCCGAGCGTCGTGCCAATAAAATCCCAGATGTGACATCCGACACACCAAGCATTCAGGTTCAGTCGGTCGGTGTTATTGGCGCCGGCACTATGGGTGGCGGTATCTCGATGAATTTCTTAAGCGCTGGCCTCCCTGTGACCATGGTTGAGACGAACCAAGAGGCATTAGACCGCGGTGTTGCAACAATGCGTAAAAACTTTGAACGAAGTATGAAACGTCTCGGCATTAGCCAAGATGAAGTGGATCAGCGCATGGCCCTTTTGACCCCGAGCTTAAGCATGGACGCATTAGCCGATTGTGACTTGGTGATTGAAGCTGTTTTTGAAAATCTTGACTTGAAGAAAAATATTTTCTCAACCCTTGATGCCATTGTTAAAGATGGGGCTATTCTTGCATCCAATACCTCAGCACTTGATCTCAATGCGATTGCTCAAGCGACCAAGCGCCCTGATCATGTCGTTGGTCTTCATTTCTTTAGTCCCGCAAATATTATGAAATTGGTTGAAATTGTCCGTGGTCAGGCGACCTCTGCGAGCGTCATGAAAACGGCGATGGATTTGTGCAAGCGGATCAAGAAAATTGCTGTTGTGTCGGGTGTTTGCCATGGCTTTATTGGTAATCGCATGTTGGCTCAGCGTCAGTTTCAGTCCCAAAAAATGATTCTTGAAGGATGCATGCCGTGGGATGTTGACAGGGTTTTGTTCGACTTTGGCATGCCTATGGGGCCGTTTGCGATGTCTGACCTTGCTGGTCTTGACCTTGGATGGGATGCAGACAAATCCAAAGGCGAAACATTGCGTGATCGTTTGTGTGAAATGGGGCGTCGTGGCCAAAAAACAGGTGCGGGTTATTATGACTATGATCCTGAAACGCGTGCGGCTTCGCCAAATGCCGATGTTGAGAATCTCATTCTTGAGTTTTCGGAAAAGCTCCAAAAGCGGCGACGTGACTATTCTTCAGAAGAGATTTTGCAAAGGTGCATTTATCCAATGATAAATGAAGGTGCTAAGATTTTAGAAGAAGGCATTAGTGCGCGGCCAAGCGATATTGATGTTGTTTGGGTCAATGGTTATGGGTGGCCTGTTTACCGAGGCGGACCAATGCAGTATGCGGATACAATTGGTTTGAGAAAGATTGTTGAAACGCTCAAGGGCTTTCAAGAGCAAGATGGAGACGATTTTTGGCAGCCAGCTTCTTTGCTTGAAAAACTCGTTGCTGAGGGCAAGACATTTGCTGACCTAAACGGCTCATAAAGCCAGTAACACTTAAAATGTTAAAGGCTGGCGGAGTGGTTCTCTGCCAGCCTTTTTTAAGCACATATCTGCTGCGAATATTATGGTGTGGTTTGATAAACTGCCTGATATGTGAGTGGCCAGATATCTTGCCGTAATGTCGTCCGGTGTGGCAAAATTTGCGTCATAAACATGCCAATGAGTTGGTTGTCAGGGTCGACCCAGAAAAAGGTGCCAGCAGCACCACCCCAGAAAAATGAATTATCTGGCAAAGCCACCCCAGCCATTGCTTGATCGGTGATCATGCCAAAGCCATGTCCAAAGCCAATACCTTTGCCAACGGCTATGGCGGTTAAACGTTCCCGTGGTTCGGTCCCACCCATGGCATCTCGGCGCATTAAATTGACAGTCATGGGTGACAAAATGCGCTGACCGTCCAAACTACCGCCATTAAGAAGCATGCGTGCAAAACGCAGATAATCAGCTGTTGTAGAGACAAGGCCGCCGCCGCCACTTTCCATTTTGGTTTCTGGCTCATACGATGTCAGCATATTTTGTGGGAGGGGTTCAAGCCCTGGGCCTGTCCCTTTTGCACGAAACCCTTCTTTGGCAAATTTCGCGGGAACACCCTCTGGGGCATAAATTGTGGCGAGCCGATCACTGCTCTCTGGTTTATAGCGAAAACTTGTATCAACCATTTTGAGGGGATCAAAAAGACGCTCTTGCAAAAAGACACTAAATTTTTGGCCAGATACAACCTCGACCAATCTTCCTAGAACATCTGTGGATACGCCATAGTTCCAATGTGCTCCAGGCTCGAATGCGAGGGGCGCTTTCCCAAGCCGACGAACAAATTCTTGCAAGTCTGTGGTCGGATCTGGATCAACTTTATTTTGTCGATAATATGCGCCTACTGGCGATCCATCAAAAATGCCATATGTTACGCCCGAGGTATGTTTCATGAAGTCTGAAATGGTAGGTTGGCGTTTGGCGGCACGTGTGGGCGGATTGCCTGTGCCAGCAGGGTCATAAACCCTGAGGTTGGCTAGCTCAGGAATATATTTTGCAATTGGCTCATGCAATAGCAACTTGCCTTCCTCGAACAAGATCATTACCGCAACCGAGGTGATTGGTTTGGTCATTGAGAAGAGGTGGAAGATGGTGTCGTCCTGTATGGGTGTTTTTGACGCTATATTTTGATAACCCCAATTTCGCTCATAAATAACTTTGCCGCCCTGAAAAATGACCGCGCGTGCGCCCGGCATTTCGCCAGCATCTTGTGCGGATTGGTAATGAGTGTCGATGAGCGCTAAGCGGTCTTGATCAATTTTAAAAGTGTCGCGATTAAACTCAATCGCTGCTAGCATGATGAGAGCGCCAATGGCAATAAGCCCTGCTGTATAAATATATGGCCGATGAGACGTCATTTCTATTCTCCGCATTATTTGAAGGTTATTTATGTTTTTGCTGCGTTTTTTATAAATCAATTAGCTATAGAAGGCATCTCCTTTGCGGAGTTTCTGCCACTGGGCATCGTCATGCCCAAAAATGATCTGATCACCTCTCTCGCGCATCTGCGCAATAGACTTTGTCATTTTTAGGGTTAGCGCATCATCCCAACTGTTGCGGGGTATAAAATCATCTTCCATATTATTGGCAACTGGCACAGCGTCAGAGGCCAAAACAAATGGTCCGTCTTGGTCAAGTTCAACGCGTGCGATCATCATGCCTGCTGTATGACCTGGTGCTGGAATGAGTGTTATGCGATTATCACCGAAAACATCATGCTGTTGATTGACGGTTTGAAACACTTGGTTGTGGTTCCAGTCACTTTCAAAATATCCCCGCAGGGCTGCGTCGTCTTGTTTAACGGCGGCGAGCTCATCCGCGTGGCATATAATGGTCGCCTTTGGAAAAAACGCATTACAACCGCAATGGTCAATATGAAGATGTGAGCAGACGACGGCGTCAATATCATCACACGTTAAGCCCAAGCCAGTGAGTTGGTGGGGTAGCGTATCCGCTTCATTAAATAGTGGTTTGATAAAGTCACCAAGACCGGCCCACCGCGAAGATGCACCAATAGGAGAGTCTATTGCGGCATCGGGGTGACAGCCTGTGTCGAACATAATATTGCCTTGTTTATGTCGCAAAAGGGTGGTGATGACGGGAAGCTCAAACCAGCTGTTTTCTCTGCTATTTGGGTAATAAGCTGCGCGTGGTAATGTAAGCCGGCCGCCTGATAAAAAATGCATTTTCATATTGTTAAACCTTCTGCTAGGCAGCGATATAGGGCTTTGGGTCAAATTGGTGGGTCATGTGCCAAAAGTCCACGAGGCGCCAGGGCATAACTGAAAAAACCCGATTATGGCGATTGCGGTAATATGTATCCAACTGCGGGTGCGTCCATATGAGTTCATTGTGTGCAGCATCATGTTTGGCCACATAAGCTGTATAAGCCTCGGGCTTAATATCCAAATATGTGATATTATTTTTCCGCATATGCTGGATCGCGTTCATAATGTATTTTACTTGGCACTCAGCCTGAAAAATGGCACTCCCGCCATGGCCCAAGCTGGTGCCTGGCCCCAAGAGCATGAAGAAGTTGGGAAAGCTTGGAACGTTAAACCCAATATAAGCCTTTGGGTTATCTTGCTGCCAAACGTCTTTTAGGTTTTGGCCGTCGCGTCCAATAATATTGAGATGCGAGACAATGTGTGTGACTTGAAAGCCAGTCGATAAAACTAAAATATCGCATGGCTGATGCTTACCATCCTGCGTTACGATATGGTCTTCACCAATATGTGTAATGCCTGTACTTATTAAATTTACATTGGGTTTCTTCAGCGTTTCATACCAATTATTTTCGAGCAAAATGCGTTTCCCATAGGGCGGGTAATTGGGAATGCATTTTTCGAGAAGGTCTGGCCGGTCAGATAATTTTTCCTCAATGAATCGTGTCATTTGTTGCCGGTGACGATCATTGGCAGGGCTGACAGAATCTTGTTTGTTCCAGTCCGCGGCGCGATGAATGGTGGGCAAAAGGCCATCACCGTAACGCCAGATAAAGGTGAAGCGGAACCATTGAAGATAAAACGGAACATTATCAATAAGCCATTGTTGGTCGGCGCTAATGGGGTCGTGATAGCCTTTTATTGGGCGGGCCCATTGGGCTTGGCGCTGATAAATATCGAGCTGAGTGACCTGATCAGCAATTTGAGGCACAATTTGCATGGCCGAAGCGCCAGTTCCTATAATGGCCACTTTTTTATGATTGAGGTCAATATTTTCGGGCCAGCGTGCTGTGTGAAATGCAATGCCTTTAAAATTAGATAAGCCAGAAATATCTGGAATTGATGGCGTGTTGAGCTGACCCACGGCAGAAATAAAAATATCGGCTTTGGTGATGCTTGTGCTGTGGTCGGCCCCTTGGGTGCTGATCTGCCACTTATGACTTGTTTCGCACCATTCAGCCTGCATGATTTTTGTGTTGAACTGAATATGATCTGAGATATCAAATTGCTCTGCTGAACGCTTTATATAATCGAAAATTTCATCTCGCGGTGAGAAATAACGCGACCAGGGATAGGGGTCTGTGAAGGAAAAGCTATAAGAGTGATTAGGTGTATCGACGCCGCAGCCGGGATATTTGTTCTCAAACCATGTTCCGCCGAGGTCGGAATTTTTTTCAAAAATTGTAAAATCGACACCATATTTTTTGAGCGTATAGCCCATAAGGAGGCCTGAAATGCCACAACCAGCAATGATGACCCTCGGTGCGGCAGCGTCTTTAGGCGTGTTCTCAATCTCTGCCCAGAGGTCTTGAAAACCCAT
>CBFHLW010000041.1:0-14184 GCA_965656805.1 Alphaproteobacteria bacterium
AAGAATACCCTGTCCATAAAGTGAGCAGTGCGGCAATCCATAAAAGCACAAGTCCAATTTCCCAAGACATGGCCAATACGCTTTGTCCCGCGGGAACGGATAATAGAAACCCGATTGCGATCATTTGAATAACTGTCTTATATTTTGCCAAATTTGAAACAGGCAGTGAGACTTGTGACTCCATTAAGAACTCACGTAAACCAGAAACAAGGAGCTCGCGACATAAGATAACAATTGCCGCAATATCATGGAAACCATAAATCGTATCATTGCTGACCAGAAGAATAAGTGCCGTTCCGACCATGAGTTTATCTGCAATAGGATCTAGCATGCGCCCAAGTCTCGACTGCAGGTCAAGACGTCGTGCGAGATAACCATCGAAGAAGTCAGATATGCCAGCAATGGAAAAAATGACGACTGCGGCCCAATTTGCAAAAGTTGAAGGGAATACAAAGCATATATAAAGCGCTGGGATAAGCGCAATGCGCAAAAGGGTAAGCATGTTGGGTAAAGATTTTAACATATGAGGCTTTCTTTAACGTTGTTTCGTCACTTATTCCCATCACTGTGGAAGTGATCATGTATTCGTTGCGCGATTCGTTCATTAATACCTTCTACTTTTTGAAGGTCTGCCAAGGAGGCGCGTTCTACAGCTGTGGCAGAGCCAAAGTGATGAAGTAAACTCTTTTTCCGAAGAGCACCAATTCCAGAAATACTATCGAGTGAATTTCCGCGAATCTCTTTTTTGCGCTTTGCACGGTGCCCACCAATTGCGAAACGATGTGCTTCATCACGTAAACGCTGGAGATAGTAGAGGGTTGGTGAATTGTGCGGAAGGCTAAAATCATCTCGTCCATTCATAAAGAAACGTTCGCGGCCAGCATTGCGATCTGGTCCTTTAGCAATAGCCACAAGGGGAATGTCTAGTAAATCGAGCTCATTCATCACTTTGGTTACGGTGCTTAACTGGCCAAGCCCTCCGTCGATGAGAACGAGGTCTGGGCGTTTACTTGGGTCTAAGGCTTCCTCTTTCTTGAGGCGTGAAAATCTGCGCATAAATACTTCCCGCATCATTCCATAATCATCGCCAGCGATGGTGTTTTCGTCTTTTATATTGAACTTACGATATTGCGTTTTTAAGAAACCATCTTCTCCAGCAACGATCATGCCACCTAATTGGTTCGTGCCCTGTAAGTGGCTATTATCATAAACCTCTATTCGTGCGGGTGGCTTGGTAAGATCAAAAAGTTCAGCAACAGATTTTAATATGGCGCGTTGGCTTGCAGTTTCAGCAAGATAGCGCGCAACCGCATCTTCAGCATTTTTGGTCGCGACATTAACGAGTTGAAACTTACTTCCACGTTTAGGGACGGAAATGCCGACTTTGTGTTCGGCTTTCATGGATAGGGCTTGCGCTAGCAATGTCTGGCTCGTTATTTCAGTGTTGAGTAAGAGTACTGGCGGAATAGCGCGATCATTATAAAATTGACCAATAAAGGCTTCAAGAACATCGCTTGGGTCCGCATCACTGTCATGACGAGGGTAAAAGGCTTTATTTCCAAGGTTCTGATAGGCACGAAAAAAGAAGACTTGAATACAACACTGCCCACCTTGTTTGATAACGGCCATAACATCGGCATCTGCAAGATCTTCCGACTGAATATTATTGTCGGTTTGAATGTAGGTAAGTGCGCGAATACGATCACGCGCTTCAGCGGCTTGCTCATAATTTTGTTGTTCGCTTGCGACTTTCATTTGCGAAAGAATTTTTTCTTGAATTTGGCGGCTTTCGCCGGATAAAAAAGCGCGTGCTTCCCCGACTAATTCAGCATAATTCTCTGGAGCAATTTCATTTGTGCATGGCGCGCTGCATCGCTTAATTTGATGTAAGAGGCATGGGCGTTGACGGTTTGCCAAGACAGTATCGTTACAAGAGCGGAGTAAGAAAGCGCGTTGTAATGTTTTCATGGCGCGGTTAACCGCGGTAGCATTTGCAAAGGGTCCAAAATAAGCCCCAGGGCGTCTGTGGCGGCCGCGATGTTTGGTCAGTTGCGGCACATCATGGTCATCCGCCAGTAAAATATACGGAAATGATTTATCATCTCTTAGCAGAATATTAAATTGCGGCTTTAATTGTTTTATTAGATTTGATTCTAATAGTAGCGCATCGGTCTCTGTTTCGGTGCGGGTAAATTCCATATCGCGGGTAAGGTTGATCATTCTTAAAATGCGATTGGTGTGTCCCGTCGGGCGCGAATAGGAAGTGACGCGGTTGCGAAGGCTTTTGGCTTTTCCAACATAAAGAATTTCGCCCTTTTCGCCGATCATACGATATACGCCAGGGGCATGGGGTAAATGCTTGACCTTAGAGGCAATAAATTCTCGCCCTTTAAGCGGCTCTGATCCATGCCGTTTTGGTGATTGAGCGTCTTTGTTTTCGTCCGTTATTGGGGATGCTACCATAGGTTAGTGTGTAGCGTATTTTGGCTTAAATTTTAAGGAAAATATGTTACCAAAATATTCCACTGTTCCTGTGGATAAGGTTGTTGGTAAAAAATCAGAATCGACGACAAGTCATTGTTTTTTATGACAAGCTAACGCATTGCCTAAAATTTATGCATATCTCTTATCTTATTGTTTTAATTCACTAAAACAAAATCAAGCCTTCTGAAAAAATATATTTTTTAGATATTCGACCCTCTTTACACAGCCGCTTTTTTTTTGCAGGCGCGTGTGGACAAGTGCGCGCATCTAAAAAAAATAAAGATTCTAATGGTTTAGCAACTTCAGGTGGTAATTATTGGGTATTTCTGCGCTCAATTTCGACACCAACAGATCGCGTATCTGTGATGGCATCTGGTTTTTCGATACGTACACGGATCATTTTAATACGTATATCTGTGAGGAGTTGATCGGCAATGTCATCGGCAAGAGTTTCGACCAAATCGATATGGCCGCGCGCGACCATGTCTCGGACTTTATTGGCAAGGGTTTCATAGCAAACAACATCTTCAATTTTATGGTTTTTGGGGGTGTTATGCGCTTCCACAGCAACACTGATATTAATACATAAGCTTTGTTTTGTTTCGCGCTCATGCGGGTGAATGCCAATGGATGCACTTAAGATTAGATCGCGGATAAAAACGTGACGTAATCCTTGCATCGAGCTCGCATAGTTTGGTAGGTCGCTTACAAAATGGTTCATGGCCTACTCTTTCACTTCAGTTACATCTGGGGTTTGCCAGGCTAAATGTTGTCCACCATCGAGCGCAATCATTTGCCCCGTCATTGCGCGAGCATTTAATATATAGGATACGCCGTTTATAATATCGTCTGGTGTTGCGCCATGTGTGAGAGGTACCAAACTGGCCTGAAGGTCAAAATTCTCTTGGGTTTGGCGCGGGTTTGGAAGTGTTGGCCCTGGGCCAATAGCATTCACGCGAATTTGTTGTGGCGCTAAGGCCTGGGCATAGGTTTGGGTGAGGGCCCATAGACCAGCTTTGGATATTGTATAGCTTGTAAAATCAGGCGTGAGGCGCCATACGCGTTGATCAATAATATTGATGATATTTGCACCAGGTTTGGCTTGTTGCGCAAAGTCTCGCATGAGGAGTGCCGGTGCACGCAAGTTTACATTGAGATGAGCATCCCAACTCTCTGTCGTGAAAGTTGTTGCTGTGTCGCGTTCAAACAAGGAGGCATTGTTAATAAGGGCGTCTATCGTGCCAAACCTATCGGCGGCAGAGCAGATAATTGATTCAACCTCATGTGCTTTTTCAAGGTCAGCTTGGATGAGTGTGTATTGAGCACCCATAGATTTAATCTCATCGCCAAGGTTATTTGCATCCTCGACTGAGTGATTAAAGTGTAGGGCAATATTCCATCCAGCTCGCGCTAACCCAATCGCTATTTCGCGGCCTATACGCTTGCTTGCACCAGTAATGATTACGGTTTGTGATTTTGTTTTGTTCATGATTGCGTATGTAACAGAATTTAGGGGGCTTTCAAGTCTTCACATAGGCTGGCTTAGCGACGCCGTCCTTTTCGAGATGGTTTTTTACCATCTGTTTTTTCATGGATTACAGATTGGCGCGCGAAGGGATCGTCCGCAACAATTAGCTCTGTTGTTTGTAAACGTTGAATTTCGTCACGCAAACGTGCCGCCGTTTCGAATTCTAGCTCGGCGGCTGCTTTATGCATTTCCTTTTCAAGCGTTTCAATATGTCGCCGGAGGTTATTGCCCAAAAGTGGCGCTTGCTCTTCGGCCATGCCCTCGAGCATTTCATATGCCCCTGTTGATGTTGCCGCCTGCACTTCACTTATACCTTCAATAATATCGCCAACCGATTTTTGGATACTACGCGGCGTAATGCCATGTTCATGATTATAAGCAACTTGGCGTTCTCGACGCCTTTGCGTCTCACCAAGCGCGCGTTCCATTGAGCCTGTCATTTTATCGGCATATAAAATAACGCGTCCCTCAATATTACGCGCAGCGCGTCCAATGGTTTGAATGAGAGACGTTTCGGACCGCAAAAAACCTTCTTTATCAGCATCTAATATGGCGACGAGAGAACACTCAGGAATATCGAGCCCCTCACGCAAGAGATTAATGCCAATGAGAATGTCAAAAGCACCTAGGCGTAAGTCACGGATTATTTCTATTCGTTCAAGCGTGTCGATGTCAGAATGCATATAGCGGACACGCAAGCCTTGCTCATGCATGTATTCTGTCAGGTCTTCGGCCATTTTCTTTGTGAGTGTGGTAACAAGAATACGCTGGCCTTTTTTGCTAATGACATGGCACTCATTGAGTAGGTCATCGACTTGCGACCGCGCCGGACGAATTTCACATTCAGGATCAATAAGACCAGTAGGGCGAATAACTTGTTCAATAAAGACACCGCCGGTTTGGGCAAGCTCCCATGGGCCTGGTGTTGCGGAAACACAAACTGTTTGTGGCCGCATCATTTCCCATTCCTCAAATTTCATTGGTCTATTATCTACGCAACTAGGAAGTCGAAACCCATATTCAGCTAAAGTTGATTTACGTCGAAAGTCACCTTTAAACATCCCGCCAATTTGAGGAATAGTGACGTGGCTTTCATCAACAAAAACCAAAGCATCGTCTGGAAGGTATTCAAATAAAGTTGGCGGGGGTTCACCAGGCTTGCGACCAGTGAGATAGCGCGAATAGTTTTCGATCCCAGCGCAGGTGCCTGCGGCATCAAGCATTTCAAGATCATATAACGTGCGTTGCTCAATGCGCTGGGCTTCGAGCAAACGATTGGCAGCTTCAAACTCTTCTATTCTGATCTTAAGGTCGTGCTTTATTTTTTCTGCGGCTTGTTTAAGGGTCGGGCCAGGTGTGACGTGGTGAGAATTTGCATACACGCGAACGCGCTCTAAACTACTTTTCTTCTCTCCGGTTAAAGGGTCAATTTCAGTTAGGTTATCGACCACATCTCCAAAAAGTTCGATGCGCCATGCGCGGTCTTCATAGTGCGCTGGAAATAGTTCAATCGTATCACCCCGAACCCGAAATTCACCTCGAGAAAAGCCAATGTCATTGCGCCGATATTGTAAGGCAACAAGGTCGGCCAGCAATTGATTGCGCGGTAGGGTCATGCCCCGCGTTATTTCAAATGTCATTGAGGTGTAGCTTTCGACCGATCCAATGCCATAAATACATGATACAGAGGCAACAATGATCACGTCATCACGTTCTAACAGTGCGCGCGTTGCAGAGTGACGCATACGGTCAATTTGTTCGTTAATATTACTCTCTTTTTCAATATATGTATCAGAGCGCGCGACATAAGCTTCTGGCTGATAATAGTCGTAATAGGAAACAAAATATTCAACAGCATTTTCAGGAAAAAAACTCTTAAATTCCCCGTAGAGCTGGGCGGCTAATGTTTTGTTGGGTGCAAGAATAAGGGCGGGGCGGCCTGTGCGCGCAATTGTTTGGGCCATTGTAAAGGTTTTGCCTGAGCCTGTAACGCCAAGCAGAACTTGGTCGCGCTCATTAGCCTCAATGCCGACCACCAGCTCGTCAATTGCATTGGGCTGGTCGCCTGCGGGTGAAAATGGTGACACGAACTTAAAAGCTTTTCCGCCCTCGAGCTTTTCCGGCATTTCGATGCGTAGAGGTGCGAATTTTCCTAGCTGGGCTTTGGTTAAGCCTGGCTCAGGAATCGGAGCGAGAAGCGGGTTATTTACAGATGAAGACATGAAAGCAATATATACATTAATAAGGTTAGATGTTAGCGTTTTTCTCAGCCAAATGATCGCAGGCCTTTTTCCTATGTCGCTGTCGAAGTTAGAGGATGTTAAACGGCCTAGATATATTGAAAAGGAGTTTTGTGTGTCTACCATTATTGATTTTGACGAAGAGCGTGCGCGCTCAGTTGAGTTGATTTATCAAACGACGGATGTGGTCGCGCAACGGGCCAAAACACTTGCCGCGCTTACCCCCGAAAGTGAAGATAAGATTCTAGATGTTGGTGTGGGGCCTGGTTTCCTTTTGCAAGATATTGCGCTTCTTGTCGGTTCTGCGGGTCTTGCGGTTGGTGTTGATGTTTCTGATGCAATGGTCAAAATGGCGGCGACGCGAGTTGCCAATATTCCTCATGCGAATGCGGCTGTGATGGATGCCGCACAACTTGAGTTCGACGATGATTATTTTGACGGTTTGGTGTGTACACAAGTGCTGGAATATGTCTCCGATGTTGATGCTGCATTAAAAGCCTTTTCGCGGGTCTTAAAGCCAGGTGGACGATGTGTCGTCGTTGATACAGATTGGGATAGTGTGGTTATAAACACCTCTAACCATAATAGAACGGAGCGTTTTTTCCGGGAATGGGACAAGCATCTCGTTGATCCTTTTTTACCATCGAAACTCCCGGCCTATTTTAGGGCAGCTGGTTTTAATCTTATCGGTGTCGAGATTATTCCAATGTTACGCGTCGGATGGCAACCGCACAGCTATGCGGGTTATATGTGGCCAGCGATTGTCGATTTTGTAAGACAGCAAGGAGATAAAAATAAAATTTCGGATGACGAAATCAATGCTATTGTCTCCGAGCAAGAAAAAATAAAAGAGCGTGGTAGTTTCTTTTTCTCACTTAATCGCTATCAATTTGTTGCTATTAAAAATTAACATAGTGTGAAGGGTTTCTTTAACTGTAAATTCCGCTGAAATCAGTTGAGGCGCCCTTGCTTAAATGTTAGTTTCGTCCGTCATTAAAAGAGGTTTATGATATGTCATTCATCGCAGATAGTCTTTCACGCGTTCAGCCTTCCGCCACTATTGCAGTTACCCAAAAAGCGCGCCAACTAAAAGCATCCGGGCGCGACATTATCGGGTTAGGCGCCGGGGAGCCTGACTTTGATACACCTGAGAATATCAAACAGGCTGCGATTGAAGCAATTCAGCGCGGCGAGACAAAATATACAGATGTTGGAGGTATCCCCGAGCTGAAGAAAGCAATTGCGGATAAGTTTAAGCGCGAAAATAATATTTCTTATGAGCCGTCACAGTGTTTTGTTTCGCCTGGTGGCAAACCAGTTATTTATAACGCCATGATGGCGACATTAAACACTGGCGATGAGGTTGTTATTCCAGCGCCTTATTGGGTGTCTTATCCCGACATTGTCAATTTAGCAGGTGGAACACCTGTGATAGTTGAAGCCAAAGCAGAAAATAATTTTAAAGTTCAAGCCGATGAATTGGCAGCGGTTATTACGCCAAAAACAAAATGGTTTATCTTTAATTCCCCGTCTAACCCAACTGGTGCTGCGTATAGCAGGGAAGAGCTCAATGCTTTAACTGATGTGTTGCTTGCGCATCCCCAAGTTTGGGTTCTCAGCGATGACATGTATGAGCATTTAACATATGGTGACTTTAAATTTGTTACTCCTGTTGAGGTCGAGCCTAAATTGTATGAGCGGACTTTAACTATGAATGGTGTTTCAAAAGCTTATGCGATGACCGGCTGGCGTATTGGTTATGCAGCAGGCCCTACAGAACTTATTGCAGCCATGACAAAGATACAATCTCAGTCCACATCTAACCCAACATCGATTAGTCAGTGGGCCGCTGTTGAGGCATTAAATGGACCTCAAGACTTTATAGCTGAGCGTAATGAGGTGTTTAAACAGCGTCGCGATATGGTTGTTGATATGCTCAATCAAGCTGAGGGTATTTCGTGTGCAACACCAGAAGGTGCATTTTATGTATATCCGTCTTGTGCAGGATGCATTGGAAAAGCAACACCTGAAGGTTTTGTTATTTCTGATGATGAGAGCTTTGCGACTGCGCTATTAGAGGCAGAGGGTGTGGCCGTTGTTCATGGTGCGGCCTTTGGTCTTTCTCCTTTTTTTAGAATTAGCTATGCAACCTCTGATGAGAACTTAAAAAATGCATGCGAACGTATTCAACGTTTTTGTGCTGGGTTGAAATAAAGTTTAAATGCCCTGCGCTGCGGGGCATTTAATTCATATAACGTATTGCAAATTCGCCTAGCGGCCGAGTTCGCGCATGGCGCGATCGAGGCCATCAATTGTGAGCGGGAACATGCGATCGCTAAAAATTTGTTTGATAATTTGAAGGCTCGGTGTGTGCTCCCAATAGCGTTCGCCAGTAGGATTAAGCCAAATTGCATTTTCGTAAATCTCTGTTACGCGTTGAAGCCAAATGCCTCCAGCTTCTTCATTCCAATGTTCAACAGATCCACCAGCATATGTGATTTCATAGGGACTCATAGCGGCATCGCCAACAAAGATGACTTTATAATCTGAGGCGTATTTATGCAAAATGTCCCATGTATCGATTTTTTCACTAAACCGTCGAGAATTGTCGCGCCAGACACCTTCATAGAGGCAATTATGAAAATAGAAATATTCCAGATTTTTAAACTCGGTGCGGGCGGCGGAGAAGAGCTCCTCACACAGGCGAATATGAGGATCCATTGAGCCCCCAACATCAAAGAATACAAGCACTTTTACATTATTGCGACGTTCAGCAATGAGTTTAATATCAAGATAGCCAGAGTTCGCGGTTGATTTGATCGTATCATCCAAGTCTAAAATTTCGGGGTTTCCGTCACGTGCAAATTTTCGCAAACGACGAAGCGCAACTTTGATATTTCTGGTACCTAACTCTACGCTATCATCCAGATTTTTAAACTCGCGTTTATCCCAAACTTTAACGGCTTTCTTATGGCGGCTTTCTTTTTGTCCAATACGAACACCTTCAGGATTATAACCATCAGCACCAAAGGGAGATGTGCCGCCCGTGCCAATCCATTTTGAACCACCTTCGTGACGTTCTTTTTGTTCCTCGAGGCGCTTTTTAAGCTCCTCCATAATTTTTTCCCAACCACCGAGGGCTTCAATTTGTTTTTTTTCTTCTTCGGTCATGTATTTTTCAGTCAGGCTTCTTAGCCATTCCTCAGGAATTTGAGCAATTTCGCCTTCTTCAAGATTTTCGAGGCCTTTGAACACATGACCAAACACGCGATCAAACTTATCAAGGTTCTTCTCATCTTTCACTAGCGCAGCACGGGATAGGTAATAAAAATCATTTACCCTGCGATCTATAATGTCGTTATCAAGCGCTTCGAGCAGGCTTAAATATTCCCGCAGAGATACGGGAATATTAGCTTGCTTCAATTCGTGAAAAAAGGAGACGAACATAAATCTAATTCCTCTCGCGACGTGCCAAGAATGCTAGGCGTTCAAAAAGATGCACATCTTGTTCGTTTTTGATGAGTGCGCCATGAAGTGGTGGGATAAGTTTCCCGTTATCTTTTTCGCGAAGGGTCTCTGGGTCAATGTCTTCATTCAACAAAAGTTTCAACCAATCGAGCAGTTCTGATGTTGACGGCTTTTTCTTGAGGCCCGGAACATCACGCACCTCATAAAATGTATTAAGAGCTTCCTTAACCAAACGGTCCTTAATTCCTGGGAAATGGACATTCACAATCGCTTTCATTGTATCGGCATCAGGGAAAGAGATGTAATGGAAAAAGCACCGGCGCAAAAATGCATCGGGAAGTTCTTTTTCATTGTTGGAGGTAATGATAACAAGCGGACGTTTATCAGCTTTAATGGTTTCGCCAGTTTCATAGACAAAGAATTCCATGCGATCTAACTCTTGTAAGAGGTCATTTGGAAATTCAATATCGGCTTTGTCAACTTCATCGATTAAGAGAACGACGCGATCTTCATGGGAAAAGGCTTCCCATAATTTACCTTTATTAATGTAGTTTTTAATGTCCTTGACGCGTTCATCACCTAGTTGGCTGTCGCGCAGTCGCGTGATGGCATCATATTCGTAAAGGCCCTGTTGAGCTTTGGTTGTTGATTTTACATGCCATGTAATGAGAGGCATGTTGAGTGCTTTAGACACTTCTTCTGCAAGAACTGTTTTACCTGTTCCTGGCTCGCCTTTGATGAGCAAAGGCCGCTCTAATGTCAGTGCTGCGCTGACCGCTACGCGTAAATCTTCGGTCGCAATATAGTTCTCGGTGCCTGTAAATTTTAACGACATTATATCCTCTACATTTCCTCTTGGAGTGAAATCCTAATAAATCACAATAGATCTCAATTTCTTGAGCGATGAACCTGAACATTATCGTTTCGTTGATCCTGCTTCAAGCATTTTGCATGAGAAATCTGCAGCTTTATGTTGACGCAATATTTGACGCAACAAAGGATACTTGATTTTTTAACTATCTCGAGCTATTGAGTAGCCATATTTAGAGGTGAAAAACATGGCAACGCGTCTCCCAAAAAACTATACGCCATCTGATAATGAACCGTTTATGAATGCGCGCCAACGCGAGTATTTTCGTCGTAAGCGAGACCGTTAATGTTTTGCAAACAGAAAGCATTCAACACCCCGATGATGGTGACCGCGCGGCGGCTGAAGCTGAAAAGACTCTCGAGCTCCGTGCCCGTGACCGTCAGCGCAAATTAATCAACAAAATAGATGCGGCATTGCGGCGCATCGATGATAAAACTTATGGTTATTGCGAAGAAACAGGTGAACCCATTAGTCTTAAGCGTTTAGATGCACGTCCGGTTGCAACACTAAGTGTAGAAGCTCAAGAGCGGCACGAGAAAAAAGAACGCGTATTCCGAGACGAATAAAACTGTTTTATATCTGATTATCGTCATAAAGTACCCTCATTTGTCATGTAATTTTTTTAGGCATTTTTTCACTTTACAATGAGAACAAAACAAGTACAAATGAGTTATTGATACAGTTTTGTGGCTGTGAAATAAAGGTAAGACGAAATGCTAGAAAGTGTGGTGAATTTAATGACAAAAAGCGAAGATAAGAAAAAAGCATTAGAGGCGGCTCTCTCTCAGATTGAACGCAGCTATGGCAAAGGTTCAATTATGAAATTGATTGGACCTGACGCTGTTGTTGAGATTGAATCCGTATCCACAGGGTCTCTGGGACTTGATATCGCTTTGGGCATTGGTGGTTTACCACGTGGCCGAATTATTGAAATTTACGGTCCTGAAAGCTCGGGTAAAACAACATTAGCGCTTCACACTGTTGCTGAAGCACAGAAAGCAGGCGGTGTTTGCGGCTTTATTGACGCTGAACATGCATTAGACCCTGGATATGCTCGAAAACTAGGCGTTGACCTTGAGGAACTTCTGATTTCTCAACCTGATAATGGTGAGCAAGCGCTCGAAATCGCAGATACATTGGTGCGTTCAGGTGCTGTTGACGTTTTGGTTATCGACTCGGTTGCTGCCTTAACACCTCGTGCTGAAATCGAGGGTGATATGGGGGACTCTTTGCCGGGTCTACAGGCGCGTTTGATGAGCCAAGCATTGCGAAAATTGACTGGATCTATTTCTCGCTCGAACACAATGGTTGTTTTCATTAACCAAATTCGGATGAAAATTGGTGTTATGTTTGGTAGTCCTGAAACAACAACAGGTGGTAATGCTCTCAAGTTTTATGCATCTTGCCGCCTGGATATCCGTCGTATTGGCGCCATTAAAGATGGAGAAGAAGTTATTGGTAATCAGACACGGGTTAAAGTTGTCAAAAACAAAGTTGCGCCGCCTTTTAGAGTGGTAGAATTTGACATATTATACGGTGAAGGCATTTCCAAAATGGGTGAGTTAATTGACCTTGGCGTGAAAGCTGGTGTTATTGATAAGTCAGGAAGCTGGTATAGTTATGGCGATCAGCGCATTGGTCAAGGCAAAGAAAATGTGCGAAAGTTCTTGAAGGAGAACAAGGGTATGGCCGATGAAATTGAAGCAAAAGTTCGTGCCGAGGCAGGGCTGCTTCATGAAGAGGCACTCATTGGCGATGAAATTATCATGGCTGATGGGCAAGACACCCCTCCTGAAGAGGCTGCGGGTTAAGTCTTAACACAAGACATTGCTCAAGATATTTTAAGAGGCCGTATCTCACCAGATATGGCCTTTTTTATATCCCTAACATAGACAAGGGATTGGCACGCGGACAATGGCAAGGTAAAAGATAATAAACATGGAGTCTTCAATGTCGTTGGGTCTAGCTGATATTCGCCGTCAATTTTTGTCATATTTTGACAAAAATGGGCATACAATTGTTCCGTCGAGCCCTCTGGTGCCGATGAATGACCCAAGCTTGCTGTTTACCAATGCGGGCATGGTGCCGTTTAAGAACTATTTTACGGGTCAGGAGCCTGCGCCATATTTGCGGGCGACAAGTTCTCAAAAATGCGTTCGCGCTGGGGGTAAGCATAATGACCTTGATAATGTTGGCTACACAGCCCGTCACCATACGTTTTTTGAGATGTTGGGAAACTTTTCTTTTGGCGATTACTTCAAAGAAGAAGCCATTGCTCATGCATGGACTTTTCTAACCAAAGAACTCTCAATTCCTCAAGAAAAACTCTTGGTGACCGTCTATGCTGAAGATGATGATGCGCGCGTACTTTGGAAAAAAATTGCTGGATTAGATGATTCTCGGATTATCCCCATCGCGACAAGTGATAATTTTTGGTCGATGGGAGATACAGGCCCATGTGGTCCATGCTCTGAAATCTTTTATGATCACGGTGAATCAATTTTGGGAGGTCCTCCAGGTAGTCTTGATGAGGATGGCGATCGGTTTATTGAAATCTGGAACCTAGTCTTTATGCAATTTGACCAATCTTTGGATGGATTACGAACCCCTTTGCCAAAGCCTTGCATTGATACAGGTATGGGGCTTGAGCGTATTGCCGCTGTTCTTCAAGGTGAACATGATAATTACGATACAGATTTGTTTAAGGCACTGATTTCAGCCTCGGCCGATATCTCCGGTCAAGATGTGTCTGGTGAGTTTAAAATGAGCCACCGTGTTATTGCGGATCACCTGCGCTCCTCTGCCTTTTTAATTGCAGATGGGGTCATGCCGTCAAATGAGGGGCGTGGTTATGTTCTGCGTCGTATTATGCGCCGCGCTATGCGTCATGCACATATTTTAGGAGCAAATGAGCCGTTAATTTGGCGTTTGGTGCCTACGTTAAAAGCCCAAATGGGGCAGGCTTATCCTGAGCTTGAGCGAGCAGATGCTTTGATAACCGAGACCTTAAGGCAAGAAGAAGAAAGATTTAGAGAAACGTTATCCCGCGGCTTACGGTTATTGGATGATGCTTTATGTGATGTGAATGGCAAAGAATTATCCGGTGAAGTGGCTTTTAAACTCTATGACACTTACGGCTTCCCAATTGACCTAACGCAAGATGCATTGCGTGAACGAGGCTATACGGTTGATCTGGCTGGCTTTGACGAGGCTATGGAGAGACAGCGCGCTGATGCGCGAGCAAATTGGGCAGGCTCAGGCGCGCAAGCAACTGAAGATGTATGGTTCTCAATTCGTGAACAGGCTGGCCCAACTGAGTTTGTGGGTTACCAATCAGACTCAGCTGAAGGTGATGTCTTAGCTCTCTTAAAAGATGGTGCGGAGGTTGGTGAGGCATCTGCGGGAGAAGATATAGCTATAGTGTTTAATCAAACGCCATTTTATGGAGAAAGTGGCGGACAGGCAGGTGATACTGGCACTATGACCAGTGCACATGGGGTGCAATTACGTGTGTTGGATACGCAAAAAAAGTTAGGCGATATGCATGTTATTTTAGCAAATCTTGAAGCTGGTACCGTCAAGGTTGGTGATCG
>CBFHLW010000042.1:0-13714 GCA_965656805.1 Alphaproteobacteria bacterium
TCTTCAGAATAATCCCAAGGAACTGGCCCAAGCTCTTGACAATATGCAGGACTACTATCGCGCTGAATCTGAGCGGCAAAAAACATTAGCCGTCAAAAATCTTGGTCCTCAAATTACGAATGATCCGCGTGACAAATATATCGGCAAGCGGGATGCCAAACATATCATTGTCGAATTTTTCGATTATAACTGCACCTATTGCAGGAAAAACTTAACAGCTATTCAAGAGCTTATCGAAGAGCGGGACGATATCTTGTTTATTTTTAAAGAGCTTCCCATTCTCTCAGAGACATCAGGCGAAGCCGCACGCGCAGCCTTAGCCATTGAGTCCCCTCAAAATTATTTTGAATTTCATAAACGTCTCATGAAGGCTAAAGAGCGGTTAACATCAAATGATATTTTCAACGCCTTACAGCGTGCTGGCGAAAACCCTGCCGCAATCCTTACCTATGCAAAATCAACAGAGATCAAGACTCATATTGCAGATAATCTGAAGCTTGCACAAGAACTTGGCATTAGTGGAACACCGAGCTTCTATATTAATGGCAAAATCTATGAAGGTTTTTTAGACAAAGACGAAATCTCTGCCCTGATCAAGAACTGACCGGCGTCAAATCAAGCCCCCGAGTGGTGAACTTGGGTCAGCATAAAGCCGCTTTGCCATTCGACCGGCAAGATAGGCTTCGCGGCCTGCAATCACGCCATGACGCATAGCCCGCGCCATACGAATGGGGTCCTTTGCTTCAGCAATAGCCGTATTCATAAGAACACCATCACAGCCAAGCTCCATGGCAATAGCTGCATCAGAGGCGGTTCCAACACCTGCATCGACAAGAACGGGCACCCGCGCCTGCTCAATAATCAAGCGAATGTTAATAGGGTTTTGAATGCCGAGCCCCGAGCCAATGGGGGCTGCCAGAGGCATAATGGCACAACACCCAATATCCTCGAGCTGTTTGGCCATGATTGGATCATCGCTACAATAGACCATAACATGAAAGCCTTCTTTCACCAGAAGCTCGGCGGCTCGTAGCGTTTCGGGCATATTGGGATATAAGGTTTTTTGATCACCCAGTACTTCTAACTTAACCAAATCCCATCCACCAGCTTCGCGTGCTAAACGAAGCGTCCGCACAGCTTCTTCACCGGTAAAACACCCAGCTGTATTCGGTAGATATGTATATTTTTTGGGGTCAATGAAATCAATCAACATAGGCGCTTTGGGATCGCTTAAATTCACACGCCGAACAGCAACAGTTACAATTTCAGCACCTGCCGCCTCCGCCGCATCAGCATTTTGTTGATAATCAGCATACTTTCCAGTTCCAACAATTAACCGCGAGTGAAATGTCCGGCCCGCAATTTCCCAGCTATCATTTGCTGACATGTCATCCGCCTCCAATAAAATGCACGATTTCCAGACGATCACCATCTGTTAAAATAGTCTCGGCATAAAGCGATTTTGGTACAATCTCGAGATTTCGTTCAACCGCAACTTTTTCATCCGCAATCTCAAGCTGTTTCAAGAGCGCCCGGAGAGATGTGTTTTGCGAAATATCTGTTTTCGAACCATTGACGTAAACTGAGATAACCATGTCCTACCTTATGTGAGTTTATTCATTAGCAAATGCCTTTCTCTCCCACAAGAGCGGATATAAGCCTTACAACAAGGCTTGCCTTGAACCCAGAACTCGTTTACCCAATAAGACTGGAAAAGTGAGACGGCACATGTTTCGTTATGGCATTTGAAATTCACATTATAAACGGCCCAAATTTAAATTTATTGGGTCAACGCGAACCCGAAATTTATGGGCATGAAACATTGTCTGATATTGAAGCTTTGTGCCAAAAAAAGTGCAAAGATAATTGTGCTGACCTTGTCTTCTCTCAAAGCAATGATGAAGGCAAGCTCGTAGACCTTATTCAAAATTCTCGTACAAGCGCGGGAGGCGTCATTATTAATGCCGGCGCTTATACCCATACATCGATCGCATTGCATGATGCTTTAAAATCTTTAGAATGTCCTATTATAGAAGTGCATTTATCAAATATATTTGCGCGTGAGAGCTTTAGACACCACTCCTATATTTCACCGCTTGCAAAAGCCGTTATATGCGGATTAGGGTCTCGCGGCTATTTAGTCGCGATCGATGCACTGAGCGAACAAAGTCACGACGAGGGAAAATAGAATGACAAAAAGCACAGATAATCAAACAATCCGGGAACTTGCCGAAATTCTAAACGACACAAATCTTACGGAGATTGAGATCGAACGTGAAGGGATGCGCATAAAGGTTGCCCGAAAAGCAGAAGGCATTACTTATACAACACAAACACCAATGCCCGCTCAAATTGCGCCAGCCCCAAGTGCACCCGTTGCAGCACAACCATCTACTGCCCCATTAGGCGATAACCCAGGCGCACTTAAGTCTCCAATGGTTGGCACCATTTACTTAGCCCCAGAACCTGGCGCTAAGAACTTTATATCTGAAGGTGATACTGTTAAGTCAGGACAAACCCTTTTTATTATTGAAGCCATGAAAACCATGAACCCAGTCGTTGCAACAAGTGCAGGCATAGTAAAATCAATATTAGCCTCCAATGCGCAGCCAGTCGAATTTGACGAAATCTTAGCGATAATTGAATAATCATGATCAAAAAAATACTCATTGCTAATCGAGGTGAAATTGCGCTTCGCGTTATTCGAGCCTGCAAAGAGCTTGGAATTTCAAGCGTAGCCGTTCATTCAACCGTTGACGAACATGCCATGCATGTGCGCCTGGCGGATGAAAGCGTTTGTATTGGGCCATCCTCAGCGACAAATAGCTACTTAAGCATACCAGCTATCATTTCAGCCTGTGAAATCACAGGGGCAGACGCCGTGCACCCTGGATACGGTTTCCTATCGGAAAATGCTAAATTTGCAGATATTCTAGACGCACACAACATTACCTTTATTGGACCAACAGCGGACCATATCAATTTGATGGGTGATAAAATCGCAGCTAAAGCCAAAGCAATTGAACTGGGTATTCCCGTCGTCCCTGGTTCAGACGGAGAAGTAAAAACAGTCGCTGAGGCTGAAAAAATTGCCTCAGAGATGGGCTTTCCTGTTCTCATTAAAGCTGCATCAGGTGGTGGTGGACGCGGCATGAAAATCGCTTTAACCAAAAATGACATTAAGGAGGCCTTTGAAACGGCACGGAGTGAAGCCAAAGCTGCATTTGGTGATGACGCTGTTTACATTGAGAAATATCTCCAGAACCCAAGACATATCGAAATTCAGGTCGCTTGCGATACCCATGGCAATGCAGTCCATTTGGCAGAACGGGACTGCTCACTCCAAAGGCGCCATCAAAAAGTATTGGAAGAGGCACCGTCAACCGTTCTAACACCTAAAATGCGAGCGGATATTGGCAATGTCGTTGTCAGCGCCATGAAAGGAATGAACTACCGGGGCGTTGGTACTGTTGAGTTTTTATTTGAAAATGACGCCTTTTATTTCATCGAGATGAATACGCGTTTGCAAGTTGAGCATCCTATAACCGAAATGATCACAGGCATTGATTTGGTCCGCGAACAAATTCGCGTTGCCGATGGCCATCCGTTGAGCTTTACCCAAGATGACATCAAGATTAACGGACATGCTATTGAGTGTCGTATCAATGCCGAGAATCCTCGTACATTTTCACCCTCACCTGGTACGATACAAACATATCACACACCTGGCGGACTAGGTGTTCGGGTCGATAGCGCAGTTTATTCCGGCTATAAGATACCCCCCTATTATGACAGTCTTATTGGCAAGCTCATTGTTCATGGCATGGATAGAGATCATTGCCTCAAGCGACTAAGCCGCGCCTTAGATGAATTTGTTATTGATGGGGTAGAAACAACCCTGCCTTTATTTGCAAAGCTTCTCAAAAATGATGATATCAAGAAAGCAAACTATGACATTCATTGGCTAGAGCATTTTCTCGATGACGGTGAAGCACATTAGGGTGCACTAAATTGTCGAGCCCAGCACGATACATCCCGCCTGGAACATTATTAGGCGCATATGCTGCGGGCATTTTTCCAATGGCCGACAATGTTGATGACACAGATATATTTTGGGTTGACCCAGACGAACGCGGCGTTCTCCCGCTTGATCAGGTACATATACCTCGTCGGTTAAAACGCACTATTCAGCATCAACCATTCGATATCACTTTCAACACAGCTTTTGAAAGGGTTATGGAGAACTGTCGGAAATCGACACGAGAGCGTCCAACAAGCTGGATAAATGATATTATACGCATATCCTATACAGAGCTTCATCACGCCGACCACGCTCATAGCATTGAGTGCTGGCAAAACGGTGACTTGGTTGGTGGCCTTTACGGCGTATGTCTAGAAGGCGCCTTCTTCGGTGAAAGCATGTTTTCAGTTCAAACGGATGCAAGTAAAATTGCCCTTGTTTATCTCGCCGCGCGTTTAAAATATGGCGGTTTTTCATTACTCGACTGTCAATTCAAAACAGATCATCTCGCCCAATTTGGAGTTATTGAAGTGCCTCGCGGTCGTTATCACACATTTTTACAAACAGCGCTCGAGAGGCCAGGAAACATTCACTCTATGCCAGTAAATATGACGCCATCAGATGTTTTACAGGTAATCGGCCACAAGTCATGAACAGGGTGTTCAAGCGCATTAACGCTTGGACTTGAGGCGAACATCCACCCTGTAAATATCCGATAAATAGCACCATCCTGGTTTTCGTCTATCTCTAAAAAAACACGCGTTTCAGGCTCATCTTCGGGAGGGTTTGCTTTGCAACTCCGCATGGTAATAATAAGGCGCCCTAAACGCTCAGGCTCATTTATTTTTAGCGTTAATGTGCTGGTCCGAGCGGAAACCTTGTCGAGTGTTTTCATAAACACCATAAGGTCATCAGGTAATTGCGATGCGTCATCTTCTGACATAATTTCTAAAACAGGAACTTGTATAAGAGAAAGCGGTTCCTCAGCGGAGGCCGCCCCCTCGCTTGACAGTACTTTCTTTAACTCAGCCGACTCATGCTCGGTTAAGTCGTAGTTTGAATTCATATTTGCTTCATTTGCGAACGCAATACCAATAAAAGATATCAACACGCATGAGGCAATAAGACCCCCGAAATTATTTATTATTCGAACCATCGTTTGCGCTAAACATTGCTTGGCTAATCAGGCTGATAAGGTCGATAGATCCCTGTGTGAATAGAATTTCACTGCCGTTTTCGATCTCAAAGTCACTCGCCCCAGGTGTTACAGAAATATAATTGCCACCTAATAAGCCTTCACTTGTAATCTTAGCGCTGCTGTCATCTGGTAGACTAATATCCTTACTAATAACCATGCCGACCCGCGCCTTGAATGTCTCTGCATTGAGCGAGAGGCTTGTTACTGTGCCAACCTTTACCCCAGCTAAACGAACATCACTGCCAATCGTTAACCCATCGACACGATCAAAGTCAGCCGAAACGATCAACCCATCCGAGCTACCCGTTTCTGAGACGCTATAGCCATATGTTAAAAACCCAATCGTAAGACAAATTACAAAAGCGCCAACAAGAGTTTCTACTAAATTCTCTTTCATATCAATTGCCTATTCTGGACGCCAAGCGTCATAACCGTCCCGATAACGCGATGCATCTTCAGCACCCTTTGGAGCATGCGCATCTTTTGTTCCCGTCATATTAATTTGGTGCGGTTTAAACCATTTGCGCTGAACAAATGATCCATCATGGGGGGGCACATCAACAGTGTAATGGATCCAACCATGCCACTCAGGTGGTATTCGTGTAGCCTCAACGTCACCATTATAGACAACCCAACGCCGTGGTTTGCCGTTAATACTGCGCCCTGATTTATCTTCATAATACATATTACCCTGCTCATCAGAGCCAATGAGATTGCCGCGTAAGAACGTGTGCAACCACGTTCCCAATGTTTGGGTATGCCACCATGTAAACATCATTTTTAACAACTTCATTATTAAACTCCAATCAGCCTCAAGAATACTATCGCATTGCTTGCCATTTAGGTCTAGTCCAGCACCTATAGCTTAGGTTATTTTTGCGGTGGCATAAGCCGAATATTGAGCTCACGCAACTGTTCACTACTCACCTCAGCTGGTGCTTTCATCATCAAATCTTCTGCTTGCTGGTTCATTGGGAATGCGACAACCTCACGCAAGTTTTCTTGTTCGGCCAGAAGCATCACAATACGATCAACCCCAGGTGCAATTCCTCCGTGAGGGGGTGCCCCATAACGGAATGCGTTTAACATGCCGCCAAATCGATCCTCAACCACACTTGCATCATAACCCGCAATCTCAAATGCTTTAAGCATGATCTCGGGTTTATGATTCCGTATAGCGCCCGATGATAGCTCAATACCGTTACAAACAATATCATACTGGAATCCCTTAATATCTAAGGGATCTTGGTTTAACAGAGCGCTCATTTCACCTTGAGGCATAGAAAACGGATTATGCGAGAAATCAATCTTTTTGAGCTTCTCGTCATATTCAAACATTGGGAAATCGACAATCCAGCAAAAGGCGAATTGATCTGCATCAATCAAATCAAGATCATGCCCGACTTTAACCCGAGCACGACCCGCAAAATCCATAAAGTCTTTAGGCTTACCGGCACAGAAGAAGACAGCATCACCATCCTCAAGGCCAAGCTGATGGCGTATTGCTTCAGTACGCTCAGTACCAATATTTTTAGCAAGCGGTCCCGCTCCGGCACCGTCACGGAAGAAAATATAACCAAGCCCTGGCTGTCCTTCGCCCTGGGCCCAACTGTTCATACGATCGCAAAATGCACGATTACCCCCTGTTTTTGCGGGGATAGCCCAAACCTCAACAGAGGGGTCAGCATCAATCATGCCCGCAAAGATTTTGAAGTCAGATCCGCGGAAACTCTCTGTCACGTTATCCATTTCAATAGGTATGCGTAGATCTGGCTTATCCGACCCATATTTTCTCATCGCATCATCATATGGAATACGTGCAAACACTTCCGAAACACGTTTACCTTTCCCGAACTCAACAAAAACATCACGCAAAACAGGCTCAACAGCTTGAAATACATCTTCTTGTGTAACAAAACTCATCTCAATATCGAGCTGATAGAACTCTCCGGGGGAACGATCTGCACGCGCATCTTCATCTCGAAAGCAAGGCGCTATTTGGAAATAACGGTCAAAACCAGCAACCATTAAAAGCTGTTTAAATTGCTGCGGCGCTTGGGGTAAGGCATAGAACTTGCCAGGATGCATACGCGATGGCACAAGGAAATCGCGCGCGCCCTCGGGGCTTGAGGCCGTTAAAATTGGTGTTTGAAATTCTTGAAAACCACCCTCAGTCATACGACGACGCAAAGACGCAATAATTTCCGAACGTAAAATAATATTTTGATGCAATGTCTCTCTGCGTAAGTCCAAAAACCGATAGGTTAATCGAATATCTTCAGGATATTCCGGCTCACCAAACACTGGCAATGGCAACTCTTGTGCTTCTGATAAAAGCTCAAGCTCAGAGACATAAATCTCAATATCACCAGTTTTAAGATTTGGGTTCTTAGCTGCCTCATCGCGTGCAACGACTTTTCCGTCAATACGAATGACACTCTCAGCACGCAATCTTTCAGCAATAGCAAAATTAGGGTTTTCTGGCTCAATAACCAGCTGAGTTAACCCATAATGATCGCGTAAGTCGATAAACAACAATCCGCCATGGTCGCGCTTGCGATGCACCCAACCTGACAAACGGACTATTTCACCCGCATGCGTACTATCTAGGTTGCCGCATGTATGAGACCTGAATTCGTGCATAAGTAACCCCTTTATTGGATGTGCCGAAAACACACCGCTTCAAGCCAAAAGTCAAGCACTCACGTCGAATTTCGCTCAATGGGCGACAAGTGCAATCTGATAGTCTATATAGACAGGATGAAAGTCATTACACAAACCAAAGATCTAAAAGAATTCTGCGATTCACTCACAAAAAGTCCCTTTATTACTGTGGATACTGAGTTTATTCGCGAAACCACATATTGGCCACTCTTATGCCTTATTCAAGTCGCATCTCCCGATGAAGCGGCAATGATCGACCCATTGGCTGAAGGTATTGATTTATCACCTTTTTTTGAGATATTACGGAACTCAGATATTGTAAAAGTCATGCATGGCTGCCGACAAGATATCGAAATTTTTTATAATTTGGGTAATTGTATCCCAACCCCCCTTTTTGATACCCAAATTGCGGCAATGGCCTGTGGGTTTGGTGATGCCGTAGGGTATGAAACCTTAATTGCAAAAACAGTCGGCGCTAAAATTGATAAAGGCTCGCGCTTTACAGATTGGGCCCGCCGCCCGCTTAGCAAAGCGCAATTAGAATATGCACTCGCAGATGTTACCCATTTACGTGACGCATATCAGTTTTTATGTCAACAAATAGAAGAAAAAGGCCGCTCTGCTTGGGTTGAAGAAGAAATGTTAAGTCTTCATGACGTTCATAATTATGATTTGCCGCCTGAGCTAGCCTATCAAAGATTGAAAATGCAGGACCGCCGCCCCAATGTTGTGGGCGTTCTTATAACAGTTGCTGCCTGGCGCGAAGAACAAGCCCGTGAACGAAATGTTCCGCGCGGGCGCGTTATTAAAGATGATGCCATTCGCGAAATCGCCGTCCAAGGGCCTAAAAACATGCTGGAACTTTCACGCTTACGCTCTATTCCGAAAGGTTTTGAAAACTCACGATACGCAGAACCCCTTTTAGCCGCCATTCAGCGCGGTTTAAACTTACCAAAGAATGAACTCCCCTTATTGGCAAAGCCTATTGTGAACAGGCAAGGCATTGGACCATTGGTTGAGTTATTAAAAGTCCTTTTAAAACAGCGTTGCGATAGTTGCGACGTGGCACCCAAATTGATCGCCAATGTCGCTGACCTGGAGCGTATCGCCAGTGACCAGGATCCCGATGTTCAGGCATTGAAAGGTTGGCGCTATGAAGTCTTTGGTAAATACGCAATGGACTTAAAAGCAGGCAAAATGGCGCTTGCTTGCGAAGACGATCAGGTCATTCTTGTAAAACGGAACGGACAAACCGCATAAGCGAGTTTGTTTATTTTATTTAATTTCTGGCGACAGTTTCATAGCTTGCGCAAGCTTGGCCAGGCGCTTTTCAATAATCGGAGCCATGAGACTTGGTTTTGTATCACCGAGGACGAGCATCAGTTTATCTGCCGTTCTAATAAGCTCAGATTTGGTCAACATTCCTGGCATTGATGCAGATAAGGAATGAGCCAAACGAAAAGATAAACCTAAAATTTTACCTAATTCTTCCGCATTTTTATATTTTGGCAGTCCATGAAATAGTGCTTTTACATCGTCAAACTCATGACGATAGGCCAAGGCATAAGCAATAAAGAGCCTGCCCTCATGACGAATGGACATAAAGGGGGCCCGGAGCACTGAATGCGACGCAATTTCAGCACGTGAAGATGTGTGGTTTGACCAACCAATATCCGAAACAAGGCAAGCCGCTTTTCTAAATCTATTAAAATCACTCTCACGATCATCACCTGCAAAAAGTCCAGACGTCCAGGATATAAGCTCATGGCCATATTTACTTGATTTGCTCATACGCGAAGCCATCTCTTCACAGGCAAGCAAAAGTGGATCAATGTCTTGATATTTGCTTTTGAGCATTTCAAACAAAACGCCCTCACGTACCCCTGTAGCAGAAACAATAACTTTCTTCGCATTTGCTGACTTTGATAAAGCGAATAATAAATTCGCAGCAACAGGTAATGTCTCACGCCTATTACTCGATGACCGCGAAAGCGTTCGCGTTTCGCCTACTGTCATTTTAGCAACACGACGTAAAAATGCTTTAGAGCGCGCAAGATTCATCTCATACTCATGAAGCACATCAAGACCATAATTTGTCTCGCCCATGTGAACGCTGGCAAGACTTCGCCACGCGCCACCAACAGCATAAATTTGATCAAAACGATGCTCACTCAACCATTCAACGCTGTTTAATTGAGCAGAAATCTCATTTTGCAAAGCCTTAGCGCCAAGTTGCACAAAACCATCTAGTGCTAAAACACCAATATTAAGAGAGGCCCAATTTAAAACATGACCATTCTCAACATGGGCAAGTTCTAAACTACCTCCACCTAAATCAGCAACCAAGCCATTTACGTTATCAACTGACATAATCACACCAGCGGCAGAGAGCAAAGCCTCTTCTTCGCCATTTAGAACACGTATTTTATGCCCAAATATAGTTTCCGCTTCACTAATAAATTGCGCCCTATTGGCGGCATCGCGCACAGCCGATGTGCCAAATACATAAAGCTCATTAATGCCCAATTGATCAGAGATCGCGCGAAAACGTCGAAATGTTGCCATAGCATGTTCATAATATGCCCCAGAAATAGCTCCCGTTTGGGCAACCGATGTGCCAAGCCGACAGAATGCCCGCTCATTATAAATGGGTAAAGGCGCACGTGCCGTTCCACTATAGCCGACCAAACGAACCGAGTTCGAACCAATGTCAATGACACCTATGGGTTGATCTGGCCGCCGCAACCCGACCTTCTTAATAAGCCTCGAAAGCCGCGATGCAGATTGTTTGACCATTAACCCTTAGACTTTCGTGATTTTTTAGAATGACCTTTTTTGGTGTTCGAACGACCGCGCCCTGACATGCTTGGATGGGTCATGAAATAATGGTGAGCATTAACCTCATCCTCACCCTCAGTTAAATGATAGCGCTGATACGTTCCATCGTTTTGCATAAACCAACTTTGCTTATTATCAGCAAGATTAACATGCATGATTTCGTTTAACACCTGCGCTCTTGTTGTGGGATTCAACATGGGAACGAGGGTCTCAACACGGCGATCAAGATTACGTGGCATCCAGTCTGCTGATGATAAATAAACCAGAGCGGAATCTGACGGCAAACCGTCACCATTACCAAAACACACAATGCGCGAGTGCTCAAGGAAACGACCAACAATACTCTTAACTCTTATATTTTCGGATAAGCCAGGAACACCTGCGCGCAAGCAACAAATACCCCTTACTATTAAGTCAATTTGCACGCCAGCAATTGATGCACGATATAAGGCATCAATAACATGTGGATCAACCAATGCATTTAGCTTTGCCCAGATAGCTGCAGGGCGTCCAGCCTTGGCATATGCCACTTCAGCTTCAATATGCTCCATAATGCGATCGCGCAAATTCACAGGCGACATGGCAAGACGAATAAGGGCTTTGGGTTCGGCATAACCTGTAAAGTAATTAAATACTTGCCCAGCATCAGCGGCAATATCATTGTCACATGTAAATAAAGACAGATCCGTATAGACTTTAGCTGTTTGAGGGTGGTAATTGCCTGTTCCAAGGTGAACATATGTCTTTAGACTAGACAGCTCACGACGGACAACCAAACTGACCTTAGCGTGGGTTTTAAGTTCAATGAATCCAAAAACAACCTGTACGCCAGCTGCTTCCATCTTTCGCGCGAGACGAATATTGGCAGCCTCATCAAAACGCGCCTTAAGCTCCACTAAAGCTGTAACTGACTTCCCATTTTCAGCTGCTTCAATCAGCGCCTCAACGATCGGACTATCCGCGGAGGTTCGATACAAAGTTTGCTTAATTGCGATAACGCTGGGGTCAAGCGCGGCTTGACGGATAAATTGAACAACAACATCAAAACTTTCATAAGGATGATGAACTAGAATATCTTTTTCGCTAATCGCAGCAAAACAATCACCACCATGTTCACGAATGCGCTCAGGAAAACGGGCGTTAAACTGTTTAAATTTGAGCTGAGAAGGCCCCTTGTCAACAATTTCAGAAATCTGAGCTAAACCTAAAAGCCCGTTCACAATAACAACACGATCAGCATGCGCTTCGAGTTCTTCAATCACAAGCTCTTGTAAGCCCTGGGGCATATCAGCATCAATTTTTAATCGAATAACGATGCCACGGCGACGGCGTTTAAGTGCGGTCTCAAACACTTGCACAAGATCTTCAGCCTCTTCAGCAACCTCAATATCTGTGTCTCTGATAACCCGAAATGTTCCTTGGCCAAGCACTTGATAACCTGGAAACGTTCGCTCAATAAACATTGAAATAACGCTTTCAAGCCGAATAAAGGCATGTGATTGATCGGCAGCATCGCTCGGCAAGGCGATAAAACGCTCGAGTTGCGAGGGGATCAGGAATAACGCGTTCATCCCTCGCCCATCCAAAATTCGAGATAACTGCAAAGCTAAACCAATACCCAAATTCGGAATGAAGGGAAATGGATGCGCTGGGTCAATCGCAAGAGGTGTTAGTACGGGTAAAATATTCTCTAAAAAGTAGCTTTCAATCCATCGTTTTTGTGTTTCAGACAGATCGGGCGTATCAAGCAAGAACACGCCATAGGATTCCATTTCTTTCAGCAACCCTTTGAGCACCAACTGTTGATGTTCCATGAGAGTGCCTGCTTTTTCCGATATTTTAGAAAGTTGTTCGGCAGGGGTCATATCATCAACACTTTTTGCATCAATGCCCGCATGCTCTTGTCCGACCAGACCAGCAACCCGAACCATAAAAAATTCATCTAAATTATTAGCAGATATTGATAAAAATCTAAGTCGCTCTAATAAAGGGAAATCAGCGTTAGAGGCTTCCTCAAAAACTCGTTGATTAAACGCAAGCCATGACAACTCGCGATTTATGAAGCGCTCTTGACAAGCAAAACCTTCAAAGAAAGGGTCCGCAGGTTCAGAACGCCGCCCATGCTTTTCAGGGTGAGTAAGTGTTTTTATTAACATGCTTCACAATCGATTTTGATCTCTAAAAAATTGTAACGTAATAAATAAAAGCTACAACGAGAATGTTACATAAATATTGCACAGTCTATTGCTTTCGTTAAGCACTTTACTTATTTATTTGCGCTAAGACATCTGCAGCTATGTTGCGTGTAATTGGTTTTCCCAAGGCAAGACTGTATTGATCAAGTCGAGCAACAAAATTTAATATCGCCTCACAATTACGATCGACCCTTAACATGACATAATCCATAACTTGTGGGCTCATTTCGAGCTGTCGATCTAACAATAATTTTTTCATAACAGCTTGGAGAAGTGTATCATCTGCCTCGCCCAGGCCTATGGCAGGTAAGGATCGCAATCTAGAGGCAAGATCGGGTAATTCAAAACGCATTTGCGATGGTGGCAATGCTCCAGCAATAAGACAAGGCACATCACGCAGTTTTAGATCATTAAAAATATGAAACAAATGCTCCTCAGCATCAGAATGTAATGTTTCGCAATTATCAATGATCACTGCCTGAGCGGAGGTTAATGCAGTAACATCAACACCCAATCCGATCGCATCAGCAGATATATCTAAAGCGCCGGATTTTTCTTGCCACACAGCCAGTAAATGGCTTTTGCCGCTCGCATGCGGACCATAAATAAACTGCATTGGGGTTATCCATGCTGGCCATAGATCAATAAGCTGAACAGCCTCAGCATTGCAAGGAGCGACAAAGAAATCTTGCCGCGCCGCAGCTGGGCGGTGCGGCAGGTCAAATGGCAACTGTTGTGCCACAGCCTAATTCACAACCTCAAGGCGATAGCCTTGAAATGCAGATGTCAAAGATAGAC
>CBFHLW010000043.1:0-13701 GCA_965656805.1 Alphaproteobacteria bacterium
AATTAGAGCAGTGCAGGCCAAATTCTCTTCACTAACCCTGGCAACCAAAGGTTAAACGACGTCCTGGCTGAGCAAAATTCCGAAGCTAAATATAGAAGAAGAAAATATGAGGAAAAATGGTACAGCCTCCCCGGTTCGAACGGGGGACCTCTAGATCCACAATCTAGCGCTCTAACCGACTGAGCTAAGGCTGCCTAATACGAGAAAAAAGTCTCACTGGCGGAAATTACTGTTCTTTCACTAAAAACTCAAGCCCATGAAACTAATTCATAACGAATAAACGTAAAACTGCTATAATGGTCCACATTATAATTTAGGAGACAAGACAAATGGGCATAAATACCCCTTCAGATATCGAAGCTGAACTCAGCATTGGCGCTACAGACACAGGAATGGTCCGCATTTTTGTAGCCAATGATCGTTTGGAAATACCAATGGACTTCGAACCTGAAGAAGCAGAAGAAATAGCCCGCGAATTGCTGGCCGCCGTGGCTCAATGCCGAAAGTTAAGGAAATAAACTTTATTTCTGCCTAATCACGTCATTTGGCTAAAATGGATCGTGAACCGTAATCGACTGCTAAGCAGTCTCTGAGAATAGTTCCCGTCCAATAAGCATACGGCGAATTTCGGAGGTTCCCGCTCCAATTTCGTAGAGCTTGGCATCGCGCAAATAACGCCCACATGGATTATCGTTAATATACCCGCTCCCACCCAATAATTGAATCGCATCTAAAGCACATTGGGTTGCATTCTCGGCGGCAAATAAGATGGCCGCTGCTGCATCCTTACGTGTCGTCTCACCGCGATCGCAGGCTTGATTAACGGCATAAACATAAGCTCTTGTCGCGCTCAGGCGCGTATACATGTCAGCAATTTTAGCTTGGACAAGTTGGAACTCACCAATAGCTTTTCCAAATTGCTCGCGCTGGTGTACATAGTCTGCCGCAAGATCAAGGCAAGCCTGCATAATACCGATTGGTCCCGCAGCCAGAACAGCGCGTTCATAATCCAAACCGCTCATTAAAACAGTCACACCTTCATTAAGATTTCCCAGAATATTCTCCTCAGGAACCTCGCAATTATCAAAAACCAGTTCTCCAGTTTCTGAACCACGCATTCCCAATTTATCTAATTTCTGCGCACAGGAAAAACCTTTAAAGCTTTTCTCAATCAAAAAGGCTGTAATACCGCGCGAACCAGCATTGGGATCAGTTTTCGCATAAACCACAAGAACATCGGCAGAAGGTCCATTGGTAATCCATAGCTTGGTTCCATTCAAAATAAAATGGTCCCCTTTTTTATCGGCACGCAGTTTCATAGAAACTACATCAGAACCAGCACCGGGCTCAGACATGGCAAGAGCACCTAAATGCTCACCCGAGACAAGTTTTGGAAGATAGCGCTGCTTTTGTGCATCAGTCCCCCAACGATAAATTTGATTAACGCATAAATTAGCATGTGCTCCATAAGACAAACCAACCGACGCCGAGGCACGGCTAATCTCTTCAAGCGCAATGGCCTGCGCGGTATAACCCATAGCAACACCGCCATATTCTTCAGAAACAGTTATGCCGTGCATTCCGAGATTGCCAAGGCCAACCCATAGATCACGGGGGAAAATATCTTTCTGGTCAATCTCGTGTGCGCGTGGAGCCAGCTCATTTGCGACAAATGTGCGCAAACTATCGCGCATCATATTGATATCTTCTCCTAAATTAAATTGCAGCATGGGATATTGATTGGAAAGCATAGTCACTCCTAACATCGTTGATCTTAACTACATATGTAATCAGTCACATGGATCCGTGGCGCGCATGATTAGCTTGGTGGCGCTTGAACTAAATTGTAAACGTGGGCTGAACTTGAAAAGCATATATCCCAAATTACCCTTACACATAACCTTAACTACTTCCCTTGCCAATTGGGAGGTCTTTTTTCCTTAAAGGCCAAAGGCCCCTCTTGCGCGTCTTCGCTATGGTAGACAGGCGCGAATAAAGCTTCTCCAACGGCCAGAGATTGCTCCCAAGCCTGTTGTGCGACGGCATAAACCATTCGCTTACCGGCACGCACAGACAGTGGCGCATTTTCAGCAATACCGCGCGCCATACGCATGGCTTCGCCCTGCAAATCTTTTAAGGGAACCACTTTATTAACCAACCCAATATCATAAGCGCGCGCAGCCGATATAGGTTCTGCAGTTATTAACAGCTCCATTGCAATACGAGGCGGAATTAACCAAGGCAATGGCCCAGCCCAAGGCGCACCCCGCCCTCTTTTTGCTTCTGTAATCGCAAAACTCGCATTCTCAGCCGCAATACAAAGATCACACATTTGGGTTAGCAAAAAACCACCGGCAAAAGCATGTCCATTAACAGCTACAATAACTGGCTTATCTGTATGAACGGTCCTATTCCAATAGGGAATAAAATCCGGCGGCGGAATTTTGAGCTGGACGTCAGACATTTCTTTTAGGTCGCCGCCCGCACAAAAGACCTTGTCCCCAGTCGCAGTTAAAATCGCAACGAGTGCATTGGCATCTTCCGCGAAACGCTCAAATGCTTCTGTTAAAGCATCACGGGTCGCTTTATTAAGCGCATTTCGCGCCTCAGGTCTATCAAGCGTGATCGTCGCAATCTGCTCAACGACTTGGTAATGCACTGTGATATTGTCGGTCATAATTAAAAATGGCGGCGCCTAAAGCGCCGCCAATCTCTATATTTAGGACTTACTCAGCCGCATAACCGAGGACAGCTTTGGTTTCGAGGAAGTCATCAAATCCAAACTCCCCCCACTCGCGTCCATTACCAGACTGTTTGTACCCACCAAATGGTGCGCCAAGATCAGGACCGGCACCATTTAGATGCACATTACCTGTTCGCAGTTGAGACGCCACAGCGCGTGCATGCTCGACGCTACTAGATTGCACATAACCTGAAAGACCATAAACTGTGTCATTGGCAATAGCGATTGCCTCTTCTTCACTTTCATATTTTAAGATAGACAAAACAGGGCCAAAAACTTCTTCACGCGCAATAGTCATATCATTGGTGACATTTGCAAAAATAGTTGGCTTGACGTAATAACCAGCATTTAAACCTTCTGGTTTTCCAGGGCCGCCTGTGACCAATTCAGTGCCTTCATCAATCGCCTTTTCAATAAGGCCTTGGATCTTGTTAAATTGCACTTCACTGACAACTGGACCAATCGTTGTGTCAGGTGCACCAGGGTCACCCACCTTCACTTTTTCAGCTGCAGCTTTCGCAATTGCTACAACCTCATCATGGCGCTTAGCGGGCACTAACATGCGTGTTGGTGCATTACATGATTGGCCAGAATTCATGAAACAGGACTGGACACCCTGAGCAACAGATTTTTCAAAATCAGCGTCATCAAGAACAATATTGGCTGACTTACCACCTAATTCTTGACAAACACGCTTAACCGTATCGGCAGCTGCTTTCGCAACCAAGACGCCCGCACGGGTTGAACCTGTGAAAGAGACCATGTCAACATCAGGATGGCTAGAGATAACCTCACCAACCCCAGGTCCATCGCCATTAACCAAGTTAAAGACACCTTTTGGTACGCCTGCCTCATGCAAAATATCTGCAAAAAGAGCAGCATTTAATGGTGCAACTTCAGAAGGTTTCAAGACCATTGTACAACCAGCTGCTAGTGCAGGCGCGACCTTACAAGCGATCTGATTAATTGGCCAATTCCATGGAGTAATCAGGGCACAAACACCCACAGGCTCTTTGATAATCATGGTTGAGCCCTGTGGACGCTCAAATTTATATTCTGCTAAAATTTCACGAATTTTAGAAAGATGCGCAATACCCATAGCCGCTTGCGCTGCTTTGGAAAGCCACATTGGTGCGCCCATTTCTTTGCTAATCGTTTCTGCAACTTCATCAATGCGCGCGGAATACGCTGCAATAATCGCATCAAGAAGATCAAGACGTTCTTTGACGCTTGTTTGAGAGAAACTCGCAAAAGCATTTTTTGCTGCCGCAACGGCCTTATTCGCATCGGTTGCGTTACCAAGCATAATTTGCCCGATAACCTGCTCATTTGCGGGGTTAATCACATCAAATGGTTTTGGTTCTACTGGGTCAACCCAAGCTCCGTCGATGTAAAATTTAAGACAATTATCCATAGAAAATCCTCCAATAGCGTTTTGATAACATCATTGTATGTTGGCACATTTTGCCACGACTGCAAGCCAAATAAAGGCAAGCTATATAAAAATTAGGGATTAAATCACCATAAACTGGATCACATCGCCCTACGCGCAATTTCGTCATTATGCGTTTGCAAGAACCGGATCAGCTGGCGGGCATCGCTAAACTGGGCATAATCCTCCGCAGATAACACATCGCTTATAAAATAAAGAATATCTGACCTACGACGCCGATAAACCTCATTAAAAACAAGAGCTAACCTTAAATTGGAGTGAATATGACTGGCTATCTGAAATTTCCAACTATTTTGACCGAAAAAATGGATCGGCAATACTTTGGCGTGTGTTTGTCGAATAAGCTTGGCAGCAAGCGGTTGCCATACCCATTCAGCTGCTTTGCGTTTCCATATAACGGGCGTATTTGCAATCGCCCCCGCAGGGAAAATCAATAAGGCTTTGCCTGCTTCAAGATGTTTTCGCGCCGCTTGCCGTGATGCTAAATTGGTCTCCAAGGCTTTAGTGGTTTGGCTAAAATCAACAGGAAGTACATAATTTGCGAGTTCAGGAACACGGCATAAAGCACTGTTGATCAAAATTTTAAAATCAGGTCGCGTTTTTTGAGCAAGCCAGCAAAGCGCCATTCCATCCAAAATCCCGTAAGGATGATTTGCAATAAAGACAATCGGCCCTTCCGCAGGAACAACCTCAAGCGGCAACCCGTGGCCTTTCAGCGTGATCTCTAATTTATCAATTGCAGCATCCCAAAAACTCTCATTAGAGGACTCGTGACGAAAATCCTCATACATGCGTTTTAAGTGCGGTTGTCCACTGATACGTTCAATAGAGCGAATAATAATTTTTTTTACGAGCCGATCGTCTGAGTTCGCATAACTAAAATCATCGGAGGCGAACAAATGCTCGAAATTCATTCACTCAAAGCCTCTTGAATACGGTGGGCCAGAAGCCATATACGATCACGACCCCACCCAGCATAGATCTCTTTGCCGCGCGGCCCAAGCAAGCGAAAACTTGGCACACCCCAAAGCCCTGACGTCATTAATTGTAGCCGATTATCTTCAATATTATCTTCCCATCCAGGTTGGTCTAAATGAGCTTTGGCCTCATTCCAGTCTAAGCCTGCACGCTCAATAACTTTTGCAAGCCCCGAGTCTTGACCGACATCAACACCCTCTGACCAAGCTAACTGACAAAAAGCAAATAAAAATTCTTTATCCCGTCCCTGGCTCTTGGCATAGGGGTATAAAGAATATCCGCGCAAAACTGGGTTTCCAACTGGGTCAAACACATTGCCAAAAGGAACACCAATCCGATCGGCCTCACGCTTTGCGTCCTTAATAATATAACGGCCCTTTCGCGGCGGCACAGGCAAACCACGCATAACCATTGGCATAACTGGACGCCAAATAATATCGACCGGGTATTCCTCACCAAGAGCCATAATCTCTGGCATTGCCAAATAAGTATAGGGCGAGCGAAGTGATGGATAGAACTCAAGCGTGAGGCGGCGTTTGGCCGGCTTTGTCATAAACTCTGGACGTTTTGGAAAATGAACAAGCTGTTTGCTACCTGCGTGAAGTTGTTTTTGCGCTCTTAAACGTTGCTCCAGATATGGAAAACGATCTACGCCCCAATACCAATCACCATCATAATAAAGTGTGCCAGCCAAATAATGTCCTTTGACATTTCGAAATTCAGTATCAGCGGCGACACGTTCTTGAGCCATTTTTTCACTGACAAGGGACATTTTCTCTAATGCTGCGGCATCATCGCGCCAAACAGCATTGCCAACCTCAACCAAATAAGCGCCCACATGCTCATGACCAGCAATCGCCCGATAGGCAAGGGAAATGGTTTTTTCGGAGGGTAAACAAGCCTTTTCTGGAAAATCGAGATGATAAAAGGGCGCAATAGAAATGGCATCTTTAAGGCCATAGGCTTCCAGCGCTGCCCGCTCAGGTGCGGCATCATCATCGGGCGCACCGACAATATGGAAGCTGAGAGAAGTATCATATCGAGATGTAAAATCGACTAAAACCTGAGCTAGTAAATGGCTATAAGGGTCATCTGGCTGGTAAAAAAAATGAACTTGCGACGGCGCGCCAGAAATAACGCGTTTCATCCTTGCCCAAAATCCCAAAAGCTTTCTTATTTGGGGACTTAAAAAAAGGCTGATCAAGCCAGAGTTAACTTTATTTTTAAGTGACATACATAAACCTCTTTTTGTTGTGGTCAGTTTGCGTCAGAGACCAATGAAACTCAAGTAGCTTAGAAGTAAGACTTGAAAAAAATATGTAACAACCCAAATTAATATTATGAAAATGCGGCGAAAGTCTGAGCTACCCCAAAAGATTTGCATCTCATGCGAACGGCCATTTGCATGGCGCAAAAAATGGGAGAAATCGTGGGATGATGTTAAATATTGTTCACAGCGATGTCGTGACTCACGAGGTAAAGGCACAAGTAAAACACTTATTAACCCTATTAAATGAGAGAACACATTATGGCACGCTTGCTTCCATTCACGGCTGTCACTGATACTGGCGACAAATTTGATATTGAATTTCCACTCCATGCCTCGACCGATTCTCCGATACGCGTGCACCAACTTTTAGGGGATATTCTCGGAACCGTCTCTCGCGAGGTCCGACGCGACACAATGTCAAATGGTGACGTTCTCCAAGCCCTTACAATGGCAATTGCAATTCGCGCCCGAATGATTGCCGCCGATCCAACTGTTACAGCACAACTCGCGGAAGATTTATTAACCAATGCACTACAAGGTGTGTCCGACGCCAACACATCCGCCTTGCCTTCTGGGCAAGCCTAAAACGGAATAGGCGTTCCGTCCCATGCAAGGCAAAGGCCGCTTTGCGCCAATTCTGCTTGATTAATTTGCGTGAGCAAATGCTGTGCTGCTACATTAGAAGTGAATAATTTATCAGACTTAACGCCCCCCTGAAATGGAGCCGAGAGCTCTGTGTCTACAGTTCCGGGATGCAAACCTAATAATATCACATTTTTATATTTGCGGCGGGCTTCGATAGACGCTGTTTTGGTGATCATATTTTGTGCCGCTTTTGCCGCTCGGTAACCGTACCAACCGCCAATATGGTTATCTGAGATCGAGCCAACACGTGCAGATAAATGCGCCATCACTGCCTTACCCTCGCGCGATAATAAAGGAAGAAAATATTTATAGAGCAATGCTGGTGCGATTGTATTAATAGCAAAAAATGCCTGAAGGGCCTCTTGGTTAAGATCATCGATTTTCTTCTCGGGGAAAATACCCCCACCATGAAGAAAGCCTGTCGCATTTACAATCAAATGAAAAGGGCCTGCTTCTCGTGCACGATTTGCAGCATCAAATATCTGATCCTCATGTAATAAGTCGAGACCTATTAACTCTGCTTCACCGCGACGCGATGTCCCCACAAGAGTTTCAACGCGAGGGTGATACGCCAGAGCAGCGTATAATGAGCCACCGATACCACCGCGCGCACCAATAATCAGCACACGCATAGGGTCAGGAAAGGAAGATAGATTTATATGATCAGGCATTATAATAATATACGCCAATTACCCAGAGAGGCCAGAACGACAATCACGCAAAATCTTGTCGCGCGACTCATCATCATAAGCAGACGCCTGCCCCACACCCCAAACCGGATTTGGCCATGCTGCATCCGTCTTATGCCGGGCGATGATGTGGATATGAAGTTGCGAAACTTGATTGCCCAAGGTTGCAATATTCATTTTATCAGCCCGAGCATAATCTTTTGCCCATAAAGAAACCAACCGCGTCTCATCAAAAATAACGCGCCCAATATCTGCTGGTAAATCATGCCACTCAACAAGACCAGCAACACGCGGAATAGCCAATAACCATAGATATCGCGAATCATTGATTAAACGAATATCGCACTGAGCCAAGGATAAAACACCCAGAGAATCAGCCTCAAGCCGGGGGTGCAGAGCAAAATCCATTAACCAATCACCATATCAGACACAAATGGATTTGTTTTACGCTCAAAACCAAAAGTCGAGGTGGGCCCGTGCCCAGGAATAAAGGTAACATCTTCGCCCAATGGCCATAAATTTTGCGTGATCGAATTAACCAATTGCTGATAATCGCCTTTGGGAAAATCAGTACGGCCAACAGAGCCTTTAAATAGCACATCGCCGACCATCGCAATTCGATCTTCACGCTGAAAAAAGACAACATGACCAGGCGTATGCCCAGGACAATGTAGGACGTCAAAAGAAATGCCGGCTACCTCGACTATTTTACCATGAGTTAACCATTCATCAGCGTCAAAGGCTTCGGACGCATCAAAACCATATTTTTGAGCTTGTTCAGGCATACCATCAATCCAAAACTTATCGTCAATATGAGGGCCAATAATCGGAATGCCATGCGCCCGCGCTAGCGCGGCGACAGCACCAGCGTGATCTAAATGACCGTGTGTGACGAGAATTTTCTCAAGCGTTATGCCATTCTCTTTTAAAAACTGCTCAATGCGCTCAATATCTCCACCTGGATCAACAATCCCGCCATGCATCGTCTCCTCATGCCAGAAGATTGTGCAGTTTTGCTCAAAGGGGGTCACCGGGAAAATCTGATACTTTGCCATTATAATTCCTTACATAGTTAATACCTAACTATGACGCAAAAGTTCAATAATCTCAAATATGTTTCATACAATCTTAACTTGGCATTGAGACAAATCATTATATGATCATATTGTTATTAACAACCGAAAGGAGGTGATCCATTGTCTAGTGATATTATAGGTTTACGAGTTCAAGCCAGTGCGTTTTCAGGACGTGGAGCAACCTTCGCAGTCCTTGGACACGCGAACAAATAGGATTGGCTCAGAACCGATCACGAGAGGCGCCCAAGTGGCGCCTCTTTTTATATAACTCACGCCAAGATTGATCCGAGACAAAATCAAAAAAAGCATAAGATAACCAAAGACAGCATCTGAGCTATCGCTTTGGCCATGTAGATAGTTTAGATTAAGCCTATGAACTTTATCGGTATAGATCTTGGTTTGAGCGCCCTCAAAATCGTCCTCGTAAATGAGGCAGGTGCCCTTATTGCGCAACAACGGATCGCATTGACCTTGCAAAGTCCTCACCCAGGCTGGGCAGAACAAAACCCAGGAGCCTGGTGGCAAGCCGTCCAAGATGGGTTTTTAGCACTTAAACAAAACCACTCTAATGCCTTGCTGAAAGCGCGCGCTATGAGCATTACAGCCGGTGCCCATATTGCGGTTTTATGTAATGCCAAAGCTGAGCCTCTGCGCCCTGCAATTTTATGGAATGACCAAAGAGCTAGTGTCCAAGCCAAGCGCCTCACTGAACTTGGCATGGACACTCAGATTGCAGGTAATTGCGCCAACCCAACCTGGACTTTGCCCCAACTCATATGGCTACATGAGCATGAACCCGAACGGGAGTTTGACCGGATTTATTTTGCTAAAGATTGGTTGCGCGCCCAGTTTACAGGAGACTATAAGACCGACCCGAGTGATGCATGTGGGGCCATGCTCTGCGACTATCAGACGGAAGAGTGGTCCCAGGCCCTATGCGCAGAGGCACATATTACGCCCGAGCAACTTCCCAAAATTGTACCCCACCATGAGCTAGCCGGCACCATTAACCCGAAAGTCGCCTCAGATTTAGGATTACCCCCAGAGCTCGTCATAGCCATCGGCGCGATAGATACAAGCGCAGAATGGTTATGCTGCGGCCCACTAAAACAAGGCGCGATGAGTCTAAAACTAGCTTCGGCAGGTGTTGTCTCTATTACAACTAAAGCCGCCACCCCTAAACCGCCCATTTCGCGTTATCCGCACCTTGATCCAGCATATAATTATTTTGCAGCTGGCATGAACCAATGTGCAAGCGCAATTGATTGGGCGGCAAATCTTTTTTTCTCTGACTCAACTATCGATTCATTCTTCGATGCTGCAATCAAAGCACCGATTGGTGCCAATGGAGTGCAATTTCACCCTTACCTGAATGGTGAACGCGCCCCACTCTGGCAAAGCAACCTAACAGCAAGCTTTTCTCAGATGACCCGCGCCACCAATCGCAATGACATAGCTCGCGCAGTTTTAGAAGGCGTTGGCTTTGCTTTTCGAGATATTTTGCTTTCATTGCCAAGCACCCTCATAAATGAGCAAACCATGAAAGAGCATATTGCCCTTATTGGCGGGGGCACGCGCAGCGCTATTTGGTGCCAAATAATAGCGAATATATTAGGAAAACAATGCTATGTGCCGCAATATTATGACGCTGCTTACGGCGCCGCCCTTATTGCAAGCGCCGCTGCTCAGCAAGATATATTGCACCAGAGCATGATTGGCGCAGTAAAAATTGTGCCTGAGAAAAGCGCAAACCAGGATTATCTCGTCCATTATGAAAGCTTCAAAAACGCACGCAAACAGCTTTATTCATGCGACAATTGAGGGCTTCACAAGCTTTGTTCAACTGGTTAACCTCTTCGCAGTAGAGATGCAGAAAAGATAGGAAGATAAATCATGTCAGAACGGGTCAGTTATACAGTCGAAAACCATATTGCCCATATTTGTCTAACGCGCGGTGATAAAATGAATGCCCTCGATCATTCCATGATGGACGCTATTATCGACGCTGGCGAGAGACTAAAGGCGGATAAGGACGTTCGCGTTGCGGTCTTATCAGGTGAAGGACGCGCTTTTTGTGCTGGTCTTGATATGTCTAACTTTGCCAAAATGTCCGAGGGCAATAGCGGCGTTACGTCACAAAAAGAACAAACACTTGCTGAGCGTACACATGGCCTGACAAACCGCCCCCAACATGTATCATGGGTATGGCGCGAATCTCCTGTTCCAGTTATTGCTGCGGCACATGGCGTAGCCCTGGGCGGTGGGTTTCAACTTTTCTGCGGCGCTGATATGCGCTACGCAGCACCTCAAACGCGCTTTTCAATCATGGAAATACGCTGGGGCCTTATTCCTGATATGGGTACAACGCACGTTATGGCCCGCCTCGCGCGCGAAGATAAGCTCAAAGAACTAGCAATGACAGGTCGCATCTTTGAAACTGATGAAGCTTATGAGACAGGGTTTGTTACTCGCATATGTGATGACCCACTGGCGGCAGCCATGGAAACCGCAACACATATTGCCAACAAAAATCCAGATGCCATTAGAGGAACGAAGCGCTTATTTGATGAGCATGCTGATCGCGAAGCAGCAAAAATGCTCATGCTCGAATCCGTTATTCAGGATGATATTATTGGCTCACCCAACCAGGTGGAGGCCGTACGTGCCGAACTTGAAAAACGCGAAGCTAAATTTTCGTAACACCTATCCCGGTTAAGCGATGATTGAGATGATCCGCTCAATCATCCAATAACTCGCAACAGACCCGATAACAAAGGCAGTGAGGGTACGCGCTTGTTCAGCATATTGACTCAAAAAATTCCGTGCCGAGATCGCCGTCATCAAGCTAATCAATCCAATAATGATCAGCTGTCCAAATTCAAGCCCTAGATTAAAAAGCAGCAACGCTAAAGCTGTTTCTCCGCGCGGCAGACCAATATCGAGCAAGACGCCAGAAAACCCAAACCCATGGATGAGGCCGAATCCAAAGGCAATCGCTTGTGGATAATACGCGGCAATGTAAGACCGGCGTTCACGCGGTAAGGCGACCTCAACAGCAACAAACAGAATGGAAAGCGCAATAACCGCCTCAACAGGCCCGCTGGGCAAACGAACAATCCCCAGTACAGACAAAGCCAAAGTAATACTATGCGCAAGGGTAAAGGCGGTAACAACCCAAAATAGGCGCCTAAACGATATCGTGATTAATGTCAGGCCAACAATAAATAAAATATGGTCATATCCAAAAACGAAATGCTCTATGCCAAGCATCATATATGCATTGAGCGGCGCACCACCGCCAGCCAATTTTCCAATTGGTCTCTCTGCTGTTAATCGTAAGCTCACAGGCTCGCCATCCAAGGGAATAAGACGCACAAAAACATCTGTGATTGTTCGCTGCAAACCTTCCATGCCTATTTTCTGCCCTAAAAGACCACCTTCACATTTGAAGTAAAACTGCTCAATTAAAGCTCCTGTCCGCCGCACCATGTCGCGCTCACCAATACGCTCGCAATTGACAGGAAAGACAGGTCGCAAACCAAGTCCAGCGACACTATCCACATTATCCCGGACAGGTTGCTTCCAACTGATTGCATATTCGTAATTATTGGTTTCGGTAATTTCGATATACCCGGGGCGAACTTCATGGGCATAAGCTGTAGTCGAAATCAAAAACAGAACAAGAAACGACCATAAAATCCGCATTTATTCGTCCAAACCTGCCTTATCAGCAGAAGGTGAGACCGGTGCTAATGAGATTGCGTATTTAGAACGTAAATCGCGCCAAGCTTGCTCACGGGCAATGTGCTCTTGTTGTAAAATCCATGCGCGGGCAACCCGATCTGCCGCATCTTCAAAGCTCAACTGTTTTTCGTCCAGACGGTCTTCAATAAAAACCAAATGCCAACCATATGCTGAGCGAACGGGCTGGTCCCATGTTTGAAAGGCATTAGAACTAAACACGTAGTTCATAAATGCCACACCAAATGTTTCACCAATATCTCCCTTTGTGCGCTCGATATAGTCACGCTGTAACATGAAAGGCTGACCAAGAAGGCGCCAGTCCACACCTTCTTGCTTGAGTGCCGTGAGAAGTCGATCGGCATCCTCCTGAGAAGCGCCTAAGAAGATATGCCGAAAGCTAACGCGGGCGGCTTCCACAAAATCCCGTGGGTTCTCTTCATAAAAAGAACGCAAAACAGCTTCGCTTGGTTGTTGTGCTGTAATGCCCTCTCCAATCAGAAATTCCATTTTTTGCGCCAATCGACGACGGATGATCACGTCATCAATATCTAGCCCAAGGGCAACAGCCTCACGCATGAGTATTTCTTCCCGAATATGCCCCTCAATCAACATATTAAGGTCACTGGGACTAGGAGGGCGCTTGGTTTGTGATTCCCATTGAACAGCCAACTTCTCTACAAGCGGCAATGAGATGACAATTTCTCGCTCCGCTTTTTGTTGCACAATGGCGTCCAATACAAATATGGTAAGCCCCGCCAGGATAAATAAAACAAGGCGATCACGCACCAAAACACCAAGCCAATTCATCATGAGCTATTATTGAGCCTCTAACCAAATTGGAGATGACCAGACACGCTCTTGTAAGGTTGCATGCAAAGACGGATTGGGCGGCGTTCCTGAACGCACAGCATCCCAAGTTGACCAGCGGCAAGTTGGGTTTTCAATTCCGCGAACATAATAAAAGGCACTTTCACCCGCGTCATAATCGGGATCTTTCCATACTGTTTTAAGTTCATCCGCACCCGTATCTGCAGTGTAACTACAATCGGTAAGATCAACTGTTGCATTATTATCTGGACAACGATTTGTGACAGGATCTACCG
>CBFHLW010000044.1:0-13372 GCA_965656805.1 Alphaproteobacteria bacterium
CCTACTTTGGCACTCGCCCCCCTCTGTCGCTGTAACCTGAGAGATTTCACGTAATGTTTAAATTACGCTTACGCCTTCGGTGAGATGGACAAACCATCTACTTTCCAGAGTTGCGATGAAAACGGTCCTTTTGCCTGAGAGTTTCCGGGGGCGGTTGCTCCTTCGGCCTCGCATCAAAGATACGATGTCTCCCGTTTGCATCATTGCTAATTCAAAAAAATAACCCAGTAGACTTTAAAGTCAAACATCTATTTCTGGCGTTTGACTTCTGCTGGGGATAAACGACGTTCACGGGCAGCTCGATTAGCCGCTAATTGCGCTTCGTTTAGTCTAAAGCCCACCAAAATACGATAAGAGGTCACGTTAAAACCTTCAGCTGTATAGAATGAGAGCTCATTGAATTTATGAGAAAAACTCTCTGCAGGCCCTGACACGCCATCATTAACACCATCAATTTCTATGGTCTCAATATTCTGAGCAACAATATTGTTTTGGGGGTCTACAGCCGCAACAAAAACATCGACTAAAAAATCATCTCTGGGTGCAGACTCGCTACGATAGACATCCAAATAGCCGGCAATTTCGACATCTGATTCGACCAAACCAGACACATAAGCCGCACAAGAGGATTGAATACCGCGTAACTTAACTTCATAAGCAGGTGTTTCAGGGTTCGTGACTTGAGGCCAACTATCGCTCGTCGCGGCAATATCAGATGCTGGGCAACGATAAACACCAAGATCGTCGGGGCCGCAGCTATAAACTGCCAGGAGAGCTGCCATTGACAGAATTTGTTTTGTAAAAGTTTTCATTGCTTTGACTTGACCCAAGTGAGTTTTCGCCGTTAAGACGATTATTAATACCAACGCGACACTAACCAAACTCACCCTTCGTAACAAGTGTTAAACCGTTACGCATACAATTTGGGGCCGAAATGAACGAGCAGATGACGACTGAAAAGACACTTCTTTTAATCGCGCCCCGCGGTTTCTGCGCGGGCGTTGATCGCGCGATTAAGATTGTCGAACAAGCTCTCATTCGCCATGGCGCCCCTGTTTATGTAAGGCATGAAATTGTTCATAATCAAAGGGTTGTCGACAAACTCGAAGAACAAGGAGCGATTTTCGTTGATGAATTAGATGATGTTCCGGCAAATGCGCCCGTCATTTTTTCCGCTCATGGTGTTCCAAAATCAGTGCCCGCCGAAGCCAAAGCACGCGGTTTGACCTATTTTGATGCAACCTGCCCTCTCGTGTCTAAAGTTCATATTGAAGCTGAAAGACACGCTCAAGATAATCGGCACATATTATTAATTGGTCATTCTGGACACCCAGAGGTTGAGGGCACGATGGGCCAAGTTGCGGCAGGAGATATTAGCTTAATTGAAACGATCGAAGATGCGGAAGTCTTCAACCCACCTAAGGGACGCGCACTGGCTTATGTCACACAAACCACGCTTTCTGTTGATGATACGGCCGATATCATTACTGTCTTAAACAAAAGATTTCCTAATATTATTGCGCCGCACAAAGAGGATATTTGCTACGCAACGACAAACCGTCAGAGCGCTGTTAAGTCACTTGCGCCGAGCCTCGACCTATTGCTCGTGATTGGAGCAAAAACCTCATCAAATTCCCTACGCCTAGTGGAAGTCGGCACACGCGCGGGCACGAAGAGCGCTTATTTAATCCACGATGCCACTGCCATTGATTGGCAATGGATCGAGAAAGCCGAGCGCATAGGCATCACTGCCGGAGCTTCGGCACCTGAAGAAATTGTCCAAGAAGTTATCAATGCGTTTAAAGAGCGATATGTGGTAAGCGTCGAGGAATATATAGATGCTGTAGAGCAAGTGCATTTCAACTTGCCCCGCGAATTACGGGACTAGATCACATGGCCGTTTTTACCAATGTCACGACTCAAGAGCTCGATACACTTCTCAGCGCATATGATATTGGTCACGCAAAAAGCCTGCATGGAATTGCTGAGGGGGTTCAAAATAGTAATTTTTTTCTGACGACCGAGCAGGATAAATTTATTTTGACCCTCTATGAGCCAACCATCGACGCTGATGATTTGCCTTTCTTTCTCAATCTCATGTTATTCTTATCCCAGCGCGGCATCGAATGCCCCCTGCCCGTTTTACGGCGCGACGGGACATTACTATCAACTATTGCTGAGCGACCTGCGGCCATTGTTACATTCTTAAAAGGGTCGGGCTTAAAATCGCCACGCAGCAGCCATTGCGCTGAGGCCGGTGCTGGTCTTGCCAAGCTTCATCTTGCGGGGCATGACTTCCCACTCTCACGGCAAAATAACTTAGGTCACGCCTATTGGCGTAGCTTTTATTCACCCAATGCAGCTCGCGCAAATGAGGTTATGCCAAGCCTTGCTAGCGAGATTGAACATGAATTAGAACGCATCGCCAAACACTGGCCAAGCGACTTACCGAGCGGGATTATTCACGCTGATCTTTTTCCTGATAATACATTTTTCTTAGACGATAAACTCAGCGGCATCATAGATTTTTATTTTGCCTGCACTGATTTTTATGCCTATGACCTCGCCATTTGCCTAAACGCGTGGTGCTTTGAAGCCGATATGACGTTTAATCTCACAAAAGCACGCGCCATGATCACCTCCTATCATAAGGTAAGGCCCTTATCAAAAAATGAACTTGAGCATTTACCCTTGCTCTGCGCTGGCGCATCCATGCGATTTTTGCTGACGCGACTTCACGATTGGTTAAATCGCGTCGATGGCGCCCTCGTAAACACAAAAGACCCAGTGCAATATTTGAGACGCCTTAGATTTCATAAGAATGCACGCTCAGCAGCCGATTATGGAGTAGACATATGATCACAATTTATACAGATGGCGCCTGCTCAGGCAATCCAGGCCCTGGTGGCTGGGGCGTTTTGATCGAACGGCCTGACGATGAGGCTCAGGAATTATGCGGAGGAGAACAAGACACAACCAATAATCGGATGGAGCTAATGGCCGCCATTCAGGCGCTGAATTTCTTTGATACACCTCAAGAACTCACAGTCATAACCGACAGTGTCTATGTTAAAGATGGGATTTCTTCTTGGCTTAAAAATTGGAAAGCACGCGGCTGGAAGACAGCCAATAAGTCGCCGGTTAAAAATAAGGATCTTTGGCAAGCACTCGATGCCGCAGCACAACGGCATAATATATCTTGGCAATGGGTTAAGGGGCATGCGGGTGATCCCGGCAATGAACGTGCTGACGCTTTAGCGCGCCAAGGCATGGCGCCCTATCTACCGTAGCGACGCACAACCTGCCCTAAAGGGGCGTTATATATACGTTTAAAAGATTGAGGCAAAAAGACTCAACGCACAACGCATAAAGCCAGGGCCAGGGCAAAGTTCAAGGCCAAGAAAGCTAGATAAAAAGAGTTTTGTGACTGATTTAAAACAGTCAGCCGCGCGAAAGATGACCTATCACGCGGCTGCAAGACGTTTTAATTAAAGTTGACCCAAAAGATGTTCGGCCCCTGACTCAACAGCGGCACCAGGGTTACTCTCAATATTCACTGAAACAACCTCGCCATCGCGTACAATCATAGAATAACGAAGCGAGCGCTTACCCATACCAAATGCGCTGCCATCCATGACTAAGCCCATTTTCTCTGTAAGCTCGGCATTGCCATCAGCAACCATCATGACTTTATCGCCCGCATTTTGCATTTTGCCCCAAGCACCCATGACAAACGCATCATTGACCGAAAGACATGCAATCGTATCAACGCCTTTGGCGGCAATGTCATCTGCCATTTGGATATAGCCTGGCAAATGATTGTTAGAACATGTTGGCGTAAAGGCGCCAGGTAGCGCAAACAAAACAACGGTTTTGCCCGCAAATAGTTCTTGTGTTGACAAGGGTGTCGGCCCAGCCTCACCCATATACATGAGGTTTGCTTCGGGTATTTTATCACCAACTTTAATCATTTCGTTCTCCTTTAAAATTTACACCAATTTAACTTTGGATTGCCCCACTTATACCAGCGCATCACTTAAACAGCACGAAAATAGTCCTCGTTTTTAAAAAAGAATGCCACAAATTTCATTTTATTGCCTTATAGTTTACCTCTATGAAGCGTTTTGAAAACATCAGCTTGGCAGGCAATTTACTGGTCGCAATGCCGCAAATGGATGATCCGCGGTTTGAACGATCCGTCATCTTAATGCTTAATCATCAACAAGATGGAGCGATGGGCATTATTGTCAACCAACAAACGGACGACCTTACCCTTGGTGCCATTCTCATAAATTCCGATCCCAATTTAAACATAGACCACATTGCTGACATGCCGGTTTATTTAGGCGGCCCAGTCGACACAATGCAGGGGTTTGTTTTGCACACGAATGAATGGTCTGGCGAAAAAACATTTTCTTTACCAAACTCCCAGCTGAACCTCACACAGTCACTCGACATACTCGATGATTGCGCAAAAGGAAAAGGCCCAAAATTGATGCGCGTTATTATGGGTTATGCTGGCTGGTCATCTGGGCAACTCGAGGACGAAATTCAGAAAAACCTATGGCTTGTGATCCCAAATGCACTTGGGCTTATCTTTAACACCGAAGATGACGCGCTTTATGAGGCCGCAACAAAGGCTATCGGAATTGATATCCACAAATTATCGTCATCGGGTGGAGACGCCTAATACTGCGCCTAAGACACACTTTCCAAAGGATCAAACACTGTCGGCTGGGGTGAGAACAAAACGCCGAGGGATAGAATTAATGACGTCATGAATAATGCCAAAGGAAAAAGATCAAGCGTTATATATCCCATGAATGGGCCATTCATCACAGCAAATCCCCAAAGACCAAACGCAATTAAAATGGATAGGTCTGCAAACACTCTCAGGGTTAGCCAATAGCCTCGTAAGGGAGATGACAGATTATAGTATCGCCACCAATTCAAACCATGAAAGACCAAGGCGCCAATCAGGATTGAGAGCAAAAGAGCATCACTCGTATGGAATTTTAATCCAGTTGGCAGCACTGTGCCAGCTTTTAGGCAAAAGCCCGCTGCGCCCCAGGTCAGTGCCTCTAAAAGAATAGTTGGCAGGCCAAAATTAAATTTATTGACCAACCTTCGTAAAAAACCTACCGACCATGCAAAGCCGACAAAAGCAAAAATCACAAGCCAAATAAGACGGGAATTACGTTCAAAACTGATACGACTATTCTCCCCCCATAACCACAAATGGCGAACAGGCCCCATATAGCCTTCAAAGGCGAAAGATTGTACCGATAATGACGGAATGGAAAAGATTAATTGATCAGGCGATCGCCAATCGGCTGCAACTTCTTTGCCATCGGACATGATAAGGCGAAGCGGGGCGACTGGGCGCTTTTCAATATTGAGAAAACTGGCTAAAGGCCATTGTGTTGGATAGCGCTGTAATTCAAAAACAAGAGGGCCATCGCTAGCGTTTTGGACCGCAAATGCGCGCTGGCCTTCAATTTCACGAATAAATTCAGACAGATGGATTACACTAATGCGCTCATCGATGCGCAATGGGTCAAGCGCATGGACTTGCGAAGACAGAAGGCTAATCATAGAAAAAACTAAAATTAAGACTGCTCGCATCATTCTTCTATACCCTCTTGACTTCGACCGTAAAGTACATGGTCTTCCCAAGAACCGTTGAGTTTTAAATAGTTCTCAGCACGCCCTTCATATTGAAAAAGATTATTCTCCAGAACGCGGCAAGAGGCAATATTATCAACCATACATGCCGCCTCTAAGCGGTGTAATTTCAAAACATCAAAGGCATAAACACAAACCAATTTAACAGCTTCACTCATATAGCCGTTTCGTTGATAAGGTTGCCCCATCCAATAGCCAAGCGTCGCCATTTGCGCAGCACCACGCCTAATATTGGTTATGTGGCAAGCCCCCATCAAATGTTCAAATCCCGCATCCCAAACAAAGAAGGCATATCCAAGGTCTCGCCGACGCGCGGAGACATATTCGCGTATATATGAACGATAATATTGTTTTGTGAGATGTGTTTTGGACCAAGTGGGTTCGCGTCTTTGAAACGCTTTGCTACCCTCTGAACGTAAGTTCAACCACTGTTGCGCATCACAATATCTGGGCTGAGCGAGGATGACCTTCTCACCATTGCCGTAAATCCGAGGACGACGCAATTTAAGCCAGCAATCAAGCCCATTAGCCTTTAGCGGTAATTCGAGCATGAGCTTCTATATAAGCCTCGACGGCCGCCAAATCATTGGCAAGAAAATCGCTTTTTTCAGAACGATTCAAAAGTTCAGCAACATGAGCGGGCGGCGCTGGGTGGACATGACAAGCAGCCTCCACGGAAGCTGGAAATTTAGCCGGATGTGCAGTTGCCAATGTCACCACAGGCACGCCATCCCCAGGCGCTAATTTACGAGCAGCACCAAGACCAACGGCGGTATGAGGGTCAAGAATAAGTTTCAATCGAGATTGCACATCTTGCATTACAGCATTGGTCTCGCTCTGGTCAACGCGAGCAGCAGCGAACAATCTGCAGATGGCTTCAAGATGCGTATTATCGAGCTTAAATTGGCCTTCATCGCGAAGTTCATCCATATAGCTTTGAACGCGTGCGCCATCACAACCTGCCACCTCAAACAACAGACGTTCAAAATTGCTTGAGACTTGAATATCCATACTCGGTGAAGAGGTCGCAACCACGGTATCGCGCGCATAGGTTCCCGTTTCAAGCGTACGGACCAAAATATCATTTACATTTGTTGCGATCATTAACTGCTTGATAGGTAAACCCATTTGTTTGGCGACATAACCAGCAAAAATATCGCCAAAATTACCCGTAGGGACAGAAAATGAAATATCGCGTTCGGGCGCACCAAGCGCAACAGCGGCAGTAAAATAATAGACCGTTTGGGCCATAACACGCACCCAATTGATCGAATTCACACCGGCAAGGCGCACTCGGTCACGAAACATCTGATCATTAAACATGCCCTTAACCAAAGCCTGACAGTCATCAAAGGTACCATCAATCGCTACTGCATGAACATTTGCCTCATAGGCTGTGGTCATTTGCTTGCGCTGGACATCAGAAACCCGCCCATCGGGATAAAGAATAAAAATATCAGTCGCTTCAGCGCCCCTAAAGGCTTCAATTGCGGCGCCACCCGTGTCACCCGAGGTCGCACCAACGATGGTGGCGCGCTGATGACGGGCGGTCAACACGTGGTCCATGAGCAAGGCAAGTAATTGCATGGCAACATCTTTAAATGCCAATGTGGGGCCATGAAATAGTTCGAGCAGATAATGCTCGTCTTCTAGATGCCGCAAGGGCGCAATGCTTTGATCTGAAAAGCTAGAATAGGCCTTATTAATCAGCCCGCGAAGGATCTCGGGCTCAATCTCATCACCGATAAAGGGGGATAAAACCTCAAAAGCGACCTCCTCATATGTTTTTGTTTTAAACGAGGCTATCTGCTCAAATGACAATTGCGGCCATGATACTGGCAAATAAAGCCCTCCATCATCAGCAAGCCCTGCCAATAATGTATCCAGAAATCCAAGTTGCGGTGCTCGCCCGCGTGAGCTGATATAGTTCACTGTTTTTTGCCTTTAACTCTTTATGCTTTGCATCCTCAAGACTGATAACCCTATTTACGCGTTAACCCGTCGATAAGCACGGATGTGCCACAATGCAGATATAATGACAAGGATTAAGCCAAAACCATACCATGTTAGAGCATATTCAAGATGCCGATTAGTCAATACGCGGCGTGACTGACCAGCATATGGCCACCCCATCAATGGCGCCGTTTGCTCAACCAGGAAAGGGTAAGACTTAATATCACTCTCCTGCGCCATGGCTATTGTATTGCGTACATACCATATGCGCTCATTGGGTAGATCCTCTGCATCAAAAATTGTGCGCTCATCGGGCCAACGTAATAAACCCTCAATTTGTCGCGGCAAATTTTGAGGTCGAGCCTCAATATTACGCAAACGCTCAGGCACAAACCCCCGATCGATATAAAGAATAGCGCCGTCAGAAAGCTCCAACGGAGTCAAAACATGAAAGCCAACGCGGTCTCTATGCGCAAGTCCTTCAGGAATATTATTGGCCGTTGCAAACCAATATTGCTCTAGGTCAACGCGCCACGTCCCCTCAATAGTAACCGGATGAAAGTCATGGTCACGGCGTGACAAAACCTTTAAGTCAGCACCTGATTTAATACTTAACGGCTCTGCGTGGTCACGCTGAGCTATTGTCGCTATTAGCTCATTTTTCCATTCAAGCCGATCCATCTGCCAATTTCCAAGTGAAATAAGCACCAGGAGCATCGCGCCTGTCATCACAATCGGTATGAGCCCGATATTATTCGTCCTCGCCAAGGTCAAGCCTCCCCAAGGCGGCATTGTTTTGATATTGCTTGGCGGCCAGCCATGCCTTCATCGGCCGGAGCATTAAAATAGGGAGAAATAACCCAATAGGAAGCCAAAGCGCCGCATGAACCCAATAAGGAGGTTGATACGTCACCTCCGTATAGAGTGCCGATGCGACAATGATAAACCCAGCAATCAATATGATGAAAACAGCTGGTCCATCTCCTGCATCAATCTGACTGTAATCTTGCCCACAGGCTGTACAGTCGTCAGCAAAATCCAAGAACCCAGAAAATAAGGCGCCCTGCCCACACCGTGGACAACGCGCCTTAAAAGCTGTTTTCATTGGCGAAATAGCCGGATAAAAATCTGTTTCTAAATCCGACACAAAGACCAAATCTTAATTCGCAGCCGGTGCGCCTGAGCCGATGACATAAATCACGACAAACAAGAACAACCAGACCACATCAACAAAGTGCCAATACCAAGCAGCAGCTTCAAACCCAAAATGCTGTTTTTCTGTAAAGTGGCCAGATTGAGCTCGTAATAGACACACGAGAAGGAAAATTGTGCCAACCAATACATGGAAACCATGGAAACCTGTGGCCATATAGAATGTTGCGCCATAAATATGCCCGCTAAACCCAAAGGCTGCATGGCTATACTCATAGGCTTGAACAACACTAAATAAAGCACCAAGCGCTACGGTTAAAACAAGACCCCATTTCAGTCCTTTGCGATCACCATGAAGCAAGGCATGGTGCGCCCAAGTAACGGTTGTACCAGATGTCAACAAGATGAGCGTGTTAATGAGTGGCAAATGCCATGGATCAAATGTCTCGATACCAACGGGTGGCCACTGTCCGCCTGTTAGCTCTGTGCGTGTTGCTTGAATAGCCTCTCCTGGGTAAAGGCTTGCATCAAAATAAGCCCAAAACCAAGCAGCAAAGAACATGACTTCAGAAGCGATGAACAAAATCATGCCATACCGTAAATGTAACTGAACGACAGGAGTATGATCACCTTGTTGGGCTTCTACAACCACATCTCGCCACCAGCCAAGCATAGAATATAGCACCGCAACAAAACCAATAATCATAACCCATGGTGTACTACTATGAAGATACTGAACAGCACCAATCGACAGGATTAAAACACTGACGGAGGAAATAACTGGCCACGGGCTCGGGTCCACTAAATGATAATCATGATTTTTTGCGTGGCTATCGGCCATAGTCTATCCCCTCGGTTTATATTGTGATCTGCTTGCCGTTTCCGGCGCTTTAAAAAAAGTATATGACAAAGTGATTGTTGTTACATCATTCATCTCAGGATCGTCCATAATTTCTGGATCAACGAAGAAGGTAACCGGCATTTCAACCGATTGCCCAGCCTCTAACACCTGTTCAGTAAAACAAAAGCACTCAATCTTATTGAAATAATAGCCTGCCTTAGCCGGGGACACATTAAAAGTCGCTGTCCCTGTTACCTGCTCATCTGTAAGGTTTTTAACGCCATAAAACGCCAAACCCGTCTCTCCGATGAAGAGTGAGACTGGTCTCGTGATCGGCATAAAGTCCCAACCTAGCTCGCGATTTATACTCGCATCAAAGCGCACGGTTATTTTTCGATCTCCAATGATGGTCGGGGCTTGCTCAGCAATTTGCGTTGTCCCACCAAATCCCGTCACACGACAAAACAAATCATAGAGAGGCACAGATGCATAGGACAAACCAATCATTACAAAAACAATTGAGGCCGCGCGCAGGGCTGTTCGTGTATTTTTTTTATCGAGTGCGCTTCTATTGCTCATGACTACCCTGCACTTTGAGCAACATTTTCAGCTAACCTTACGATCGTAACGGCAAAAAACAGCCCGACCAGTATAAGAATACCAATCGCCATAACTGCCGCACGGCGCCGGCGCTGGCGCAATAATTCTGGAGTCCATGCGGATAGGTTAGGTAAATTACTGTCATCAGGCATTATACTGCTCCTAAAATGCGATCAATCGGCAAACAAGCAAATAAGGCAAATAGATAGAAAATCGAAAATCCAAACAACCAACCCGCCGCATAATTGCGACGCGCATCACCAGCTGTAAACAGCCAGAATGCAAAACCAATAAAAGCTAAATTTAAGACACTAACTGTGACAAGATAAATGGTTCCTGAAAACCCAAAAAAGACTGGCGCAAAGGAAACAAGTGCTAGAACAAAGCTATAAATCAAAATTTGCCATAGCGTATGGCGGTCACCATGAGTTATGGGCAGCATCGGAACACCAACTTTGCGGTATTCGTCCTGCTTGATAAGAGCGAGCGCCCAAAAATGAGGCGGGGTCCAGAAAAATATAATCGCAAAGAATATGATTGGTTCAAGTGATACCGAATTGCTAGCCGCAGCCCATCCAATGACAGGAGGCAAAGCGCCTGCCGCACCACCAATGACAATGTTTTGAGGAGTCGAACGCTTCAACCACATTGTATAGATGACGGCATAAAAGAAAATTGTGAATGCCAAAAGCAGAGCACTCAAATAGTTAACCATAACCCCAAGACACACAATGGAGATGCCCGACATCCACAAGCCAAATGCCAGAGCACTTTCTGGTAAAATGCGTTTCGAGGGAACCGCACGCGTTTTGGTCCGCATCATGACACCATCAATATCGGCATCATACCACATATTTAAAGCTGCAGATGCACCAGCACCCAGAGCAATCATTGACAATGCCGCAATCGCAATCATTGGATGAATTGCATTTGGCGCCATAAAAAGACCAATGCCAGCGGTAAAGATAACCAAGGACATTACGCGTGGTTTCATTAAAGAAATAAAATCTGCCGCAGAGCCAGTATCCATTACTGGCTCCGCAGGTATCAGAATTTCGCCTTTAACGACCTGTGACATGGGGTCTTTTTTCTCCAATGACCTGTAACTTACTTTATTTTAGGTAAATCACTGAATTGGTGGAACGGTGGAGGCGAGCTGAGCGTCCATTCGAGGGTTGTTGCACCTTCACCCCATTGGTTATCCGCGACTGGCACGCGACGCGCGAAGGCATGAATAACCCCAACAAGGAAAATCAGCACCCCAAAGGCAGCAATATAGCTACCGATTGATGACCAATAGTTCCAATCAGCATAAGCGTCTGGATAGTCAACATAACGGCGCGGCATACCCGCCAAACCTAGGAAATGTTGTGGGAAGAAAAGAAGGTTCACACCAACGAAAGTGACCCAAAAATGCAACTTGCCGATAAATTCGGAGTAAGCCACACCAAACATTTTTCCAAACCAATAGTACCAACCTGCAAAAATCGCAAACACGGCACCCAATGACAGAACATAATGGAAGTGAGCAACAACAAAATAGGTGTCATGATAAGCGCGGTCGACACCGGCATTGGCAAGCATCACGCCCGTCACACCACCAAGTGTGAAAAGGAAAATGAAGCCAAGCGCCCACAACATAGGTGTTTTAAATTCAATTGAACCACCCCACATTGTCGCAATCCAAGAGAAAATCTTGATACCTGTCGGCACGGCAATCACCATTGTTGCCGCAACAAAATAGGCCTGAGTGTCAACTGACAAACCAACCGTATACATGTGATGGGCCCAAACGATAAAGCCAACCGCACCAATTGCAACCATGGCATAAGCCATGCCCAAGTAACCAAAAACAGGCTTACGAGAGAATGTTGACACGATCTGAGAGATAATACCAAAGCCTGGAAGGATCAAAATATAAACTTCAGGGTGGGCAAAGAACCAAAACAAATGTTGGAACAAGATTGGATCACCGCCACCCGCAGGATCGAAGAAGGTTGTGCCGAAGTTACGATCTGTCAGCAACATAGTGATCGCACCTGCAAAAACAGGCAAAGACAAGAGCAACAAGAACACAGTGACCAAAATCGACCAAACAAACAGTGGCATTTTGTGCAATGTCATGCCAGGGGCACGCATGTTAAAGATCGTGGTGATAAAGTTAATCGCACCAAGAATTGACGAAATACCAGCAACATGGAGCGATAAGATCGCATAATCCACAGCGGGTCCAGGCTGGCCAGAAGTCGAAAGCGGCGGATACATTGTCCAACCGCCACCCACACCAGTATTTCCGGGCGGGCCCTCAGCAAAAATAGACATAACCAAGAGAATAAATGAGGCAGGCAACAACCAGAACGAAATATTGTTCATGCGCGGGAAAGCCATGTCGGGCGCGCCGATCATGAGCGGAACAAACCAGTTACCAAAACCACCAATCATAGCTGGCATAACCATGAAGAAAATCATGATCAACCCATGGCCCGTAACCAAAACATTATAAAGGTGATAATTACCCCCTAAAATGTCGTCACCTGGCGATTGCAATTCTGCACGCATGATGACGGACATTGCGCCGCCAACAATCCCAGCAAAAATAGCAAAAATGAGGTACATCGTTCCGATGTCCTTATGGTTTGTTGAATAAAGGTAACGCTTCCAACCCGTTGGATGATCTTCGTGGTGTGCGTCTACAGCGTGATCCGTTGCCATATCTATCGCTCCTAATTAACTGTTTTGTTCGAAATCGCGGGTTTTACATTCGCGATTTTACGTGAATCTATACGTGCATATTCTTCGCGAGCTTCTTCGACCCAGCGATCAAACACCTCACGCTCAACAACATCCACCCGAATGGGCATAAAGGCGTGTCGTATGCCACAAAGTTCTGAACACTGACCATAAAATGTTCCGGTTTTTTCTGCTTTGAACCAAACTTCGTTCAAACGACCGGGAACCGCATCCATTTTAAGACCAAATGCAGGCATTGCCCAACTGTGCAGCACATCAGCGCCTGTCACCACAACACGAATGGTTGTATCAACAGGAACGACCATAGCCGTATCTGTTGCCAATAGGCGGGGCTGATCCCCTCGGTTTGCATCATCAAGCATATAAGAATCAAAAGCAAAGTCGCCATGA
>CBFHLW010000045.1:0-13330 GCA_965656805.1 Alphaproteobacteria bacterium
TTGCGACTCCACATTGCCTTTGGGGCGGATGAAAATATTGCGGATGAGCCTATTAACCACTACCAAATAAACACCCAAGCTTCTGCGAAAGCGTCCCCGCCTATTCATGCGGTTGAGAATCAAGGCGCTCTTGGCCATGATATAAGCGAGCCAACAAAAAGCGGCCAACCCACGATAGCACCATCAGATAGCCGCGTTTTTGCTGCCCCCCCGCAAGCTCCACTCGCTTCAAGTTCAGCTTACCAGGCCGAAGAAATCGCAAAAAAGGCTCAAACAGTCGCTGAATTACAAAAAATTCTAGAAGCATTTGATGGGTCGACACTCAAACGTTCCGCAAAAAACACGGTTTTTAGCGATGGGACACTTGGTAGCCGGGTTATGCTTATTGGCGAAGCACCTGGCCGCGAAGAGGACAGAACTGGAAAGCCTTTTATCGGGCAAAGCGGCGAAATGCTCGATCATATGTTTGCTGCCATCGGGTTAGATCGCAATTCGGTTTATATTACTAATCTCATTCCTTGGCGCCCGGCGGGTGACAGGCCCCCAACAGATGACGAAATTGCTTTATTTCTTCCTTTCCTGAAGCAACATATCACGCTTGCAAAACCTGATATTATCGTCACCATAGGCGCGGTATCATCAAAAGCACTATTAGACACGAATGTCGGCATCACTAAGATGCGCGGTCAATGGGGGATCATCTCAGATAATAATGATCGTAAGATCCCCGTTTTACCTACATTTCATCCTGCATTCCTTCTGCGCACTCCGACACGCAAAGCAGAAAGCTGGGCAGATCTTTGCGCGCTGCACGCATGGTTAAACAGGGGAAACCCCGAACATGCTTAAAAAAACGTCAGCCATAGGCCTTATCTTCGCCCTAGGGTTAATCAGCGATATAAATATTATTGGCACAAGCCTGGCGTCGGCCCAACCCCAAGCCCCAATAGCGCGTCCGGCATATATACCGCCCCCAAAGCCATCTGACTGGGAGCTTTACAGCACTATTTTCGATCTACAGAGCCAAGCCAAATGGCAAGCTGCAGATGCTATAAGCGCTAAAATCACCGACCCCATTTTAATGGGGCATGTTTACTTCCAACGATATATGCACCCTACGGCTTATCGTACAAGCTGGAGAGAACTCAAATCATGGCTGACCAAATACGCCGACCATCCTGGCGCTTGGCAAGTCTATAAACTCGCAGAAAAACGCAAACCCAGTCGCGCCAAAATGCCTAAAAAGCCGCCCTCACGCGTGTATCATGCCTCGAGTTTACAACCCGCCTCCAAATTATTTCGCCGATCAAGCGCGCGGTCAATTCGAAGAGAAGTCAAACGACTTGTTTATAAAGAAAGACCCACACTAGCACTGCGCTATATTTCAAAAAGCTCTATCGATAGTCGCCTATCCGCAGCAGAGACAGACTCGCTAAAGTCACTCATCGCGCGGAGCTATTATATTGAAGGCAAACCAAAAGAAGCGCTGAATCTTGCAATTGATGCAACACGCTCTCGTGCTGACATACCCATGGCCGACTGGCATGCCGGGCTCGCGGCCTATCGCATGAACAAGATGGACATTGCCATTCGCCATTTTGAACAATTAGCAAAAAGCGATAAAATTACCGAACGCACACTCGCAGCTACTCATTTCTGGGCGGGTCATTCCTATTACCGCATCAATCAGCCCGAAAAAGCAGCCGCGCATATGGCTCAGGCGGCAATGACAGGTCTGAATTTTTATGGCATGCTGGCTCAGCAAACCCTCACTGGAAAACTTGATATTCTTTGGCAACAGGTCGAGCGCCATGACTATGATAAGATTACTTATTACCCGGCCGTCAAACGGGCTGCAGCACTCGACAAAGCAGGACAACGCGAACTTGCAGAACTCGAACTCTTATATCTTCAAGAACGTTTATCTGAAAAAGAAGCACGCGCCGCGCTTGACTTAGCAAAGAAGCTTAATTATCCGGCCGTGGAGCTCGCAATTACCTCCCGCCTCAAATCCCTCTCGCCCGGTAATGTTACCCCAAACTCAGATAGTTATATGCAAATTGCTTTTGAAGGCAAATATCCCGTAATTGATACATCTGAGATTGGCGACACAACGGTTGATCGCGCGCTCTTATTTGCTCTCATCCGACAAGAAAGCCGCTTCAAGGCGCGCGCAAAATCTAGAGCTGGCGCACGCGGGCTAATGCAGATTATGCCGCGCACAGCCGCGTTTGTTACTGGCAATAGAAAACTGGCGCGAACCAGTGGTCGCGAGCAGCTCCTGAAGAAGGAACTTAATTTAGATATTGGTCAGCGCTATATGGGGATGCTTTTAAGCGATGATTATTTCCAAAATAATATAATCTACACGTTAGCAGGCTATAATGCTGGGCCTGGCACATTGAAACGTTGGCGTCGCGAAATGAGCGATGTGAATGATCCAGTCCTCTTCATTGAGAGCCTCTCCGCACCAGAAACACGTAAATACGTTCAAAATGTTATGGAAAACCTCTGGATTTACAGGAACCGGCTCGGACAAGACACACCAAGCCTTCGTCTTCTCGCTGCACAGAGCTGGCCGATCTACACTGAGCAAGATGAGCATTTGGTCCAAGCAAATATAAAATTAGATTAGAGAATTCTAATAGTATTGAAGCAGGCCAAAAATGCGCCTGGGCGCATTTGGCAAATGCCATCAAAAGAATGTTTAAGAATAACTAGAAACGCTTAGATAACTCTAAGATATTCTGGTCGACCAAAGCTGAGCGCTGACCATCGTTCAAGGCATCCTTAATCAATTGCTCAGCTGTTGCAATAGCAGCTTGGGTAACAGCAGCCTGAACTTCTTTGATCATATTTGCTTCAGCGCGGGCAATTTTTAGCTCAGCACCTTGTGTGCGGCGTTCAAGCTGTTGATCAAGTTTCTCTTTGGCTTCAAGTGCAAGACGTTCGGCATTTGCCTTAGCATCTTCGACAATCTGCTCAGCCTGCTTTTCAGCGGCATTGCGCTTAGCTTCATATTCAGCAAGTAGATTTTCAGCGTCCATGCGGAGCGCATGAGCACGGTCTAGCTCAGCCTGAATTTGCTCGGCGCGCTCATCCAATGATTTTGTAATTTTGCCAGGGAGGCGCAAAAACAAAAAAGCACCAATAACGGTAACAAATGCGAGCGCAACGTAAAATGTTTCATCTATCATTGCTGACCTCTAATTCCCTACCCGACTAATTGCGTTATCAATGTCAGTTTCGCTTGGCTTCTGACCTGAAACAACTTCAACAATATCAGCCACGATAGAACGCGCTGACTCAGCAATACCCGCCATAGCCGTATCACGAGACGCTTTTAATCTTGCATCCGCCGCTTCAATCCGGCTGGCAATTTGCACATCTATTGCCGCTTTCTCTTTATCCATCTCGACTTGAATATCATTACGCACTGTTTGCGCAAGCTTCACTGCATTAACACGCGCATCGCTTAATGCCTCTTCATAAGCACTCAAAGCCAATTTAGCTTCTTCACTCATGCGTTCTGCGGCATCGAAGTCACTTTGAAGACGCGTTTGACGAGCCTCTAAAGTTGCGCCGATACGCGGCAAGATGAAGTATGTCAGCACAATAAAAAGTGCCGAGAAAGTAATTGCTAGCCAGAAAAGCTGACTACCAAAACTGGATGGGTCTAGCTGGGGCATTATCCGCTCACATATCTAAAATCATCGGCCTTAATATATAAATTATACCAAATAATTTAATACAATAAGACGTCAAAGTAATTGCTTAATATGGTGACCTTACATCACCACTTCTGCGACCAAAGATGATAAATGGGGTGTTACCACCCCATTTATAAATCAGACCACAAAAAGAAGAATAAGCGCAATAATTAGGCCGAAAAGACCTGTTGCTTCAGCAAGGGCAAAACCCAAAAGCAAGTTTGGGAACTGGCTTTGTGCAGCTGACGGATTGCGTAATGCACCTGCAAGGAAATTGCCGAAAATGTTGCCGATTGCCATGCCTGCTCCGGCAAGGGCGATACATGCGATACCTGCGCCAATATATTTTGCTGCTTCTGCTTCCATTGGTAAAACCTCCGATTGTGCCCATTTGGGCAAGTTAAATAAAAGTTAGTGATCCATATGTATGGCTTCGTTGAGGTAGATACACGTCAAAACCGTGAACACATAAGCCTGAAGCCCTGCGATCAATAATTCTAAACCTGTAAACGCTACCATCAGCGCGAAGGGGGCGATTGCCAGCGGGATAAGACCCGCAGACGATAATCCGACGACAAAGCCGCCGAAAATTTTAAGCATTGTGTGGCCAGCCATCATATTACCAAACAAACGAACCGATAAGCTCACCGGACGTGTCAAATATGAAATAAGCTCAATCACAACCAAAAGTGGCAATAAAACAGCCGGAATGCCCGAAGGGACAAACAGTTTTAGAAAGCCAATACCGTGTTTCATAAAGCCAACAGCTGTTACAAGTAGAAAGACACTCGCCGCTAGCGCAAAAGTAACAATAAGGTGGCTCGTCACCGTGAAAGAGTAAGGGAGCATACCCAACATGTTACAGAAAAGGATGAACATAAAAAGCGAGAAGATGAATGGGAAATATTTCATTCCCTCAGTGCCCACATTTTGCTTCACCATACTGGCGATAAAGCCGTAAGTTAGTTCACCAAGTGACTGCATACGACCAGGCACAATTGAGGTTGAACGCGCCATTAAAGACATTAGGATGATGATCGACCCTACTGACAAAACCATCCATAGAGATGAATTTGTAAATGATGTGTCTACACCCATAATTGTTGGAAGATCATAAAGAGAATGCACCTCAAATTGGTGCATCGGATCAATAGCTGCTCCGGCTTCTTGCCCTTCTGATTGCACTTGTGAGGCCACGCCACACTCCTCGTCATTCTTAGAGCCCTAGGGCCCATTTGTTAATCATCTCGTGATGAACTATTCTGCTCATCTTTTTCAATATCTACGTCCTGAGCAGCCTGGCTTAACGTACCAGCAGTTCGTACTGCATTCACAACCCCGGCTGCCATTCCGAGAAAAAGTAAGAGGATCATGAATAAAGGTTTTGTATCAAAAACTTTATCAATCCACCACCCTATAAATCCGCTTACGCCAATAGCCGCTATCATCTCAATCGTCAAGCGGTAGGCCAATGTTAAAAGGCCACCTGAGGCATTTCGGCGCGGTTCAGATCCGTTATTTTGCCGTGCAGCACTGATTTTTGCCTCAAGTTCGGCAATTGCGGCTTTTTCTTTTGCAGTTTTATTTTTCATATTCAACAATCATAGAAAAGCGCCAAAACGGTTACAAGCTCAAAAAAACAGCTCCAAAATTCACATATTTATGCTGAAAATAATCCCATAAGATTAATTTAAGCCTATGATTTTATGCATTTATTTTGCTGTCAAATGCATCGTCTTCGGCATCAGATACGCCAAGCTCGGCAAATTGTTCAGCTTCTTTTAAGTCAACAGAAATAAGTGTACTGACGCCCCGTTCTTGCATTGTCACCCCAAATAGACGATCAACCCGCGCCATTGTGAGTGCATGGTGGGTTATCAACAAGAAGCGTGTGCCTGTCGCCTCTGAAATCTCACGAATCATATTGCAATAACGCTCAACATTAGCGTCATCAAGAGGCGCATCGACCTCATCAAGCACGCAAATTGGTGATGGATTCGTTAAAAACACCGCAAAAATCATTGCCATGGCCGTCAAAGCTTGCTCACCGCCAGACAAAAGAGACATTAATTGCGGCTTCTTACCAGGTGGATGCGCAATAATCTCTAACCCAGCCTCGAGCGGGTCATCTGACTCGGTAAGCTCCAGGCGTGCCGTTCCGCCACCAAATAACTGCGTAAACAAGCGGGAAAAATGGCCATTGACAGATTCGTAAGCCGCCAATAAACGTTCCCGCCCCTCTTTATTGAGCTGCCCAATGCCATAACGCAATTTATTAATAGCGCTTGCCAAATCATCGCGCTCAGCCTTCATTTCGCCCATCTGCGCTTCGATGTCATTTGCTTCTTCATCGGCGCGCAAGTTTACGCCGCCGAGATTTTCGCGCTCACGCCTTAACTTTTCGAGTTTTGTCTCAACATCATGAACATCTGGTAACGCTTTATTGGCATCATGCTCGGAAATGGCCAAAGCTTTTTCAGGCTCGACTTGCAAAATCTCACGAATACGCTGAGAAGCTTCCGCCTCACGTTCAGAGGCATTTTCTTTATTAGCCTCAAGACGCGCCAAGCCTTCGCGGGCTTGAGTGAGAGCATTTTGAGTTTCACGCGCTACTTTATCGGCAATTCCCAATGCTGTTTCAGCTTCGGCAAGAACATCCGCCTCGCTCTTCCGCTTGGTCTCTGCCTCTTGTATGAGATCGAGCAAAACCTGCTTACGCTCGGCCAATTGCGCGGGCTGTTCACTGACGCGCGATAGCTCAGCCACCACTTCGGCCGAACGCGTCGTCAAAGAGGTAATTTGGCCACTTGCGGCCTCGATGCGTTTTTCCCAAGACTGTTTGTCTTCATCAATGCGACGCAAACGGCTTTCACGCAATTGGCGACGTGTTCGCAATTGGTCAAAGGCAGCCCGAGCTTCACTAAGTTCAGCGCGACCATCAGAAACAGAACGTCGAAGCTCTTCTACTTTAACCTGAGGGTCTGCAGCTTTGTCCAGCTCCGAAATTGCCGACATAGCCTCAGTCTGGACCTGCAATTGCTCATCAAGATCTGTCGTCAATTGAACCAAAGCATCACTTAACGCAGACTTTTTGGTCGCAAAATCAGCCCGCCCCCGCTCAGCATTCGCAAGCGCTTCTCGCGCATCCGACAAAGCCTTGCGATAAGCATCAAGCTGACTACCTGCTTGCTTTTCAAGCCCCGAAACGTCACGATACTTGTCTTTCAATTCTTGCATTTCCGTATCACGCGCAAGCGCTTGCTTTTCAGCAAGTTCAAGTTCACGCCCAAGGTCTTGCAATCGATTACGCTGAGCCAAACGCTGGGCAGATGCTGTAGGCGCCTCGGCCGCCGCCGCATATCCATCCCATCGCCACAAGTCGCCATCTAAAGAGACCAAGCGCTGGCCAGTGGCCAAACCCGCCTGCAATTGGCGAGCCTGTGTCTTATCACGCACAACGCCAATATTATTAAGGCGACGGGTTAAAGCCGGTGGCCCTTTGACAAAATTTGCAAGCGGTTCAATACCTGCAGGCAGTGCCGTGTCTTGTGATGTTTGCTCTAAATGGCGCCAATGTGCCGGTGCGGCCTCATCAGAGGAGGCATCAAGGTCATCGCCCAAGGCCGCCCCTAAAGCCATTTCATAACCGGCATTCACCTCTAAAGCATCCACCAATGAGGGATATGTTTTCTCACCTGGTCGCGCGAACATGGCAGAGAGAGCTGATCGCTCACCCACGAGCCGTGCCACAACTTCTTGGGCTTCGCGCAATGGGCCAACCAATGCGTCTACGCGCTCAGAGGCAATACGCACATCATTGCTCAAAGTTTCAAGCGCTTCACTTGCCGTTTCAACGTTTTTAACGGCCTGGTCACGCGCTTGTAAAAGCTGAGTGTCTTGAATAAGTGGAAGCTCACTCTGCAGCAAACCATCCAGCGTCGCCTGACGCTCATCAATTTGGCTTTGAAGGCGCGTAATACGGGCCTGTACAGTCTCTATGGTTGTCGCCAATGCATTGCGCTTGGCATTCAAGTCGGCTGCTTCACGATTTGCTGCATCAAGCGCTGTTTCATATGTATCAAGCTTCTTGGCCGCATCGTCGCAAGCTTGCTTGGCGCGCGCTTCGCTTTCCACTTCATCATCTTGGACTTCTGAGAGCAAAACTGTGGCTTCTTCTGTCAAAGCCCCTAATTGCTGCTGCGCATCTGACAATAAAGCTGTTTCTCGTTGTTTATCAGCCTCAAGATCATCGTGCTGGCGCTGCAATCGCGCAATCATCTCGCGCGCACGCGCCTCTTCGGCGTCTAGATTATCGCGCTCGATTGTTAAACGTCTGAGGGCCGCTGCCGCCACTGCTTCTGCTTCTCGCAATGGTGGTAAACTTGCTTGTAATTGGGCTTGCTCTGTCGAAGCTTGTGCCGCCGCCTGTGTGCGCGTGTTTACGTCTTGTCGTGCGGCACTGAGTTCGGCATTAATATCGGCAAGTTGATCAACAATCGCTTGCCACCGTAAATGGAGCGCCAGAGCTTCAGCCTGGCGTATATCGCCTGACAAACCGCGATAGCGTGTTGCTTGGCGGGCTTGCCGACGCAAGCTACGCAAATTTGAGTCCATTTGGCCAAGCGCTTCATCAACCTTTTCGAGATTGCCTTCGGCCGCACGCAGTCGGAGTTCGGCCTCATGGCGACGACTATGAAGACCTGAAATCCCAGCAGCCTCCTCAAGAATGCGACGTCGCGACTCAGGCTTAGCATTAATCAACTCACCAATTTGCCCCTGACGTACCAGGGCGGTTGAGCGCGCGCCCGTCGAGGCATCGGCAAATAACAACTGAACATCTTTTGCACGCACGTCGCGCCCATTGACGCGATAGGCAGAACCAGCTTCGCGCTCTATTCGACGAATGACTTCAATTGTTTCATTCTCATTATATTCTGCCGGCGCATCATGATCGACATTATCAAGGTAAAGCCCAACCTCGGCGTGATTGCGCGCAGGACGTGCTGTCGTACCCGAGAAAATAACGTCTTCCATGCCAGAGCCACGCATAGATTTATAGGACGTTTCCCCCATCGCCCAACGCAATGCTTCTAGTAAATTAGATTTGCCGCAACCATTTGGCCCAACAACGCCCGTTAATCCCGGCAAAATATCAAGATCAACCGGATCAACAAAAGACTTAAAACCTGATAAACGTAACCGTTTAAAATGCATAACTTTTCCTAACGCAATTCTGCAGGCAATTGCGCATTTATAGCTTCCCGAAAGACACTAATATCTTGATTACCTTCAAGGCGAGCGCCATTGATAAAAAACGTAGGTGTTGATTGCACCTTAAGCTCTTCATGCGCATCCTTTTGAACCGCGCGAATGCCGGCAAGGATAGACTCGTCCTTTAAACAAATACGAAAATCAGCTTCCGATAAACCAGCTTGCCGAGAAATTTTGAGCAGTTCGTCCAGCGGTTGCTGGCTGGCTAGCCATATGGATTGGCGTTCGAATAAGATCATGAGAAATTTACTTTGCTGCACTGGCGCTACGCAATGGGCCAACATCGCCCCCGCGGTCGCCAATCCATCAAATGGAAAAGACCGAAACAGAATTTTGAGCTTACCCGTATCAACATATTCTGCTTTTAGAAGTGGCAAAACCTGGTTATGGAACGCGCCACAATGCCCGCAGGTTAGGGATGCATATTCAACCATTGTTACAGGTGCCTCGGCATTCCCAATAACAATTTCGCCAAGTGGATTTGGCTTTTCTAGCGCGCTTAGACCTGCGGTATCTCCAGCCGGACCTGAGGAATCTAAGTCCGCAGAATGAGCTTCAGAGGTTTCGCCCGACGCATCAAACTGTGAAGCGGTGTCTGTCTCTTGGTTTGACTGAAACACAAAAAACGCAAACACCCCCGCAAGCAAAGCGACGATGATAACTATGTATCTAATATTAAATGGCATGGTGCCCCCGAATCTATTTTTCAAATACTATTATAGAACTCGCCGAGGAAAACCCGATCCTTCTAACCGCGATTCAGCATAAAGTTTGTGGAAAACTTTTAGAGCAAATTTGGCGAAATAACGGCCTTATTCGCTTTCACTCGCGCTACGATGTTTAATACGGCCACCTAAACGCGCCAGGGCTTGCTTCAGCTCACCCTCTGGTAGGTCCGCCAATTCATCATAAGCAGCATCCATATGAGGTTTTAAAACCTCAGCACTTGGGTAATTGGTCAATGGGCGGCGGTAGATTGGACCTTGAATAATATTGAGCCGCTTGACCGCTTCAACTCCATAAAACTGATTAATACGCTCGAGAATTTGCGGCGCGAGGTGTTGCACCTCAAGCGCCATAGCTCCATCCACACGCACTGTCAGAACCGCACCATCTTGTCCGCGATGATTTAAGCCTTCGGGCAAGCTCATGGAAGCAAGCTGAGCGCCAACGATTGACGGCCAGTGATCTATAATTTGGACGTCACGAAAACCACGGCGACGCATGACCGACGAGGTAAGCCGCCCCACCAATGCCGAGAGCGGTGTGCTTTTGCCTTGCGGCTTTGTGCCATTATAGGCCATAGTCATCTCCTAATATTGTATCATCTTACACGATCATGGCGGCGCTTACGAGTTAGAACCGAGCATGAAGATCACATGAGTTTAGCAAAGAGCACAAAAAAATTATTAACCTGGTATGACACACACGCCAGAGAGCTCCCTTGGCGGGCGCCCATTGGCGTCACCCCGAATACTTATCATGTTTGGCTGTCAGAGATTATGCTCCAACAAACAACTGTTGTTGCTGTTATCCCGTATTTTAATGAATTCATCAGAGTGTGGCCCTCGATTACGGCACTCGCCAATGCCAATGATGACGATGTTATGCGTGCTTGGGCTGGGCTCGGCTATTATGCGCGCGCCCGCAATATGCTAAAATGTGCCCGCCTGATACGCGATAATTTTAACGGCATTTTTCCAAAAAATGAAAAAGAACTTATCGCGCTGCCAGGCATTGGGCCCTATACGGCGGCGGCCATTTGCGCCATTGCTTTTGACCAGAAAGCCGCGCCTATTGACGGCAATATTGAACGTGTCATTTCGCGGTTAACTGCATGCACAACCCCGCTTCCGGCTCTTAAAGCAGATGTCGCCAAATCGCTCGAAAGTTTAGTGCCGAATAATCGCGCGGGAGATTTTGCACAAGCTATGATGGATCTTGGCGCAACTATTTGCACCCCACACAACCCCAATTGTGGCATTTGCCCGTGGCGTAAAATATGTGCGGCGCATGCGCAAAATATCGCCGATAGTTTACCGCGACGCTTACCCAAAAAGCCAAAACCAAAACGCAAGGGCGTTTTGTTTTGGGTCTATAACGAGCATGGCCATATTTTAACTCGGCAAAGACCCGCACGCGGTTTACTTGGTAATATGATCGAATTTCCCTCTCATGGCTGGGACACGCCCAATGATCGGGATATCGGCAATCATTTATCTCTTAACTGGGTCAAGCATTCGAATGTGGTGCGTCACGTTTTCACTCATTTTGAATTAACGCTATCGGTCTGGATTGGCCATGCCACATCCTCAGATATGGCATTGATTGACACTTTAGATAGCACTTTCACATGGCGCGACGCCAAAGCCCTTCATGAAGCAGCGCTGCCCAACCTCATGCGTAAAGTTGAGGTTTTTGTTGAAAAAACAATTCAAAGCGACGTGCGTGTAAACTCATAAAAAATCCACACGCTCTCCCACTATTCGAATTCACCAATCGTTAATGAGTTTTTTGCGCCCGCATTTTATTGCGCAAGTCATCAATCGATATCAGTTTGTCATCGCTTTCAACGTGCCAGAAGGTCCACCCATTACATGCTTGAGCGCCCTGAACGTGTGCGCCAATTTGATGGATGGATCCTGTAATTGGAGCCTTTGTCGACCCAGTTTTCAAACTGCCATCCGCACGTACGCGCGCTTGGTAGCGGCGTGAGGGACCAAATAATTGCGTTCCAGGTCTAATCATACCGCTTTCAATCAAAGACCCAAAGGGAATCCGCGGAAGTGCCTTGGCTGATTGTGTGACTTCGAGAGCCGCGTCGGGCGCGGGCGCAACCTGATCAATACGCTGGCGAGCGGCTTTGATATATGTTTCATCGGCCTCGATCCCAATAAAGGACCTGCCCAAATATTTGGCAACAGCACCCGTCGTTCCCGACCCAAAAAATGGATCCAAAACAACATCTCCTGGCTGACTTGTTGCCAACAAAACCCGATGAAGCAAAGCTTCAGGCTTTTGTGTTGGATGCACTTTATGTCCTGAGGCATCCTTCAAACGCTCCTGACCTGTGCAAATCGGCAAAAGCCAATCAGACCGCATTTGGATGCCTTCATTGAGGGTTTTCATCGCCTGATAGTTAAAGCAATAACCTGTGGCATTGGCATTGGGTGTCGCCCAAATAAGTGTTTCATGGGCATTGGCAAATCGCGTGCCTTTAAAATTCGGCATTGGATTGGTTTTGCGCCATATAATATCGTTCAAAATCCAGTATCCGAGATCTTGGAGAGCTGTCCCCACGCGGAAAATATTGTGATAGCTGCCAATAACCCAAAGTGTCCCTGTTGGCTTTAAAATGCGCTGCGCCTCAGCAAGCCATGCCCGGGTGAACATATCATAGGCCTGAAAATCAGAGAATTTATCCCAATCATCCGTCACAGCGTCGACATGAGAGTGATCAGGGCGCGTTAATTGCTGTCTTAACTGAAGGTTATAAGGTGGATCAGCAAACACAAGATCCACTGATGAATCGGGCAAAGCCTTCATATGCGCGATCGTATCGCCGTGGAGGATTTGGTTTAAGGGCAGTGCCTGGGTTGAATGTTTTTTGCTCATGCCCGAACATGAGTCATTCTTGATTCGCCGTCAATTTATAAATGAATCCATATGGTTACATTATCCACACAAATATCCACAGCTACTTCTCATAGTATATATTCGATAAAAGAAATCGATATTTAGGTTTGCATATCGCGCATAGGACGAAATGACATGCGATGAAAATGTGTCGGCCCATATTCTTGAACTGCGGAGCGGTGATCTTTTGTGCCGTAACCCTTATTTTTTGCCCAGCCATATTGTTTATAATCATCGGAAATTTCGCGCACCCAATCATCACGGGTTTCTTTCGCAATAATTGAGGCCGCGGCAATTGAGGCCGAAATATTATCGCCACCAATAATGGTTTGACAGTCCACTGCCAATTGTGGCGCCTTATTTCCGTCAATCAATACAAAATCAACTGACAGCTTAGAAAGGGCACGCTGCATGGCGAGAAATGTCGCTTGTAAAATATTTAGTTTGTCTATTTCACTGGCATCTGCAAACCCTATCCCAAACTGAGCCTGTTTTTCTATTATTAAACGCAGGCTTGCTCGACGCTTAGGGCTTAATTTTTTACTATCAGCCAATGGCGCAATATCAAAGTCATCGGGCAGAATAACTGCCGCCGCAACAACGGGACCACACCACGCGCCTCGACCCGCTTCATCAACGCCTGCCACCCGCCGCACGGGCCAGCCTTGAGCACGCTCAAAGCTTAGCTCGGTCACTTATTCAGCTGCCTCGGC